>NZ_JAVRBM010000002.1:0-303473 GCF_034531255.1 Nostoc sp. ChiQUE01b | reverse complement strand
TTATACTTACTGTGTTTACCCATCTAAATTTCAATTGATAATGTATCAAAAAAATCAGGACTTACGCAAGATGTGCCTGAAAACCTGATTATTGCGTAGCGGTAATTCATGAATTACCGCTACTTTCGTTATGTTTTGCGTAAGTCCTAAAAATGTCTAACATCAGTCCATATAAATTGATTTTTTATTGTTTGTGAGAAATTCGCGATTATGTCTTAGCACTTAAAGGTAATCATCCAATACTACACCAGCAAGTTAAAAATTGGTTTGAGCAACACTTATCCCAAAAGTTTGAAGGTATTACCCATAGTTACGATGAACGCATAGAGAAAGGTCATCATCGAACTGAAAAACGTCAAGTTTGGTGTGTTCCGATTTCTCAACTACCACCTTTACAGACCATGTGATTCCTATTTCCAAAAGCGGTGCTAACTCAATTGATAATCTAGCTTTGACCTGTTTTCATTGCAATCGCAAAAAATCCGATAAAGTTAGAGTAATAGATGCGACCAATGCATATTCTGTTTTCTTTTATATTTTTACCTTCTCCCATTATCCACAAATTTCAGTGAATAGAATATGGAGGCGATCGCCTGCTGCGTCGTATTGCTCCTGATCGCTTGTGCTTCTGACTTTGAGAGTCCCAAATTTTTGGCTGACTAGCAGTGTTTGGTGGCTGTTTGTGAAAATTCTCGGTTTTGGATGCCTAGATTTGAGATCAGCCCGTCTCCAATAGGCATTTATCGCATTAACCGCTTGATAGTAACAAAACAGCAATAAATAATATTATTTCTCTCGATCGCAACTAATATATAAACGCATTAGGTCTGTAAAGGAGGTCTTGCTAACTTACACAAGAGTTTTAGCTGAAACTTACAGTAATTAAGCTGGCTTTGTGTTTTTATACAATAGACCTCTTGCAAAAGTCCCCTAAACCCCACCCCCAGCCCCTCCCCGCAGGCGGGGAGGGGAAACTTTGACGTAAGTCAAAGGCGGGGTGGGGTTCTTATTTTGGATTTATGCAAGAAGTTGAATATTTCCACATCATAAGTACCCATGAGGGTATCATCAATCCTCTACAAACCTATCCGAAAATACAGAGTAGAAAATTTTCTTCCCAAAAGAAACCAGAAACACACGATTTGGATTCGTTTTTCTGCTCCTTTCTCTAGTGGAGTTCAAGCCACTGTTTGCCATCACTTAGTTTCAAAAGGAGAATATCTTGGATGGCTCGAAATAAAAAGAAATCAGTCGGGTTTAAGTATGAGCATCCACCTGTCTCTAGATGCCCTATTTGTTGTATTATCCCGCCCCACATGCTGGAAAATGTCGTCGTGAATGGCAATCCTCAACAGCGGAGTTGGGCTTTTCATACATTAAATGTTTCAGCACAGCTTCGCGGACGCAGAGATGTTATAGGTAATGTTTCCTTTGCACCTTCTCCGGGTGAAAAGCGGCGCACCATTTACGATGCCAAAAATGGCCAGCAACTCCCTGGCACATTGGTACGCGGTGAAGGAGACCCACCAAGCAGTGATGCATCAGTAAATGAAGCCTACGATGCTGCTGGTGCTACTTATGACTTATTTCATGAAATATTCGATCGCAATTCCGTTGACGACAAAGGACTACGTTTAGACTCCACCGTGCATTATGGCGTTAAATATGACAACGCTTTTTGGAACGGCGACCAAATGGTTTATGGTGATGGCGACGGAGAAATGTTTCAGCGCTTCACCAAATCAATTGATGTAATTGGGCATGAGTTAGCTCATGGGATAACTCAGTATGAAGCGGGTTTGCAGTATTATGGCGAACCAGGGGCACTAAATGAATCGTTTTCTGATGTCTTTGGTTCCTTAGTGAAACAAAAGTCCAAAAATCAGACTGCACAAGAGGCAGACTGGCTGATTGGTGAAGGTCTTTTAGTCCCGACTGTCAAAGGTGTTGCCCTCCGGTCAATGAAAGTACCGGGAACAGCTTATGATGATTCGGTATTGGGTAAAGATCCTCAACCAGCCCATATAAAAGATAAATATACTGGTGTTGAAGATAACGCTGGAGTGCATATCAACTCAGGAATCCCTAACCATGCCTTTTATCTAGCGGCTGTGGAGATTGGTGGGTATGCTTGGGAAAAAGCTGGCAAAATATGGTACATAGCTTTACGCGATCGCTTGCGTGCCAAAGCAGATTTTAAAAAAGCTGCCAACGTCACCATTCAAGTTGCTGGCGAACTCTATGGTAATGACAGTAATGAGCAAAAAGCTGTGCGAAATGCTTGGCAAAAGGTAGGAGTTATTTAAAGTTAGGAGTGAGGAGTTAAGAGTTAGGAGTTTTTTCTTAACTTCTAACTCCTAACTCTTAACTTCTAACTTTTTAGATGTGTTGTTTGTTGTTGTTAAACTGGGAGGTGAGAACTATCATCTTCCAGTTTTAGTATATATTTTAACTAAGTAGCACAACGGAGAGCAAAAAAATGCGGGTATCATTTGAACGCACGGGCGGCTTTGCTGGAATTACCAAGAAGACAACCGTTGATACAGACACTCTCCCGCCAGATGAAGCTGCCACACTTCCACAACTAGTGGAAGTTGCTGATTTATTTAGGCTACCCGAACTAATTACTTCACCAAATCCCCAGAGCGATCGCTTTCAGTATAAGTTAACAGTAGAAGATAACGGCAAGCAGCATACAGTGACTGTGAGTGAGTCAGCATTGCCAGGAACCTTAAGACCGCTGATTGAATGGCTACAAACCATAGTACAGAAATGACACAAGATTCAGAAAATACTTTACAAGTTGCTCAACAGGCATTTGATAATCTGACGCATGGTATGGCAACAGGAGAGTGGGAACCGTTGTTAGATATGCTCACAGAAGATTTTACCCTTTGGTTTCCTATGGCAAAATTCCACGGGTTGAATGTGGGGAAAGAACGAGCTAGAGAATTTTTTGACTACGTTTCTGAATCATTCAATCCTGGATTGAAACTGGCTGGTCTAGACCGTGTTACGAGCAATGAAACGACAGCTGTTTTTGAGTTTCGGGATGAGGGGCTTTTGTTCGGACAGCCTTACAAAAATCGGGTAGCAGTTTCTTTTGATGTGCGTGGAGACAAAATTTGCGGCTATAGGGAATACTTTGGCAGCGATGGGAAATCCTATTAAATAATTCGTAATTCGTAATTTGCAATTATGAATTATTTAATTTAGTTTTATTAGTTATTCTCAGGGTTGAGTTCGTTGATTTCTCTGCACTTAGTCTCTGCGGCTTGATATGCTGTTAGATAGTCTTGACCACCCAACATTACATCACCGTAATATTCATAAGGTGGATCGCCATAAATTGGCAATGGATCATCTTCTGGATAATCTTCTTTTGATTCTTCAATGATGGCTTTCAGTTTTTTAACAGTCAGACTATGTGCTGCAAAATACCAGATTTCTTGGGGATTTTTGTTCAGGTAAGGTAATGTGGGATCGATAATGCGGACATCGAAGGCGTCGTCTAGCTCAATCCAACTGTGTTCAATCGGTTTATATGGCTTCCCAGGAAAAGCTAAAAATCCCTGAATATACCTTGCTCCCTCAGTAGATAATGCTGCTTTATAAGCATTATCAAATGGAGTACTAGCTTTGCTGTTTATCTGTTGGGCAATTTTGATTGACAGCGTTTCATCCAATAGTTTGTTCATCAATAGCAAGGATTAGAGCAGCCATGAAAACATATTACCACTGCTACTTACCATTTTGCTTGGGCATTGGGGATTGGGCATGGGGCAAAACAGTTCCTTTTTTCCGAGTTCCCAGTCCTGAGTAAAGAAGCAAGATTCCTAACTCAGCACGCAATACGGTTCAGTTAAGGAAATTTATCCGTTGAGGCAGGCAGGGGGAGCAGGGGATGCAGGGGAAGCAGGGGGAGAAAAAAAAGCTTATCTGAACCGTATTGACTCAGCACGGGCTAAACGCCCCGCTACCGCTAACATGACTCAGCACTCTTGAGGGGCGTTGGGCATTGGTTATTCACTAATGACAAATGACAAATGACAAATGACTAATGACTAATGACTAATGACAAACTCTAATTTGTGCTAATCACCATCTGTAAATTTCTTAACAAGTCGCTTGAGGTGTAGGGCTTAGACAAAAGGGTTTTGACACTATTACCAAGGTTTTTAATCATTTTATGATTGGATGCTAATCCACTAACACCAATAATTTTGATATCTGGATTAATTTTTTTCAACACATTGATAGTCGTTGGCCCATCCATAGATGGCATCATCATATCAACCAACACCACACTAATTTCTTGTTGATATTTTGTATATAGTGCGATCGCATCAATACCATCACTAGCCACTAAAACTTTATAGGCATTTTGTTCTAACCAAGTTTGAGTAACCTCTCGAATTGAATCTTCATCATCAACAACAAGAATTAATTCTCCATGACCTGCTGGTAATTCCTGATATCTAGCTAATTTACTATCTGCTTCGATTGTCTGCCTTACGGGTAAGCAAACTTGAAACTCTGTACCTTTGCCCACTTCACTAACTACATTTACAAAACCACTGTGGCTTTTGATAATGCCAAGGACTGTTGAAAGACCAAGCCCTGTGCCTTTACCTACTTCTTTTGTTGTGAAAAATGGCTCAAAAATTCGATCTACTATTTCTCTTTTAATTCCTGTACCTGTATCGCACACAGTAATCATCACATAAGAACCCACCTTAGCATCAATATTCATCCGGGCATAGTGGCTATCAACCCAGAAATTCTTCGCAGAAATTTTTAGGATACCGCCATGAGGCATAGCATCACGAGCATTAATGCAGAGGTTCATCAGTACTTGGTGTAGCTGAGTCGCATCACCAAAGACATTCCAGAAGTTTTGCTGGGGAACATCAATGCGGATTTCAATAGCTTTGGAAAATGTTTGCTTAACAATATTTTCAATTTCTAAAATTGAATTCTGTACCTGTAAGGTTTTAAAGTTACCTACAGATCCGCGTGAAAACCATAGCACTTGTTTAACTAAATCTGCTGCACGTTTAATATTTGTTTCCATAATTGTTAGCCATTTCTGACTTTTTTCATCCGGCAGCTTTGCCTCTAAAAGTTGTACTGTCATCATCATCGGTGTCAGTGCATTGTTGAGGTCGTGGGCGATGCCACTTGCTAAAGTACCAAGACTCTCCATCCGCTGGGCCCGGAGAAACTGGGCTTCAAGTTGCTTTTTCTCTGTGATGTTGGAATTGACAATCAGGATGGATTTGGCTTGTCCCCGATCATCATTTACCAGTGTCCAACAGCTAGCAACGATGATTTCTTTGCCTTGTTTTGTGACTTGATGTAACTCACCTTGCCACGAACCACTCTCAGCTAAAGTTTCCTGGATGTTTTTCAGTTGGCAAAAACTTTGCTTTCGATAAAAAAGCTGATTGGCATTCTTGCCCATTACTTCTTCTGCCATCCAACCGTAGAGATGTTCAGCCCCTTTATTCCAAAATTGAATTTGGTTAATCAAATTTTGAACGATAATCGCGTCTGTGGTGATATCAAGCAAAGCAGCTTGCTCACGGATTTTCTGTTCTGCATCTTTGCGATCGCGCAGCACAGCTTGCTGTTCCGTAATATCAATTAGAAAGCCCGCCATCCGAGCAACTTTGCCTGTAGAATCTAAAAAGATATAGCCGTTGTCCTCAACTGTGATATAATTGCCATCTTTACGACATACGCGAAATTCCAGGTGGAATCGCTCTTTTGTGGATAAAACGCGGTTAATCTCTTTGTTAAAGAAGTTTCGATCGTCAGGATGAACCAATTCTAGCCAGCGGTTCAACCCCCCCAACATCTCAGGCATAGAGTAACCTAATATTCGCTCTACATTGCCACCATATTTAATCTCATTGGTATGCAAGTGCCAGTCATAGAGGATCTGACCACTTGCTTGAATTAGTGCTTGATAGCGATTGTTCCACTCATCTAATGCATTTGAATGACATCGTAGTTTTTCCTCTACCCGTAGGCGCTCCAAGACTTCGCTCTCTAAACGTTTATTTTGCTCTGTGAGTTTTTTTGTGAGGTTTCGTAAACGTATATGGGTATTTACCCTAGCTAAAACCTCTTGATATTCTAGAGGTTTGGTAATGTAATCTACTGCGCCAAGATTCAAACCTTTGACTTTATCTACGTTGTCACTCATGGCAGTTATAAATATTACGGGAATATCTTGAGTGGCTGGATTTGTTTTCAAAAGTCTACAAGTTTCAAAACCGTCGATTCCTGGCATTAATATATCTAGTAAAATCAGGTCAGGCAAAGCATAAGCTGCCATTTTAACAGCACTTTGTCCATCTTCAGCTACTAAAACTTGAAAACTGTAATACTCTAATAAATCAAATAATACTTGTAAATTAACAGGAGTATCATCGACTATTAAAAGAACAGGCTTTTCATTTTTATTAAAATTCATGCTTGCCTCTTATTAAGTTTTTTTTTAAATTCTCGAATTTGTTTGTCTTTAAAATATATAGCGATCGCACTTTTATTATCTTCCCAAAAACAAATAAATAGGTAGCACAGCTAGCTGTACTACCCTATTCTATTTATCTATAAAATCACGGGGTTGTAGAGGGATCGAGTTTTAGCCGAGGCGTTTTGGGACGACACGGACTTCCGCAACAAACCTGTCCAGAAGGCATATTAGTAAAAACACTACTCCGAGCGCCAATCACAGCATTAGCCCCGATTTGCACTCCTGGCCCAACAAAACAATCTGCCGCTACCCATGCACCATTTTCAATGGTAATACTCGCTGTTTTCAACCCAAAGGCAGGATCTTGGAGATCGTGAGTACCAGTACACAGATAACTTTTTTGGGAAACTACGCAATGTTCGCCGATATGGATTTGATCGAGGCTATATATAACTACGTTATCTCCAATCCAACTGTAGTTGCCAATAGTGACTTTCCAGGGGTAAGTGAAGCGGGCTGTGGGTCGAATTAATACACCTTTGCCGATACGAGCGCCAAATAATCGTAGCAAAGCAGAACGCAGAATATTTAACGGTTGAGGAGTTAGAGGAAAGGCGATCGCTTGTACAAACCACCATAATAAAACGTACCAACTTGGACGCCCCCGGTCAAACCAAGATTGGTCATATTTGCGTAAATCTACGAAAGGTTGGTCATTAGTCATTTAGTTAGGAGTTAGGAGTTAGGAGTTAGGAGTTGAGACAGCAGTTAGGAATCAATGGTCAATAGCTTTGCTTCTGCTTCTCTGTTCCCCTGCTCCCCTGCTTCATCCTTCGCCGTAGTTGCAGTATTTAAGTGACCACCACAGTTGCGTAATTCGTAAAGTTTAACGCCAATTTGATATTCATATTGACTCAGCAAACGTGCATAGATATATCCCGCTTTGCCATCTAAAAAACCGCGTTGAATTATATAGAACAAAACAAATCGCAAAACGGGTTTAAATGGCAGGTGTACCCAAACTTTTTTCAGAAATCGTTTGCGTTGCACGGCATCGCCAAATAGATTAGCGCCGATAGTACCGCTATCATCTTTACCTGTAAGAATATTAAAATAAACCCTGGCTTCCCAGTTTGAATATCGGTTGTGGCGTTCTAACCAGTGGTAAAGGTCGCGGAAGTCTTCGTGGAGCATATCATTTTTGAGATACCCAACTTTCCCCTGCAAAACCACGTGTTCGTGAACTTCGTTATCACCAGTATTAGGAATATCTTCTGTATTTAGATTTTCGTAGCGACCTTTTTTATGTTGAAATAAACGTAGATTCCAATCAGGATATTTACCACCATAACGAATCCATTTTCCTAAGAAAAATACGCGGCGGTTGAGATAATAACCTGTATATTCATCATTTTGAATTGCTTGGTCAATTTCTTCCCAAAGTTCGGGGGTGATGCGCTCATCACAATCTACAATTAGCACCCATTCATTACGGAAAGGCAAATTATCTAAAGACCAGTTTTTCTTTTTGGGCCAGCGTCCATTGAAGTTGAATTGTACGACATTTACACCGTAACTTTTAGCAATTTCAATACTGTTGTCGCTACTTTGAGAATCTACTACAAATATTTCATCTGCTCTGCTGAGGCTAGTAAGGCAAGCAGGCAAGTTAGCTTGTTCGTTTTTTGCCGGAATTAGTACTGAAACTGGTATTTTAGATGACATATATTTAGGAGTTAGGAGTTAGGAGTTAGGAGTTAGGAGTTAGGAGTCAGAATGGACTGGAATATGATTGCGGATTTTAAACTCTTTCCAAATTGGAGATTTGAAGGTCTACAATCAGGTAGTAGTTGAATCCCTAACAGAAAAGCATTCTGAATTCTGAATTCTGAATTCTCCATTCTTCTTTATTTCTTATTTGATGTAGATAAAAGACCCTGAATAGCAGCATTTAAGTAACCAATCTGACCGTAAGCATACACCAGTTTGTCAAACCGTTCTGCTGGATCGGAGAAATATTGTAATGCTTTATACAAGCCTCGCACAAACCGTTCGCTACCTCGCAGCAATTGAGCGATCCCAGCTTTACCAGCGAGTTGTTCTCGATAGCATTCACTGATACCCTGCCACCAGCCTCGGTTTAAAAACCAAGAGCGTTGGAGGCGCTCTGGGGCTACATTGTGAGCGACGAGTGCTTCGGGAAGATAAGCTACTTGCCAACCACGCTGTAGGGCAAATTCGGTCATTTGCAGTTCTTCGTTAGATAATAAATTTTTCCCCACTCGACCGAGATGAGGATCGAAACCGCCAATTTCTTCTAGGAAACTGCGGCGGATGGAGTAATTTAAGCCTCTGGGTGTTGAGCCAGGTTGCTCAATGTAAATGGTACTGTCACCTAAGTCGTATGCACCCAAATTTGCAGCTAGTCCCGGAGATAGCCAGCCTGGTTGTTGAATTCCTGGAGGCCACAGGAGAGTGACTTTGCCACCTGCGATCGCTAGTTTAGAATTATTGTAATAGGCAGAATATAAAACTTGTAGCCAGCCCTTACTGGCAACGGCATCGTCATCTAGATAAGCAAGAATATCACCACTGGCTACCTTTGCACCCGTGTTACGGGCGACAGATAAACCAATGGTGGGTTCAAAAACATACTTCAGGCGCGGATTGTGGGTTCTTTGTTCTACAACCTCACGAGTGCGATCGCTAGATCCATTATCAACTATCACAATTTCAAAGTCAGCAGCAAAATCCTGTGCTAAAAGACTATCAATTGCAGCCCCTAAATAGGTATCTCGATTGTAAGTACAAATAATGGCAGAGATTTGGATGTCTGGCATAGATTTAATTTTGGATTTGAGATTTGGGACTTTCCTTCTCTACGAGACGCTGCGCGAACGGAACGCTACACGTAGCTTGCTTCCCCGGAGGGGTACGGCTACGCTCAGTCGAACGATTTTAGATTAAAATCTAAATCCAACGCATAACTGCTGAGAGTTAATCTAAACCAAAATTTACCGACCTACCAACCGAGTTTCTTCGGAAATAATCTTTAAAACTTTACGTTTGTTGAATATGACTGTGTAAAACTACAAGAGTTTGCGCCAGTTGACTAAGGCGGGTTTCCAAAGATTGCTTGCGCCCTAACAGTTGACGTAACTTTTGGTAACGAGCGATCGCCATACTAACATTGGGAACCTGATCCGCTGGACATGGGCGCGACCAAACTTTACCAGTATCGTCTACACCACAGAGGCGATAGCCAGTAATAGATGATTGATAAGATACTTTTCCACCAGTGGCGCAAATTTCTTCTACGTAGTTCATCAGGCGGTCAACTTCTGCATGGCGAAGTGTCGCGGTTCCTCCCGGTTCTGATTCAGTGGGATTGGATTCTAACCAGCCATTGACAATTGGCCCTTCTAAGTAAATATCCTGAATTTGCTTCAAAATATTTTGCAATTCTGTTTGCCAACCGCCGACAGTTTCCTGAATTTCTTGGAGTAGATTCATCGCCAATGCTGGATTTGCTCCGTGGCGATGGCTACTAAAGCTCGGAGTTTTCAACTTGGGTAGGCTGGGTGTTTTGCTACCATTCTCTTCTGTTTGAAAGGTCTGCACAGAGTCATGGTGAGGAAAGAAATTTTGTTCTGAAGGATAATCACTCTCAGTCTCTTTGCCCAATTCAACGAGTTTCTCATCCTGAGAGGATGGAATTTGTGTACTTTCTGTGGGTTCGTTGGCTCCGACGCTGATTCTAAAAGAGAAAGGTCGTTTTGTCGTCGAATCACCTGTTTCGGCAGTAGAGGCAGTGCCGTGATTCCCTAAATCGTGTAGAGTTGCTTCAATGCGTTTTAAGCCTGCGTTCATAAAGATATCCTAAAGTTTGCTTTCCCCAGTGGTATTGAATAATTGAGAATGGGGTTGTTGGGATTTTTAGCTTTTGCCAGTTGTAGCATTAATCATGCTGGTGCTAATTTTATCCCTTAAAAGTTATTTGAAACCAAAAATATCACCGATGAAGTAAAAAATTGTGGTAATAAATTGTAACTGTGGATATGTGGAGGAGGCAGGAGGTTGGAATGTATTTGTTGGTCTCAACCCCATCTAATTCCAAGCCACGAAATCGTAGATTTTGGTGAAGAACTCAAACCGCAAGAGGCGACGGCAATATTCCTTCTACCTCCTGCCCTCTGCCTCCTGCCTCCTGCCTCTCTTGTTAAATACTCAGTAAAAAACTTTGGGTAAAATCATCTTAGTAACAGGGCCAGCACGATCTGGTAAAAGTGAATGGGCGGAAACTTTGGCTATGCAGTCAGGAAAAGCAGTTATTTATATAGCAACAGCCACCGATAACCTAGACGATCAAGAGTGGCATCAACGCATTTTAGAACACCAACAACGTCGTCCCCAAGACTGGGTAACTTTATCTGTACCCGTGGAACTGTCTGCTACCCTTGCTGATGCCAAACCCTATACCTGTCTTTTAGTTGATTCTTTAGGAACTTGGGTTGCTAATCTCTTAGAACAGGATGAATCTAACTGGGAAAATATCCTTGCAGAGTTATTAGAGACAGTGGAACTGGTTGCTGCTGATATGCTGTTTGTAGCTGAAGAGGTCGGTTGGGGTGTGATACCAGCTTATCCCCTTGGGAGAACGTTCCGCGATCGCCTCGGTTCTTTAGTACGCCAGCTAGCAACACTTAGCGAAACTGTTTATTTAGTGACTGGCGGCCATGTTCTCAATCTCAGCATCCTTGGTTCGCCACTCTTAAATAGAGGTGATCCTGGAACATTCAGGAGTCAAGATTCTTAACTCTTGATTCAAATCAATCCTAAATTTAAAATCTAGAATTGTAATATGGCAACCAAACAAGAAGTTAAACAATACCTTGCCTACTGGTTTCAGTTAGGTAAGAAAGTGATTACGGGCAACGGTGAGGCAAGCTTTTTGCCCCAATCCGTGCTAAATGGCGATCGCTATAGTGAAGAATTTGAAGAATGCTGGCAAAAAATTATTTCACCGGAATCGGGTGATTGTTACCTTGAGGGTACATACGAAACCATTGCTGAATTGTTGACACCAGCATGGAATATGCTCCCTTGCAGCCGATGCAGTATGCCAGTAGCCGCGCGAAACGTCGGGATGCCGGCGTTGTTATGTCCCTGCAATGATTTACCTAACTGGCCGAATACTGAATTGCCAGCACCGCGAGAGCCAATTAAAACTCAAGACCAGCTCCAAACAATTCGCGATCGGCTTGTAAAGAATATTACATAAACAACCAATTTGGAAATCTGACAACTTTTTTCTAATTTTCTAATTATTTGATTATTTTGATTTCTCCTGTAGTGCCCTTAAGTCTCACTACAGAATTTTTATATGTTTGTACAAGCTAGGGGAAAAATAACTATTGGTTATTATCACAACAGCCAAGGTGCTTAGAACATCAAGAGATGATAAAACTTAGACACCAAAGACTTTTCACCCAGTCCCCAGTCCCTTGCTATAACTAAAGTTCATTGCAAAGCAGCAATGTCTACGACGGTCTACGCCAACGCACCAACAAAAGTTACGAGAATCTCAAATTTTAATTATAGCAACCGCCAAGGCAGTTAGGACATTGGTGATTGCTCAAAACCTTGAAATTACTGGGTTTTTACTCAGCACTCAGTACTCAGCACTCAGCACTTTGCTATGAGTAAGTCGGTGCAATAAAACCAAACTGTGTGAAGAAAAGTAAATAAGGCTCAAACTCTTTCTCCCCCTGCTCCCTGCTCTCAGCAAGAACTACCTTATTCCAACAATAATTATTTACGCCGACCTACTTAGCAGCACAAGATGTAGCAACGAGTGAGGAGTTATGGGGCGATGCCGTGGGTACTTGAGCAACCAGAACCACGTTCCCATTGGCATCTAGAATCCACCCTTGGGCTTCTACAATTTGAGTAGGTTCATTGACAGAATTAACCTTCTGTGATTTTTCTTCTCTGTATCCCTGCGCCTGAATAACGGCTCTTTTCTGAATACCCTCAGCCCGATTCTGACTCTCTGGAGGGAGGGCGATCCAATCTGCTAGCACTGCATCATCAGCTATCAATGGCTCTGTGGGATCGGCTTGTATTCCTCCACGCCCAGTAGTAACAAATGAACTTCTTCCTATTTTTCCACCAGAACTACAACTAGCAGCAATTTGCTGCGAAGCATCAACCAGATTTACAGGTAGTTCCACTAATCCTTTACTGGGGTCAGCATCTGGTGAGTTGATTTGTACAGTGCCACTTAATGAAGGGTTTTGCTGAGAAAATGCACTGATATCACTTGTTGGTATGTTATTCGGGTTTATATCTTTTGAATCGAGCTTTTCCACGTCTGCACGAGTGCGTGACACAAATCCAAAGGTATTCTTCGCGGTGATTGCGATTTTACCACCAGAACCAAAGTTGGCGTTGGCGGTAATATCGCTATTTCCGAAAAGAGTGGCGACGAGAAAGCCATTAGGTGCATTGATGGTGATATTACCGCCAGTTTTATCACCTCCGGCATTAGTAGAGATTTGACTGTTGCGACGCATCAGTAATAAGTCCTGCACCTGTACCGCAATGTCACCGCCCTTACCTGACTCACTATCAGATGTGAGTTTTCCTTTATCCAGCAGGATGGAACGAGCGCTGACATTGAGCTCGCCTGCTAGACCTAAATTAGGTACATCCTTTTGATAGTTAACATTTTTTCGAGCTTCACTGCTGACACTTATTGCCGCCCCATCTTTGATAATCAATCGCCCTGTAGTTAGGGTCAAGTTGCCGCCATTTCCAGGCCCTTGAGTGCCAGCAAACAAGCTACTGAGCCTAGAACCATTTGCTGAGGTTCCCATTAATTCTACGGACTCGAAGGCGTTCACTATCAAATCTCCTCCATTTCCTGTAGCTGGTATAAATTGGTTAGAAAAACGCCCAAGTATACCTTCAGAACTTGTTGATATTGCTGCCCCTCCCTCAATACGTAACTTTCCAGTATTAATTATTATGCTGCCAGCATTTTGAGCGCCAAAAGTTGCACTAAATAATCCACTGGATATTAAATCACTACCATCTGGTAAGGGAGAAATGGGGATGCCTGCGATTAGTTCTACGGAATCTAAGGCATTGATGGTCAATTGCCCCGACGATCCCGAACCAACATTGAACATTAAGACTTGCGCTCCATCTTTGACAATCAACTTTCTGGTAGTGATATTTATATTTCCAGAGTTTCCAGTGTCGAAAGTTCCAGTAGACAAGAACGCATTTAGTCCAAGTTCTACAGACTCCGAAGCGTTCACTGTTAAATTTCCTCCTGGTTGCGCTCCCAGAGTAAGAGCCAAAATTTGTGAACCGTCAGTTACCAGTACACGCTGTCCTTGCAGGTGGATATTACCACCACCTTTGCCACTGGTATCTACATTCGATGGAATCTCACTTTGCTGGGTTAGTTCGATGTTCTGAAAATTTTGAACACCTTCATATCCTAATGCCCAACCTTGATTCGTTGAACTTAGACTAACCAAACTATTGCCAGCAACACTTCCTAACTCAATTCTTCCCCCACTTGCCGTTAAATTTCCGCCCTCTAGCGTTATACCACCGCCTATAAGTGCTAAGGTTTTGCCTTGCCGCACTTGTAGACCAACACCTTGTCCGAAGGTATTAATTGCATTATTTGGACTTGCTTGGGATTGATTGCGAATAGGTCGAGCAGTTGTTCCGAATTGTAAGCCAATAGGAACACTTTCTATGAGTAGAGGTGCAGTTTGACCAGATGTAGCACTAAACTTTGTACCATCAGCAAAGTTCAAACTACTTGCCGTGCTAGCTACAAATGAACCGCCGATATTTAAAGAAGCATTGGGCCCAAAAACAATGCCGTTAGGATTAATCAGAAATACGTTGGCTGTGCCGTTAGCTTTGAGAATGCCATCTATATTAGAAACAGAATTGCCTGTCACCCGACTGATGATGTTCTGAATATAGATTGCATTGTTAAAATGGGCTGTCCTTCCCGCAGAGACAGAAAACTGTTCAAAGCTGTGGAACAAGTTTGTACCACGAACTGCTCCACCATCAATTTGGTCTGTAGGCTGACCATCGATTAGCTTTGGTGTAATTATTGAGCTTTCAGATCCGAGCGTGGTATCTGTTTGAATTTGAGCTAAGGCAAAACTCTCAGCAAAAGTGAGCACTCCAGCAATTACTAGAGTACTCACTATTCCTAACTTCCACTGGCAACTGCTTCGATTTTGAGACATGAAAAACTGGCGCTCAAAAAATAAGAGTTTATTAAAATACTGCTTTTTGCTAATTAGTGATGTTAGTACGCTGATGTTATCTCTGTAACCTAACTACTACAGAAAAGCAAAGTTTAGTATTTTTACATTCACTAGAATAAACTCTTTCCAGTCCGAAGATTAAATTATTTAGCAGTAACAGCCTAAAGGACTGCCAGTTGATGGGCAAGGGATACACAATGCTTTTTTCACCAACACAATTTCTGGTATTGAAGCTGTTGGAGTTACTGGTAATAATGCATTGGGTTGCTGTTCATCAACTGCATCATCAGATTTGAGTTGATTGGGGTCGAGATTACATTGCCAATGAATTCTCAGGACTCTATATTCTAATAAGCCGTACTTTTCAAGCACTGAATGTAAGTCAGCATTTTCTAGGCTTTGATCCATTTTCTGCTGAATCTCTTCTTGTAACTGCTGTAACATTTCAGGGTCTATAACTTGTTGAGAACTCATGAGTATTTTCGTTCCTGACGGGATGTGTATAATTATTGCTTCAGTTTAGTTAGCAATGATTACGCTGAGTGTCATAAAAGTTCATGTTTTCCTGCGGGATTTCCTTTACTGCTATTTTGAGGTAAATAAACCACGCAGTAGAGGCATAGCATTGCTCATAACAATGGAAGTCAATGCATTAAAAGACTTCCAAATAAAAAATATCCAGCGTTGCTGAATCAAGGGATGATTCTTGTAGGGTGGGCATCTTGCCCGCCCCGAAATATAACAGACTGGCAAGATGCCCATCCTACAAAACTAACAAAATCATCCCGCAAATATGCAACGCCAAATATCCAATTTATTTATTCTGGGGTGGGCGTCTCGCCGCCTAATAACTAAAGGCGGGCTTCCACTCACCGCCTGTTTCTTTGCTAATTCTTAATCCCCGTCGCCACAATACCCTGAAGAAATTGACGCTGACCGATGATAAATAATACCATCACTGGAAGTGTCGCTATTGTCACTGCTGCCATCATCAAGGGCCAATTATTCGTAAATTGCTCCTGAAACCCAGCCAACGCTAGTTGCACTGTTCTTAATTCTGGTCGTGTCGTAAATACCAGAAGTTTAAATAAATCTGTCGTTCCCGCAGAGACAGAAAACTGTTGAAAGCTGTGGAACAAGTTTGTACCACGAATTGCTCCACCATCGATCTGGTCTATAAGCTGACCATCGATTAGCTTTGGTGTAATGATTGAACTTTCAGATCCAAGCGTGGCATCTGTTTGAATTTGAGCTAGGGCAAAACTCTCAGCGAAAGTGAGCACTCTAGCAATTACTAAAGTACTCACTATTCCTAACTTCCACTGGCAACTGCTTTGATTTTGAGACATTAAAAACTTGCGCTCAAAAAATAAGAGTTTATTAAAATACTGCTTTTTGCTAATTAGTGATGTTAGTACGCTGATGTTATCTCTGTAGCCTAACTACTACATAAAAGCAAAGTTTAGTATTTTTACATTCACTAGAATAAACTCTTTGCAGTACGAAGATTAAATTATTTAGCAGTTACAGCCTAAAGGACTGCCAGTTGATGGGCAAGGGATACACAATGCATTCAAACTTCGAGATAGTTTAGTTTCATATTGGGCGCTAGCGGGAATTATTTTGATATTGTCTTGTGCTGTAACGCCATAATTATTAGGTAAATTGCCGTTCTGCTGAATTTGAGCAATAGCAGAGTTTGTGGACAAAACTACCGCACCACTTATTGCAATTCCGAGAACTTTAACGGAGTACTGAAGATTATTCATGCTTAATATTGCACCTTTTTCAAGAAGAAAATAGCAATGGCTACACAGCAACCAAGCTTTAGTAAACTCCAGTACTATACATTAGAATCAGTAATCTACATTTATTTCATTATCAAAAATTTAAGAGGCTGTTTGTAAGTCAGCATTTTTCAAGTTTTCAGAAAGTTTTTGCTCAATCTCGTTTTGTAATTGTTCTAATGTTTGAGAATCCATGATTGTTTGACTTCCTTGCGGATTGTGTACGATTATTGCTTCAAGTTCGCTTGTAATAATTACGTACTCTATAATAAAACTTCATATTTTCCTGCTGGATTTCTTTAAAGCATTGATGATTTATGGGAGGGCGTTGCTGAATATAAATATGAATTCGTCTCACGCAGAGGCGTCATCGGTTGCTAATTCTTAATCCCCGTCGCAGCAATACCCTGAAGAAATTGACGCTGACCGATGAGAAATAATACCATCACTGGCACTGTCGCTATTGTCACTGCTGCCATCATCAAAGGCCAATTATTCGTAAATTGCTCCTGAAACTCAGCCAACGCTAGTTGCACTGTCCTTAATTCTGGTCTTGTTGTAAATACCAGAGGCTTAAACAAATCATTCCACTCACCAATGAAGGTGAACAAAAACAGCGTTATCAAGGCCGGACGAGCTAAAGGTAACATCACCCGCCACAAAATTTGCAGTCGGTTCGCCCCATCTATCGCTGCGGCTTCCTCTAACTCTATGGGAATTGTCTGGAAATATTGACGTAATAAGAAAATCCCAAATCCGCTAACCGCAGTGGGTAGAATCAGCGCCCAGTATGTATTTATCAGGTGTCCCCATTTCAACACCAAAAAGATGGGAATCACCAATAACTGAAAGGGAATCACTAAAGTTGCTAAAACGACTAATAACAGTGCTTGGCGTCCCCAAAACTTCAACCGTGCTAGGGCGTAACCAGCCAAAGCAGAAGTGACAATCTGAAACGCCGTCACAGCGATCGCTACCAAGGTAGAATTAGCAAACGCCAGCAAAAATTTTCCTTGTTGCCACGCAACGCGGTAATTTGCTAAAGACCAGTTATTTTTGGACAAATTTTCTGGGCTGGCCGCCGTCGGTGCAAAGGAGGTGAGAAAGACCACAAACAGCGGTAGTAGAACGATAAATGCCCCTAACAGTAAGATTATTAGGCTCAAAAAATCACCAGATTTCACATTCGGGTTTGGTTTAGACATAACTTGAGCCGCAAAGCATTTATTTCCCTAGTACTAGAGCATTGCCCCCAGCAACCATTAATCTATAAACATAGTCTACTTGTTAAGTTAAATTAAACCACAGTGATTATTACCCTCAGTTCATAAGGTAAATTGAATCCTGGTGTTAAATAATTCAAGTTTACAGGAGTAAACATAACCATGCAGCAGCTTGCAGACCAATTTAAAGAATTAGATTTCAAGAGCGAAACATACAAAGATGCTTATAGCCGGATTAATGCGATCGTGATTGAAGGGGAACAAGAAGCCCATGAAAATTACATCACATTAGCCGAATTGCTGCCGGAATCTCATGATGAATTAATTCGCCTCTCCAAGATGGAAAGCCGCCACAAGAAAGGATTTGAAGCTTGTGGGCGGAATTTGGATGTTACCCCAGATTTGCAATTTGCCAAGGAATTTTTCTCTGGACTACACCAGAATTTCCAAACAGCAGCGGCCTCCAAGAAGGTGGTCACTTGTCTGTTGATTCAGTCTTTGATTATCGAATGTTTTGCGATCGCAGCATATAACATTTACATCCCCGTTGCCGACGCTTTTGCCCGCAAAATTACGGAGGGAGTAGTAAAAGATGAGTATAGCCATCTCAACTTTGGAGAAGTTTGGTTGAAAGAACATTTCCCAGAATCCAAAGCTGAACTAGAACAAGCAAATCGCCAGAACCTACCCATAGTCTGGAGAATGCTCAACCAAGTAGAGGGTGATGCCCACACAATGGCAATGGAAAAAGATGCTTTAGTAGAAGACTTTATGATTCAATACGGAGAAGCATTAAGTAACATAGGTTTCACAACTCGCGACATCATGCGTTTGTCAGCCTACGGACTCATAGCCGCTTAAAAGAGTACTGAGTAACGAGTGCTGAGTGCTGAGTAGTTCAAATTTATCAGAACTTCAGAACTCAGGACTTAGAACTCAGGACTGCTAAACCGCTTATTTATTCCACGCCCTCAAGACAGCATAAGCCTAATAATCACTACATGTTTGGTCTAATTGGACATCTGACTAGTTTAGAACACGCTCAAGCGGTAGCTCAAGAATTGGGATACCCAGAATATGCCGATCAAGGGCTAGACTTTTGGTGCAGCGCCCCGCCGCAAATTGTCGATAGCATTATTGTCACCAGTGTAACTGGGCAAAAAATTGAAGGACGGTATGTAGAATCTTGCTTTTTGCCGGAAATGCTAGCTACCCGTCGCATCAAAGCCGCAACACGCAAAATCCTCAACGCTATGGCCCATGCACAAAAGCATGGCATTAATATCACAGCTTTAGGCGGATTTTCCTCGATTATTTTTGAAAACTTTAAGTTAGACCAGTTTAGCCAAGTCCGCAACATTAAACTAGAGTTTGAACGGTTCACCACAGGAAACACACATACTGCCTACATTATTTGTAAGCAGGTGGAAGAAGCCTCAAAACAATTGGGAATCGATCTATCAAAAGCGACTGTTGCTATATGTGGAGCAACTGGGGATATTGGTAGTGCAGTTACCCGCTGGCTAGATGCAAAAACAGATGTCCAAGAACTTTTGTTGATCGCCCGCGATCAAGAACGCCTCAAAGAACTGCAAGGTGAACTGGGGCGAGGAAAAATCATGGGTTTGACAGAAGCATTGCCTGAAGCTGACGTTGTAGTTTGGGTTGCTAGTATGCCCAGAGGCGTGGAAATTGACCCGACCACTTTGAAACAACCTTGTTTGTTGATTGATGGTGGCTATCCTAAAAACTTAGCAACAAAAGTTCAGCATCCTGGTGTATATGTGTTAAATGGTGGGATTGTAGAGCATTCCCTGGATATTGACTGGAAAATTATGAAAATCGTCAATATGGACGTACCAGCCCGCCAGTTGTTTGCTTGTTTTGCCGAATCAATGCTGCTGGAATTTGAGAAGTTATACACGAACTTTTCCTGGGGACGGAATCAGATTACCGTAGACAAAATGGAGCAGATTGGTAAGGTATCTGTGAAGCATGGATTTAGACCGCTGCTGGTTTAGTCATTGGTCATTGGCATTGGTCATTAGTCATTGGTCATTAGTTATTTGCAAATGACATAGACGCGCCAGCGGCTTCCCGCAGGGTAGGACAAAGGACAAATGACAACGGACAAAGAAGCATAGATAACTTATAACTTGTACTTATAACCCCTACGATGGCAACTACCGAGCGTAAACCGCTACTGTTAGATTTTGAAAAGCCCCTAGCAGAACTCGCAACCCGAATCGATCAAATTCGGCAACTTGCAGAAGAAAATGGCGTCGATGTTTCTGGTCAAATTCGTCAACTAGAAGCACGCGCCATGCAACTACGTGAGGAAATTTTCACTAGTCTATCCCCGTCCCAGCGATTACAAGTCGCTCGTCATCCGCGTCGCCCCAGTACTCTCGATTACATTCAGGCAATTAGTGATGAATGGATGGAATTGCATGGCGATCGCACTGGTGGTGACGATCCGGCTTTAGTTGGTGGTGTTGGTCGTTTGAGTGGGCAACCTGTGGTGATGTTGGGTCATCAAAAAGGGCGCGATACTAAAGACAACATTGCCCGTAACTTTGGAATGCCTTACCCTGGCGGCTATCGCAAAGCTATGCGGTTGATGGAACACGCCAACAAGTTTAGTATGCCGATACTAACCTTTATCGACACACCCGGAGCTTGGTCTGGGGTAGAAGCAGAACACCAAGGTCAAGGAGAAGCGATCGCTTACAACTTGCGGGAAATGTTTTGCTTAGATGTGCCAATTATCTGTACAGTCATTGGTGAAGGTGGTTCCGGTGGCGCACTTGGTATTGGTGTAGGCGATCGCCTACTGATGTTTGAACACTCCGTTTATACCGTCGCCACTCCCGAAGCCTGCGCCGCCATTTTGTGGAAAGATGCTGGTAAAGCCCCCCAAGCCGCTGTGGCGCTAAAAATTATTTCCCATGACCTGAAAAAGTTGGGAATTATCGACCAAATACTGCCTGAACCCACTGGTGGCGCTCATTCCGACCCTTTAAAAGCCGCTACCACTCTTAAGCAAGTACTGATGGAAAATTTAGACGAACTCAATCGTTTAACCGCTCCAGAACGTCGCCAAATGCGCTATGAAAAATTCCGCAAAATTGGCGTTTTTACAGAAGTTGCCCACTAAAACAACTCGATAATGATAGATTAGCCAAGCAGCAATGCTATAATCGCCTATGTGCTTAAAGATTTTTAACAATCTAGCCATAGGCATTTGCATGTTTGGCAAATCTACTCAATTTGATTGAGTGGGTTTTGTATTATGTAAATAATCTAATTTGAATGTACCGCGTGGTTTTCCAGGCAAGAATATGTTGTACTTACTGCTCCCAGAATATGGAGACTGTTGTGTTGCATCGTAGCATTTGCTTGATGAAAATCATCAGATTTTTAGATTCCTTTAATCTATCCAAACCGAGAAGTGTGAATAATGGGATGGTAATAGGCTTTGGGAACTGCCAAAAAATTGGGAGACACTATGAGTGTTGAGCAAAAACGACGCGCCCTGATTACTGGGGCAAGTAGTGGAATTGGGAAAGCAACGGCTTTAGCCTTTGCCAAAGCCGGAATAGATGTCGCCTTAGTCAGCCGTTCTTTGGATAAGTTGGAGGCGGTAAGAGAAGCCGTAGAGCATACTGGGGTGGAAGCGAAAGCTTACGCTCTAGATTTAGCGCGGATCTTGGAAGTCAAAGAAAAGATCCAAGCCATCGCTCTTGACTTTGGTGATATAGACATTCTGGTAAACAATGCTGGCATTGCCTATACAGGAACTTTCAGCGAAATTTCCCTAGAGGGCTGGCAGCAGGTAATTGACTTGAATCTTACCAGCGTTTTTCAGTGCATTGTGGGGATTTTACCTTCAATGCGCGATCGAGGCACAGGCACAATTATCAACATCGCCTCAATTTCGGCCAAGCAACCCTTTCCCGGTTGGGGAGCATACAGCGTCAGCAAAGCTGGTTTGATAGCCCTCTCTCAAACCCTGGCACAAGAAGAACGCACTCACGGCATTCGTGTCACAGCTATTTGTCCTGGCGCAGTCAATACTGAACTTTGGGATACAGAAACAGTCCATGTCAACTTAGACCGTTCCAAAATGTTAACCCCGGAAATTGTGGCTCAGTCAATTCTCCACACAGTTCTATTACCACAACAGGCAGTGATTGATGAATTGATCCTCATGCCCAGCGCTGGCGCACTCTAATTGCGAAGTTAGGAGTTAGGAGTTAGGAGTTAGAAGTTAGGAATTAGAATTTTTAACTCATAACTCATAACTCCTAACTCATAACTAAATTCAAACCATAACCAAGACTGAATCATGACTATTGCTAGTTCCAACGGTTCTAATTGCTCTCAATCACCTCTGATTCCCGACTTGGCAGAAGCCATAACTCCTAGACCCGACCGCAATACTCATAACGGGCGACAAGTGGATGTGTTCCCGCCAACAGAGGAACAGCTGGAGGAAATGAAGGACGCCGTGCGGACACTAATACTGGGAGTTGGGGAAGACCCAGAACGCGAAGGACTCCTGAAAACACCCAAACGAGTAGCCGAAGCAATGCGCTTTCTTACCAGTGGCTACAACCAATCTCTTGAAGAACTCGTTAACGATGCCATCTTTGATGAAGGACATAGCGAGATGGTGCTAGTTAGAGATATTAATTTCTTTAGTTTGTGCGAACACCACATGCTGCCATTTATGGGTAGAGCACACGTTGCTTATATCCCCAACCAAAAAGTTGTCGGACTGAGTAAGCTGGCCCGGATTGTTGAGATGTATTCCCGTCGCTTACAAGTACAAGAGAGACTAACCCGCCAAATTGCCGAAGCAATTCAGACCATTCTGGAACCTCAAGGCGTTGCTGTAGTGATGGAAGCTAGCCACATGTGCATGGTGATGCGTGGCGTCCAAAAACCAGGTTCTTGGACTGTCACTAGCGCAATGGTTGGTGTGTTTCAAGAGGAACACAAAACCCGCGAAGAATTTTTTAACTTGATTCGTCACCAAGGAGCGTTTTTTTAAGGAATGGGGAGTGGGGAGTGGGGAGTGGGGAGTGGGGAGTGGGGAATGGGGAATGGAGCATTGGGCATTGGGCATTGGGCATTGAAAAGAGGCAGAGGGGCGGTGCAGGATGCAGAGGAGAGGAATTTTCCCCCTGCTCCCTGCTCCCGTGCTTCCCCTGCTTCCTCATCCCCCATTCCCTACTCCCTACTCCCTACTCCCCAATTTCTCAAACAACTTGGCTACTTTATCTAAATCCTTATCTCCTGGTGTCCGTTCCACACCACTAGATAAATCAATGCCGCTAGGATTAACCTGATTCAGGGCTTCCACAATATTATCGGCTGTTAATCCTCCTGCTAAAAACCAAGGACAACTAGGACTAAATTGTTCTAGCATCGTCCAATCTAAAGTTTTGCCTGTACCACCCAGTTGTTGCGGATGGTAGGCGTCAAGTAGCAAAGTATCTACAAATTTGGTGTAATCAACTGCTGTGTCAAGATGCTCAAGACTACGAATTCTCAGTGCTTTAATAATTTCGACATTGGGTAAAGCTTGACGTAATTGGTAGCAAAAATTTGGTGATTCATCTCCGTGTAACTGCACACCAGTCAACCCAGAATCAGCAACTATCTGACTGATTTCAGCGATACTAGCGTTGGCAAAAACCCCAATTGTGTCAATATTTGCCGGGAGTTCTGCCACTGCTGCCCGAATTTGGCATGTAGTCACGTAACGACGTGAGTTTGGCACACAAATAAATCCTAGTGCCGTTGCGCCCAGAGAGGCGATCGCTATAGACTGCTGTGGTTGAGTAATGCCGCAAATCTTAACGCGCATGAATATTTAACAAATTTAAACTAATTATCTGAAAAGTCTAAACTATCTAAAAAATTTTTGGCCCTTGTAATTTTATAATCTTGTAGGTCTACATTAACTTTTGCATTTAGGAGACAAAAGCTTGATTGACTCTATTTTACTAGCAGCCGCAGCTGCATCTGTTCCCGCAACACCTGCATGGAATCCCATAGTAGGAATCATCATCAGTATCAGTAGCTTAGTAATAGTTTTACTAAGTACTAGGATTGAAAAACCCTTAGTTGGCCCCAAGTTCCCTATCCTACCGATTAGTATTCCCACATTCGTTGCTGCGATGGCTTTTGGTCATATTATTGGCGTTGGCATCGTTCTCGGACTAACTTACATCGGTCGTCTGTAGTTTGGTAATGACAGAGGTGTTACTTGTAACCCTGGTATCGATACAAAACTCCTAAAAACGATTTTGGGCAGGGGAGCAGGGGAAGCATGGGAGCAGGGAGCAGGGAGCAGGGGGAAAATTCCTCTCCTCTGCACCCTGCACCCCGCCCCTCTGCCTCTCTTCAATGCCCAATGCCCCTCAAGAGTGCTGAGTCATGTTAGCGGTAGCGGGGCGTTTAGCCCGTGCTGAGTGCTGAGTTGGGAATCTTACTTCTTTACTCAGGACTAGGAACTCGGAAAAAAGGAACTGTTTTGCCCCATACACAATTCCCAAGTCCAGAGTTTTCTTCACAGGCATTAATTGTCTATTCTAGAAATGAGAGCATTTCGTCACTTGTCAATACCGAATTGATGCTCAATATAAATGTATATACGAAATACATAGATTTCGGTATAAAAAGTACTGACGATATCTAGTTTTAGGGCAGTGTAATGCAAACAAATTGGAGAATTGGGTCATTATTTGGAATTCCCTTGTTTTTAGACCCGTTATGGTTTGTGATTTTAGGGTTGGCAACCCTGAACTTTGGGGTAGCTTATCAGGAATGGGGAAGTGTTATAGCCTGGAGTGCTGGAATAGTTATGGCACTGCTGCTTTTTGCTTCGGTGCTATTGCATGAGTTGGGTCATAGCTTGGTAGCCCGATCGCAAGGCATTAAAGTTAATTCAATTACCCTATTTATGTTTGGCGGGATTGCTGCCATTGAAGAAGAATCTAAAACTCCTTTCAAAGCTTTTCAAGTAGCGATCGCTGGCCCTTTAGTGAGTATCATCCTATTTTTCCTGCTCCGTCTGGCAGCTTTTGCGATACCTGATACTAATCCCCTCAGTGTCATGGTTGGAGATTTGGCGAGAATTAACTTAGTGGTGGCTCTATTTAACCTGATTCCCGGCTTACCCCTAGATGGGGGACAAGTGTTAAAAGCAGCACTATGGCAAATCACGGGTAATCGTTTTCAAGCCGTACACTGGGCTGCAAAGGCTGGGCAAATTTTGGGTTATGGTGCGATCGCTTTCGGATTTGTTGTAGATTTTGTGACCAGGGAATTAGTAGTTGGTTTGTGGATTGCGTTGTTAGGTTGGTTTGCTGTCCGCAACGCTAACACCTATGACAACATGAATACATTACAAGAAAGCCTACTGAAGGTGGTGGCGGCGGATGCGATGACTCGTGACTTTCGGGTAATTGATGCTGACCAGACATTGCGTTCCTTTGCCGATTTATACCTCTTAGAAACCACTCCCTCACAAGTTTATTTTGCTGCTTCTGATGGACGTTACCGGGGTCTAGTTTCCATTGACGATTTCCGTTTAACCCAAAGGAGTGAATGGGAAACCGAAACTTTACACAGGATAGTGCATCCGTTGACAGAAATACCTACCGTTGCCGAATCAATATCGATTGCTGAGGTAATTAACAAGCTAGAAAATGAGCAGTTACCTAGAATTACCGTACTTTCTCCCGCTGGTGCCGTAGCTGGTGTAATTGACCGGGGAGATATTGTGCGATCGCTGGTACAAAAGTTAAATTTGCAGATAAGCGATGCTGAAATTAAGCGCATCAAGTCAGAAGGTAGCTATCCGCCTGGGTTGCAACTGGGAGTAATCGCGAAATCAACTACAAATTAAACGTCACACCTTCGTCAGAGGTTTGCAATAGACACGTCAAAAGCGTGTGTGATATTTAATTTGGTATTTGGTTACAAAATGCTTTTTTTGGGTAAAAGGTAGGATTTCCTACCTTTTTTATTTTTAAAAGTATAATGTCACCGAACAGCCCATCGTAGACATCGCCTCAGATGATGGGAAAATTAAATTAAGACTTAAAGTGAGTAAAATGTAAGTACATGATATACTACACCTCTCACTTACCCTGGTTTTATGGCACTGCCAATCGTTGCAATTATCGGACGCCCAAATGTGGGCAAATCCACCCTGGTTAATCGACTCGCCGGGGAACAAACGGCGATTGTCCATGATGAACCGGGAGTGACACGCGATCGCACTTATTTACCAGCTTTCTGGAACGACCGCGAATTTTTAGTCGTAGACACTGGTGGTTTAGTTTTTAATGATGATACCGAATTTTTACCACTGATTCGCCAACAGGCAATGACAGCCCTAGCAGAAGCGTGTGGTGCTATTTTTGTCGTAGATGGTCAAACAGGCCCCACATCGGCAGATTTAGAAATCGCCGAATGGATGCGCCAACAAACCGTACCTGTGCTACTAGCTGTAAATAAATGTGAATCCCTAGAACAAGGCTTAATGCAAGCTGCCGAATTTTGGGAATTGGGATTGGGCGAACCTTACCCTATCTCCGCGATTCATGGCAGTGGTACAGGAGAGTTACTCGACGAGTTAGTTAATCACATCCCTGCTATTGAAGATATCCCCGAAACTAATGAAATCAAAGTAGCAATTGTGGGACGCCCAAATGTGGGCAAATCGAGCTTACTCAATTCTTTTGTTGGGCAAGAAAGGGCAATTGTCAGCCCGATTTCCGGCACTACCCGCGATGCTATTGATACCGTCATTGAACGAGCCGGACAAACCTATCGCTTGATTGATACCGCTGGTATTCGCAAAAAGAAACACATCGAATACGGCACAGAATTCTTTAGTATTAACCGTGCTTTCAAAGCGATTCGTCGGGCTGATGTGGTTTTATTAGTAATAGATGCCGTAGATGGAGTCACCGAGCAAGACCAAAAATTAGCTGGGCGGATTATCGAAGAAGGTCGAGCTTGCATCATCGTCGTTAATAAATGGGATGCTGTCGAAAAAGACTCTTACACAATCTACGACTACGAAAAAACTCTGCAATCACGGTTACATTTTACCGAATGGGCAGAAACAATTTTTGTGAGTGCCTTGTCAGGACAACGGGTAGAAAAGATTTTAGAATTGGTGAAAACGGCGGCTGAATCACACAAACGCCGTGTCAGCACATCAGTTATTAACGAAGTTTTAACAGATGCCGTCAGTTGGCATACACCGCCAGCATCCCGTGGTGGGCGGCAGGGCAAAATTTATTATGGTACACAAGTAAGTAGCCAACCACCAACGATCGCTCTATTTGTCAATGATTCCAAACGCTTCAACGACAACTACCGCCGTTACATTGAACGGCAATTTCGTCAACAGCTAGGATTTAAAGGCACGCCAATTATTTTACTGTGGCGGAGCAAAAAAGTCCGTGATGCCGAAATTAGTAACGTTAATAGAGCAACTCGCGTGTAATAATTGTCACTTGTCATTGGTCATTTGTCCTTTGCATAATCACTAATGATAATCGAGTAACTCACGTATAATAATTGTCACTTGTCATTAGTAATTTGTTTTTTGGCTAATGACTAATGAACGCCCCTTGCTTCAACAGGGGGAACCCCCGCAACGCAGTGGCTCCTAATGACTAATGACTAAACATGGATTTATTGCGATCGCTGCCACTTGGACTTTATTTAGAACAACCCCAAACTTGGCTCCATAAAATCGATCCGCGAGTCAAGTTCGCCTGGTTGATGAGCTTTTTAACAAGCTATGTTTTAGCCAACAACAATTGGCGGGTGCTGCTAGTGGTAATATTAATTATTGCCACCTTGATTGCGAGAATTCCTCGACGAGTATGGCAGCAGCAAATGGGTTGGCTATTAATGCTATCGTTTTTTGTATTAGCGATCGCAGCCCTCAGTCCTGATGGACTGGGTGTAGATTATCAGTCACGTCTGCCAGTTAATGAACAAATCTTAACCCAGCAAGCATTCTCTAATAATCCTGTTCAAGAGCCAGCAGCCGAGAAAAAAAAATACAGCTACGTGCTATTTCACAAAGGCCCGGTTAAAGTAACTCGCTACTCCTTGAGTTTGGCAGTACGCTTGAGTACACTTATATTTACCGTAATTTACAGCACCAACCTCTATCTGCTCACAACCGCACCAGAAGAAATCACATCTGGTATAGAAAGCTTAATGCAACCCCTGCGACGCTTCAAGTTACCTGTCACAGAAATTGCTTTAACTTTAACCTTGTCCTTGCGCTTCATTCCCCTGGTTTTAGAAGAAGTGCAAAACTTATTTCGCTCTGTAATGACAAGGGCAATTAATTGGAAAAAGCTGGGATTGAAAGGAGCATTCAAAGTTTGGATGACAGTTGCAGAAAGACTTTTGGAAAATCTGCTCTTACGAGCCGATCAAATGGCGAATGCAATGATGGTGCGGGGTTTTACCAGTCCCAATCAGCATCGAGTGCAGTGGCACGACTTACGATTAAAAGGGCGAGACTGGCTGGCGATCGCAACTTTAATCTTATTCTGGGGAATACGACTAGCTATAGGAACTCAGGTTTATGCATCGTAAAAATGGTAAGAGATAATACAGCAGAATTGAGGAGTAAAACACGCTTTATATCTGAATAATAGACGAATCGTTGTGTACCTCACTTTCCTTGAAATCTGCTGTATATCGAACAGTTACCCCATGATAAAATTGATCCCCTGCTATTTTTCGTAGCTTTTTTATGCAAAACAGATTATTTTGCTGTTTCAGATTGGTATCCTTATGAATCTCTGCACAAAGCTCAGGCACAAATTGCAGCACTGAAAATTCTAGATAATCAATAGACCTTTTGCATAAATCAAAAATAATAACCCCACCCCACTAAAGCTACACTTTGATCTCCTCGATCTCCTCTCCCCAGTTGGGGTGGGATGTTATACCAATTCGCAATTCGCAATGACGCTCTCTACGAGACGCTAAAAGCGTAGCTTGCTTCTCTGAAAGAGTACGCGGACTCGCTAACGCTGCGAAGAGAGCAATTCGCAATTAAGAAACCTAGATGGAGTAAGACTTTGGTGATTGATATCTGTTGCCTCTTTTTGGAGAATTGGTATTAGGGACTTTTGCAAAAAGTCTAATAGTCTAATAGAAGATAGTTTTCTTTCCAATCCCCAATCCCCAATTTTGTGCCATTGGGCGACAGTTGTGGCAGTATGGAAAGAAGTTGAGAAATTCGCCGTTGCTGTTGGGAACTTCAAAGGGTGTTTTTCCTTCCCACGTCGAACTTTCAACAACAGGATCAGGAATATTTTGTGCCTTGTCCCTACAGATTAGTAAATTGAAGTCACCAAAGCAGATGGTGATATTTGTCCACCAGCCTCTACTTTTTGAATCTACGCTTCGCGGCTTCTGTTGTACCATTGCGCTTCACTACCACTAGCTTCATCTGCCCATTACGAACTAGATCGAGGTCTTCGTAACCGCAGCTTCGCATTTTAAGCAAATATTCTGACGAATGTTGGTATTATCGTCTGAATGTTTGGAATTCACTGCGAAAAGATATATATACTTCCACCTTGACTACACCTTGACTCTTAAATGAATCCAGAAAACGCAGAAACTTACATAAACCATCCAACTTGGGGTTTACTCTACAAAATCTGTATGGTTGATGAGAACCAGGATTTGTTCACCACACTTTATGCCCAGCGCTTATTTTTTTTGGTGGCAAATGACGTTAAAGGTGTTAAATTCCAGTCTCTAGGACGTACTGAGGCTAGAATGATGTTGGAAAATCGCTTACGTACCCTGCGGCGCAGTGGGCAATCTCAGGAGTACGATCAGCTTCAGAGTGTTTTCCAGCGCACCTTCCAATGAACAGTTCGATTTCCGAACGTATTGTTACTATTCGTTCCTCCCTGCCAACTTCAGTCAAATTGATTGCTGTTAGCAAGCAAGTTTCTGCCCAGGCCATTCGGTCTGCATACAACGCAGGAATTCGTGATTTTGGGGAAAGTCGTATCCAAGAAGCCACCAGCAAACAAGCCGAGTTGCAAGATTTACCGGATATTACCTGGCACTTTATTGGACATTTGCAAAGCAATAAAGCCAAAAAAGCCATCGAGCATTTCCCTTGGATTCATTCCGTGGATAATTTGAAGCTGGCACAGCGCTTAGACCAATTGGCGCAACAGCTAGGAGTGAGTCCCCAGGTTTGCCTGCAAGTGAAAATTCTCCCCGATCCCAACAAGTCTGGTTGGAGTGTGCCAGAACTTTTGGCTGATTTACCCACGCTCAATCAATACAAAAGTTTACAAATTCAAGGTTTGATGACAATTCCGCCTTCAGGATTAAATGATTCGGAAATTCTCAATGTGTTTAATCTCAATCGTAAGCTAGCCAAAGAAATCCAGGAGCAAAACTGGTCGCAGATAAAAATGCAGCACCTATCTATGGGTATGTCAGGCGACTACGAACTGGCAGTGCAAGCAGGCGCAACGATGGTACGATTAGGAACCATATTGTTTGGCGATCGCCCTTAGCCGATTAATCATCAGCCTTACTCTTCAGTATTAATAGAAGCTAAGGATTTGATGACAAGAATTTTGTGACAGACTGGTGCAATCGGAAACAAAGGATATAGTATTGACAAGAGCAATCGCCAAGAGAAAATGGGGTATAAAGAACTTTCCTTCGGATAAACCTTAGGATATAATCTTGACTCATTATTATGTTTAGGCGATGCACAGACCTTTCCAATAAGTGTCAGTTCATCGCCAAAACCCGTAATATAGGCTACAACTAGCAATACACTTGCTGAAGTATCCACCGATATAGCGAACGCTCCTATCTCAATCAATCCTCAGCCAAGTCAATGCAGGCTATTCGCATCAGGAGAGTACACACACCATGAACAACATTTTTTCCAAACTCAGAGACTTTGTGGGTCTAAATGAGCAAGTGGAATACGAGTATTACGAAGAAGAACCAGAAACAGATAATAATAATTACCAAAATCTGTATCAGCAAGAAAATCCTCAACCAGCACCGCCAGAAAGCACAACCGCTCAAAATCGACGCTGGCGGGAACCAGTGCCTACAATGGGAGACGATATGACAGCAGGTTCAAAGCCAATGGGGAATGTGATTGGTATGCCAGGAGCAATTAACGGAATTTCGGAAGTTTTAGTACTCGAACCACGCACCTTTGAAGAAATGCCCCAGGCCATTCAAGCGCTGCGAGAACGCAAGTCAGTGGTATTAAATCTGACAATCATGGACCCAGATCAAGCTCAACGAGCAGTAGATTTTGTTGCAGGTGGTACTTACGCACTAGATGGACATCAAGAGCGCATCGGTGAAAGCATCTTTTTGTTTACACCAAGTTGTGTCCAAGTTAGCACCCAAGGTGGCGTTCTTCATGAAGTACCACAACCACCAGTACGTCCATCTCGTCCTACAGGTACTCCAAATCAAACCTGGGGTAACGAAACTAACCGGATGGCACAATAAAGTTAAATTAGTATTTAGTCCTTTGTCCTTTGTCCTTTGTCATTTGTCTTGGGTTTTGCTCATGGTGACAAATGACAAACGACTAATGATCAATGACTAATGACTAATGACCAATGACTAATGACTATAAAATTTGGCTTAATTGGTGGTGGGGTAATGGGAGAAGCACTCTTATCCCGCCTTATCGCGCGTGGAATTTATCAATCATCAGAAGTCATAGTTAGCGAACCGCTATCTTCACGTCTAGATTTTTTAAAACAGCAGTACGATGTTGCTGTGACTACAGATAATAGCCAGGTTTTTACCGAAGCAAAAGAAGTTCTATTTTTGGCAGTGAAACCGCAGGTGTTTAGTGCGATCGCTCAAGAATTAGCAGATATTGATATTCTTAATAGAGAACATACACCTCTAATCATTTCTATTTTGGCGGGTGTGCCCTTAAGTCAGCTAGAAGCTGCATTTGTGCAATTGCCAGTGATTAGAGCAATGCCCAACACCCCGGCAACAGTGGGAGCAGGAGTTACCGCGATTTGTTTAGGTGCATATACCAATGCCAAACATCACCAAATAGCACAGCAAGTTTTTTCTGCTGTGGGTGAAGTCGTAGAAGTTTCAGAAGGGCTAATGGATGCAGTTACAGGGCTATCTGGTAGCGGCCCCGCTTACGTGGCGCTCATGGTAGAAGCACTTGCAGATGGCGGAGTAGCCGCAGGTTTGCCTAGAGTAATTGCCAATCAACTAGCCTTGCAAACCGTACTGGGAACAGCAAAACTCTTGCAAGAAACCAAAATCCACCCAGCAGAACTCAAAGATCGTGTTACTAGTCCCGGTGGTACAACCATTGCGGGGATTGCCAAGCTAGAACAGGCAGGATTTCGTTCCGCTTTAATTGAAGCAGTCAAAGCTGCCACAGAGCGATCGCAAGAGCTGGGAAAATAAAGTTAGGAGTTATGAGTTATGAGTGAGGAGTTTTAACTCATAACTTCTAACTCCTAACTCATAACTTCTAACTCCTCACTTCTAACTCCTAACCTAACGAAGTTGACAAAAGACTCGTTAGTATAGTAAACAATCTGGTTGCAAATGTGATTGAGTGAATTATCCTGCACCGTCTCCAGAACTTGACTTAGGGTCTATATTTCCCTTTGAACTGGATCAGTTTCAAAAAGAAGCGATCGCGTCCCTGAACGCCGGACGCTCTGTAGTCGTATGTGCCCCCACAGGTTCGGGCAAAACATTAGTCGGGGAATACGCGATTTATCGTGCCCTAGCGCGAGGAAAACGTGTATTTTACACCACTCCCCTAAAGGCGCTGTCGAATCAAAAATTACGTGACTTTCGAGAAAAATTTGGGTTTGATCAAGTCGGTCTGTTAACTGGAGATGCTTCCATTAACAGGGATGCACCGATTTTGGTGATGACCACAGAAATTTTCCGAAATATGCTCTACGGCACACCCATTGGGCAAATCGGCATCTCATTAGTAGACGTTGAAGCGGTGATACTTGATGAGTGCCACTACATGAACGATCGCCAGCGCGGTACTGTTTGGGAAGAATCAATCATCTATTGTCCCCGGGAAGTGCAACTGGCAGCTCTCTCAGCAACGGTTGCCAATAGCGATCAGCTCACCGACTGGCTAAATCGTGTTCATGGCCCAACTGACCTGATTTACTCCGATTTTCGCCCGGTTCCCTTAGAATTTCACTTTTGCAATCCCAAAGGGTTATTTCCCCTGCTGAATGATAGCAAAACCAAAATTAACCCTCGGCTTCAGAAGAAGAAGGGGAAAGGCGGAGAAAGGGACAGGGGGAGAAATGGCAGACCGGAAGCTCCTGGCATAATTTATACCTTGAGCCAGTTAGAACAACGCGATATGCTCCCAGCGATTTACTTTATCTTCAGCCGCCGGGGATGTGATAAAGCGGTGGCGGAAGTGGGTGATTTATGGCTGGTAAATAATGAAGAGTCTCAGATTTTGCGGCAACAGATTGATGACTTTTTAGCCCGCAATCCCGAAGCAGGGCGTTCTGGACAAATTGCTCCCCTGTATCGGGGAATTGCTGCCCACCACGCTGGGATTTTACCTGCTTGGAAAGCACTGGTAGAAGAACTATTTCAGCAAGGGCTGATTAAAGTCGTATTTGCTACCGAGACACTAGCAGCGGGAATTAATATGCCTGCCCGGACAACAGTAATTTCTACCCTTTCTAAACGGACTGACACCGGACACCGCCTGTTGAACGCTTCCGAATTTTTGCAAATGGCGGGACGAGCAGGCCGGCGGGGGATGGATAAACAAGGTCATGTGGTGACAGTCCAAACTCCCTTTGAAGGAGCCAAAGAAGCCGCCTATTTGGGAACATCCAAGCCAGACCCACTAGTAAGCCAGTTTACGCCCAGTTATGGCATGGTACTCAACTTGCTGCAAACCCATACCTTAGAGCAAACCAGGGAACTGATAGAGCGCAGTTTTGGGCAGTACATGGCGACCTTGCATTTAAGACCAGAATACGATGAGATTGCGGAACTGGAAAGACAATTAGCTCAACTATATGAGCAAATAGCCGCAGTTGATGAAAATGAACTGGCTATTTACGAAAAATTGCGACAACGCCTGAAAGTAGAACGCCAGATATTGAAAACCTTGCAAGAGCAAGCACAGTCAGACCGCCAAGAGGAATTGGTGATGATGTTGTCCTTTGCAGTGTCAGGAACTCTGTTAAGTCTCAAAGGCAAAAATATCACCGTTTCTTCACCCGTAACCGCAGTATTAGTCGGAAAATCGCCTGGTTCTGGTCAAGCTCCTTACTTGGTATGCTTGGGACACGATAACCGTTGGTATGTGGCAACTACAGGGGATGTAGTCGATTTGTATGCCGAACTGCCGCGAATTGAAGTGCCACCTGATGTACTACCACCGCCAGAGATGCCTTTGAAGCCAGGGCAATCGCGCCGTGGTAACGAAGAAAGCTTTGCGATCGCTGTACATATTCCCAATCCGATAGAATCTTTGCATCTAGCACCAGAAGTAGCAGAACAACTCAGTCACGTTACCGCTGTTCAAGAACAATTAGAAGCTCATCCCCTACATCAATCAGGCAATGCGGCAACGCTTTTCAAACGCCGGGCCCGCTATGTCGAACTAGAAGCCGAACTCGAACAGTTGCAAGGGGTAGTAGAGCAACAATCACAACGTCATTGGGAAGAATTTCTCAATTTAATCGCCATTCTGCAACACTTTGACGCTTTGGATAACTTAGTTCCCACACAATTAGGGCAAATCGCAGCCGCCATTCGAGGGGAAAATGAATTGTGGCTAGGTTTAGTATTTGCTAGTGGTGAATTGGACAACTTAGACCCGCACCATTTAGCAGCAGCAGCAGCAGCTTTGGTGATGGAAACACCCCGTCCAGATAGCAAGGTTAACTTTGACCTTAGTAATGAAGTAGCAGAAGCCTTGAAAAAATTGCGGGGAATTCGCCACCAAATGTTCCAACGACAACGGCGGTATAACGTAGCGCTGCCGATATGGTTGGAATTTGAGTTAATTGCCATAGTCGAACAATGGGCGCTGGGAATGGAGTGGACAGAACTCTGCGAGAACACTACCTTGGATGAAGGCGATGTAGTGAGAATTTTACGCCGGACTTTGGATTTATTGTCGCAGATACCCCATATTCCCCATTTGCAAGACTCTTTCTTGCGTAATGCCTATCGGGCGATGCAGTTGATTGATAGATTCCCCGTGAATGAGGTGGTTGAATAAATAGGAAGTGGTAAAGGAAGTGGTAATTTCTGTGCGTCTTTTTCTCTTGACACTTACACAAAAGACGCTGTAGGGGCAATTCATGAATTGCCCCTACAAGTCGCCCCTACAATCAATTTACATTTGGCCGAATATTATAGTAGTGGTACGTAGTTAAAAATGCTTTTTTGGTTTCGTATATAAGTGATTAATCACGTGTATCTCACAAAAGTTATAGTCGCTATCAGCGCTATTCAATCTTAATACACCAAGTTTCCAGTACCCTGCAACTGACGCAAAGAATTTATACATAATGGACAGTCGCAGCCAAATACCCTAATTGCCGCATCGCTTTCCTCTTCAGTAAAGTTCAACATGGCAACATTCCGATCTGATACTGATGTGACAATAGTTGAAGAACTTGTAGAGGTATACGGGCGTTTTCTCTCTGAATCTCGAATACACACAAAATCTTGTCCACCATGTGGGTTAGTAATACAGGTACGACCGTCTTGTGTGTGCAGTAATCTCTGTGTAATGCTACCACTAGCATGGGCAGGATGAAATGTCACTAGCGTAGACATCATCGACACAAAAATTGAGGAACTGGAAAGCAAATTCAGAAGAATTTTTTTGTTCATAGATTTCCTTGAGAAAATTGTCTACTAGATTAGGGTATTCGATTAACTTTCAAACTTCAAGTGAATTTTCCCTGAGAATAGCTAGATAGACACTTGTTACCCAAGAAAGTTCCATCTCTACACCAGTTTGCTCGGAAATTATTTACTACATCATAATTCAACAATCAAACAGGCTTGATGTCTAGCTTTTAGACGCAACGTTATCTAATTCAGCACATTTCAATCCGCTGTATATTCCCAAAACGGTTATTATTTGCTTGATGTAAGTATAGAACTAGTATTTGATTTTTGAAATAACTCAGTACAACTTTAAGAGACTTCTTTCCTGTTCCCTGTTCCCTTCCTACATAAATAATTTTAGAAATCAAACCAGATTCCTATATAAGAGCTTAAACCAATTCGCAATTCGCAATGACGCTCGAAGACTCGCTAACGCTGCGCTAACGCAATTCGCAATTACGTTTTGTGTCGCGGTCTAAATCCCCGTCACAAAACGTTCTACCGTCGTTAGGCTCTTTACTTAAACCCCCAAACTTTGTTAATTAAAATAAAGCTCGTAATTAGCGGCTCTAGCCTTTGAAATTATGATATAGAGCAATAAATCGCTCACTACGAACAAAAGTTATATTTTACATAATTCTATACAATTGAAAACCGCTATAACTATCTTTACAAGACTATAAATCTTAATTTTAATCAAAAGATAGTGTATGTATTTAGCAATAAATTTGAGATAGATTCTCATTCTTAAAATATCAACTTGTAAAAAACTCTTTTTTTCATTACATTAAAAAAAGGCTCATATCTCAATTAATTTACTAGCCTACATAGAAAAAATGAAGCAGAAAATACATTTAGAATCTTCAGATTGTTGCAGCTGTGAACATGACCATCACGAGAATCATAACCATGTTCATAATCACAATCATGATGAGAATCATAACCATGACCACAATCATGAACACGGGGGAGAATTTAATCTGAAAAATGAGATATTGCCTTTGGTAGGAATTTTAAGTTTATATGCGCCTGGGGTAATTTTTGAAAATCAATTACACAATACATTCTACTCAATAGGAGAATATCTGCTTTTCATTCCTGCTTATTTATTAAGTGGATGGAGTGTTTTAAAAACTGCTGGACGCAATATAGTCAGAGGTAGAGTATTTGATGAAACATTTTTGATGACAGTAGCGACATTAGGGGCGATCGCAATTCATAAATTACCCGAAGCTGTCGGAGTCATGTTATTTTACAAAATTGGAGAATTGTTTCAAGATATTGCTATCAGTCGCTCCCGTAATTCGATCAAATCATTATTGGAAATCCGCCCAGACTATGCAAATATCCAAATAGAGGGACAACTGAAAAAAGTATCACCAGAAACAGTAAATATTGGCGATATTATCGTTGTCAAGCCTGGAGAAAAGATTCCCTTAGATGGCGAAATTATAGATGGTAATTCGCAAGTTGATACATCTGCATTAACTGGAGAATCTGTACCAAGAGCGGTAAGAATTGGAGAAACAGTTTTTGCTGGAACGATTAATAAAATAGGTGCGCTCGTCATTAGAGTCACAAAACTATTTGATGAATCTTCCATTGCCAAGATTTTAGACTTGGTGCAAAATGCCAAAAGTAAAAAAGCAGCAACAGAAAAGTTTATTACTAAATTTGCCCGATATTATACACCAATCGTAGTTTTTACATCTCTAGCAGTTGCAATATTACCTCCTTTATTCATTTCGGGTACAACTTCTTCAGAATGGGTTTATCGTGCCCTGATTTTACTAGTTATCTCCTGTCCGTGTGGACTCGTTATCAGTATTCCATTAGGTTACTTTGGAGGTGTGGGAGGTGCAGCTAAACGTGGTATTTTGGTTAAAGGGTCTACTTTTTTAGATACTTTAAATGCAGTGAATACAGTTGTTTTTGATAAAACTGGAACGTTAACAAAAGGGGTATTCAAAGTAGTAGAAATAGTTCCCTTAAATGGCTGGAAAAAACAAGAACTGCTGCAATTAGCTGCCAAAGTAGAATCGCACTCAAATCATCCCATCGCTCAATCTATCTGCAAGGCTTATGATGGAAAAATCGATGAATTTGAGATCAGAGATTATGAAGAGATAGCAGGCTATGGAATTAAAGCCAAGGTTGAAAATAAAGTAGTAATAGCGGGCAGCGATCGCCTATTGCATAGAGAGAAGATTTATCACGATAATTGCCAGTTAGAAGGAACAGTAATTCATCTAGCAGTAGATAATGTTTACGCTGGCTATATTGTGATTGCTGATGAACTCAAAGAAGATGCAAGACTTGCTATTCAAACACTCAAGCGAATGGGTGTAGAGAGAACAGTAATGTTGACAGGAGATAACCAAGCGATCGCTTCCCGAATTGCTGAACAGCTTGGTATAGATATCTACGAAGCAGAGTTATTACCTGAAGAAAAAGTTAATGCCATTGAGAAGTTACTCAGCACCAACAGCAAGCATGGTAAAGTTGCCTTTGTTGGGGATGGAATTAATGATGCACCAGTAATTGCTAGAGCAGATGTTGGTATGGCAATGGGCGGATTAGGCTCAGATGCAGCCATCGAAACTGCGGATATTGTAATCGTGACAGATGCACCATCCAAAGTGGCAGAAGCAATCGAAATCGCCAGAAAAACTCGCAAAATTGTTTGGCAAAATATTGGGTTTGCGCTAGCAATTAAAGGTGTATTTATTGGATTGGGTATTTTAGGGATAGCAACAATGTGGGAAGCTGTATTTGCTGACGTTGGAGTAGCAATGCTGGCAATTTTAAACGCAACTAGAGCCATGAAATAAAATTTTTGAAAATGCACAACCACCAAGCAGGATTTAGTCATTCTTATACTGAGGCTTTGAGGTTGGTAAAGTAGTTAAATTTGAATTAGAACAGCAACTTCTTGATGAACAGACAAAACTGGCACATCTTAGCGATGAACTAGATAAAATTGAGTCTGGATTGCAATCATAAGACTTATGTAAATATACAGTTATTTGGTGCATGGAAATCAAGATTTACTCACCTATAAACAAGCAAAATAGAGATATTCAGTTAATTGGTGTTTGTTTATACTATTTCCATTCTTTGTAGTCGTTATACTCATAATTTAGGTTCTACCTGGGAATTAGGAAGTGGCTTTGCCACTTCTTTTTATTTATCGAAAAATTGGTCGGGTAAGAGTGGATTACATTGCTGTACCACCCTCCCCTAAGAACCTATGCATTAGTCACATCTTTCTTAACAATCTTGAAACCCTGGTTTTATAACCATCTTGGATACTGATGTCTTAGGCATCTATGACTTATGTACCCTTATTATTCTCGATAAAACTACATTTTTATTGAGAATTAACGACGAAATCATAAGAGTTAGAAAAAACGTGAGTGAATACTCTCACAAATGTTGACAAAGATCCGGGTAATGGATAGCCGCCTGCGGGGAGGGGAGACTTTGACGTAAGTCAAAGGCAGGGTGGAGTTCTTTTTTTGGATTTATGCAAGAAGTTTATTCTAAATGAGAGAATTTTCAATTCCATTATTTAAAGTTTAAAATCTAAAATTCGGTGACAAAACACCAAGACATCGAGGAGCCGAATGAGGTCGAAAGTCTCACGTTCGGTTCTGAAGACCAGCGGGGTTGGCGACAATCTCGCTGAGTTTAATAAACTAGAACCAACTCCAGAACAGGTCGATTCCGTAGAGCGGATACTCGCGGTGTGTCGTCAGGTTTGGAACTTTGCTTTACGCGAAAGAAAGGACTGGCTAAATTCCCGCAAGTCACCCGTCAATGCCTGTTCCATCCTATAGGAGTATATTTTCCCTGCCGATCAACCCTACCCTGGCTATCACATCCAAGCCAAGCGGTTGACTCTTGCTAAAGAACAATTCCCAAGACCAAAGCAAGTACACTCTCAAGTACTGCAACAAGTCTTAAGGACTTTGGATAAGTATATTTTTTGCCAAAGTTGACAAGGACTATACTTCGCAGCAATGCCCTGAGTGTGGAACCTACACGGGTAAGAAGGAGCGAGACCAACCAATTCATGCTTGTTGGGTGTGTTTCTACACGGTCAGTCGTGATGTAGCAGCAGCACAGGTAATTAGAAATCGCGGATTGGAAATCATTTCTGGTTCTGGGTCAGGGCATGACCTGAAAATAAAACAAATTGTCTGTGGACTGGATGCGGCTCTTACTAGTGTTACTAGTCTAGCTGGCACGGGACGAAGCAGAAAACTCAAGAAGTGATTCTTGGAAATCCCCTCCGTTTTACAAACTATCCATTAGTCACATCTTTCTTTACAATCTTGAAACGCTTGTTTTGTAGGCATCTTAAACACGCTCGGTGTGAGGCATACTTGACAAGTTACCTCTTAATATTCTCGCTAAAAGTAGGTTTTTATTGAGAATTAACGACGAACGAATCAGGGTTATAAAAAACGTGAGTGAATACTCTCGCAAATGTTAAGAAAGATCCGGGTAATGGATAGGTTTTACAAAGGGGAGGATGTCAACTGAGTCACAACAGATGCACTTTGAATACGCCATTTACCTCGTTGTTTAATCAAATCATACCGAACTCGCAAATTCTCATTAGAAGAGTTTTTAAACTGACCATTTTCATATAACTGCGTCGCTTCCTTCACCATAGCTACTACTGCGGCACGATCTGCGAATAAATCAATTTTCTCTACAGATTCCACCTTTACGCTATGCTCGTACTTGCGATAACGGTTGTCAGACCTAGCCTGTTGAGCAATTAACCGCCATTGAGACAAAGCTGAACCAGTTAAAATCTGCTCTAAATTACTAATTTCATGATTTGGCCCTAAAGCTTCAGCTTTCGTAGATAGCCAAGTGCGAATGATTTCCTCTGCTGCTGTATCTGTTAAAGGCCCATCTAATCCTTGTGGTTTACTATTTGGAGGGGGAATAGATACTGGTGGTTGATTTATTTGTACAAACAATTGTGAATTAGGTACAGATCGTGTAGGAAAAAACAGATTTTTTAACCATCCAAAAGTTGTTGTGGCTAACACCCAGAAAACTAGTAGACTCACCAAAGAAATAAACACTCTCCATACCAGCCGTGTTTTCCCTTCGATGGTGTTAGCAAAAGTTCGCCGCCGCCGAGGACGACGAGAATGGGGACGATTATCCGGTACACGCTCCCGAATAGCAGATGGAGTAGGTTTTCTTCGCCGACGCTTTTGGTTATGAGCAGGTGTAGCACTTTTAGCTGAACCGTTGTTCAAATGCTGATTAGTACCTCTGCTCGTCCGTTCAGCAGCAGGAATCTCTGATTTTACGCTTCCAGATGAAGTCCACATAGATGGTGAGAAGTTTGAATATTGTGGTGTGTCTGGCAAATCTAGGTCAGGTGTTCTGCTGTGGTTAAATTGCCTTGGAGTCCTATTTGAATTCTTAGGAAAAGGCGAATTATTTGTCTGCGGCTGGGGAAAATTTTGGGAGTTAATTACAGCCCACTCATTAGTTGTTTCTGCATCCGTTGGCAGTGCTTCTAAATAAGCTTGTACCTGTTGGTTAGCAAAGTAATCTTTTAGAAAAGCTTGCTGGTTTGCTAAATCTCGAAAATGGGGAAATACTTCGTGTTGCAACCACTGTTCTGCATATAGACATAGCCCTGGTAACAAATCTGGAGAGTCTTGAGATTTTTCTCTAATAAAAGCTAAAGCTTCGTACTCCTGACTAAGTTCTAAAACCCGAGTTGCTTCTTGGGTTTGTCCCAAAAGTAACGCACATAGAGACTGTTCTAAATGTACATCTTGGCGCTTGCCCAGATGTATGAGCATTTGCCTTGCTTGACGAATTAAAGCAGGTTGCCGTTGAGCAAATCCCCGTGCTATCAAGGCATAAACAGCTAAGTAAGTGGCAACAGCAGAAGGACGTTTGCTCTGAGCTTCAAATAATTTGTGCTGCTCGGCGACTGTTAAGTGGTTACGTAACTGCTGGATAAATCGCAGAAAGTCATCTATATTTAAACCAGAGTCATCATTATTTGTGCCATCAATCCCACCCCGATCTTCTAAGAGGTTTTGCAATAACTCCAAACCTTGGCTTCGTTCGGCAGTCTTTTCTTGAGGTAGTGCCAGCAACTCCAAAATTCGATATGGTCGCAATTTATCAAGATCCGCCTGAATTTCTGCCTGGACACTGGCGAACAACCCTTCGTGTACTAGTAGTTCTTGACCAGTTTCTAAAGATATAGCGGCATTTTCATAGTGACCTTGTTGCCACTGTTCCCGACCTAATTCTAGACAAGCAAGGGCGACAGTGAGAACAATATCTGGATGTTCAGCACTTTCATGTATTTCTTCGTCTGCTAAATTATTACGTTTTCTTACACTTGTAGCACCATTTTTATTTACCAGGTACGGACGACCTAGTTTCAGTACAAGTTCATATTCCCCCAACTCTTGCAAAATTAATAAAGCGCCCACTAATTCGTCTTGAGTAATTTCGATCCCCAGACTCTGGGTATCACTACTCCTTTTGGTGCTTTCTGGACGATTTTCCAGTGCTACTGCGGCAGCAGCAAGGTTATCAGGGTCATAGGCGTGAGCAAGATAAAGCTGATCGTAGGTACTGCGTTGTTTTGGATCTGATAAAACCACGTAAGCTTCTTCTATAAGTTGTTTACGAGAAGAAATTGCTGCCTGAGAATACTCACGTCGCGGCAATTGTACAATGCGATCGCTGTATGCCTGCCGCAATTGTTCATCACTTGCCGCCAACGGTAGTCCTAAAATTCGGTAGTAATCTAGCGGAATTCGCACAGCCTACTTTCCCCTGCACCGTGATCAACATAATTTCACCTAGAGCGTTCCAGGCTTGTAAAACCGTGCCATAAAAATGCCGTATAGAATTTACTCTACAAGTGTATATTGCAACAACTTGTTTTGTACCTTCCCGAAATTTTGAGTCACATTTTAGTACTAATTTCTTGCTTTCGCCTAGAAAGCCTCAATTCTTTGTTTTAATTCTTAGTATTTTTGTTGAACACAACTATTATCAGCTTTCGATACCACAAACCACAACTACCGCTTTTAATTACGGCATAATTATTGTGCCTGGAAGAATCTATTGATGATTGGTTTTTTTGGGACTTTCCCACTAGGCAGCAACAAAAATACCACTATTGGGGATTTACCCTGATAACAGGAGACAAAAATCATATCATAATTTACTCTTCATTACAATTACCTATTTGGGTATTATAGATTTTTGCCTCCTTTTTTTTAAATTGTTAATGGATATGCAGAAAGCAGTCTATCTTGATTGCTAGTCTGTGAAGGGGAATATTCAGGAGTGCTGAGTTTTGAGTGCTGAGTTCTGAGTAAGAAGTAATGAGTAAGATGTAGTACTTGTGAATCTTTTCCTAAGTACTCACTACTCGTAACTGATTTGATGCCTAATCGGTCTAAATTTTACTTTTTACTCAGCACGGGCTAAACGCCCCGCTTCCGCTAACGGTACTCAGCACTCACCACTGTTTCAGTGAGAGAGAAAACCTAAAGCGGCAGATATTGCAGTTAAAGTCAAATCCTCACGGGGTATGAGCTGAAAAGTTAAAAATCAAAAATTAAAAATTCAGCTATTCCCTAAGACCCTTTTTTGGTGCATAAATAAAGTTTGATTGTTGAGTCTTACAAACGCTAGCCTATTAAAAGCTGAGGTGTTATCAGACCAACTTATTTAAGACCGTAACTTTAAGTTGTACAACAGGGATACTCAAAAATAATGGTTCAAGAGCGTACTGTACCCACTTTTAATCCTGCTACTACGCAAATTACTAAAGAAGAAGGGTTACGGTTGTATGAAGACATGGTTTTAGGGCGTTTGTTTGAAGACAAGTGCGCTGAAATGTACTACAGGGGCAAAATGTTTGGTTTTGTCCATTTGTACAACGGTCAAGAAGCCGTTTGTAGTGGTGTTGTGCAGTCAATGCGACCGGGTGAAGATTTCGTTTGTAGTACCTACCGCGACCACGTTCATGCTCTGAGTGCGGGTGTACCAGCAAAAGAGGTAATGGCTGAATTATTTGGTAAAGCCACAGGTTGCAGCAAAGGGCGCGGTGGTTCCATGCACATGTTTTCTGCAAAACATCGCTTGCTGGGTGGCTATGCTTTTGTGGCTGAGGGAATTCCTGTAGCAGCTGGAGCGGCTTTTCAAAGCAAATACCGCCGCGAAGTGCTAGGAGATAAAAATGCTGACCAAGTGACGGCTTGCTTTTTTGGTGACGGAGCAGCTAACAATGGTCAGTTTTTCGAGACACTAAATATGGCAGCCCTCTGGAAACTGCCAATTATTTTTGTAGTCGAAAATAATAAATGGGCGATTGGGATGTCTCACGAACGAGCCACTTCCCAGCCAGAGATTTATAAAAAAGCCAGTGTGTTTAACATGGTGGGCGTGGAAGTAGATGGTATGGATGTACTAGCAGTACGAGCCGTGGCTCAAGAAGCTGTAGCCCGTGCCCGTGCAGGTGAAGGGCCAACATTAATTGAGGCCCTTACCTACCGCTTTCGGGGTCACTCCTTAGCTGACCCAGATGAAATGCGAAGCAAGGCGGAGAAAGAATTTTGGTTCGCCCGTGACCCAATTAAGAAGTTGGCAGCTTATTTGCTGGAGCAAAATCTGGCGGATGAGGGAGAAATCAAAGCAATTGACCGTAAAATTCAGGATGTAATCGACGAGGCCGTTAAGTTCGCCGAAAGCAGCCCTGAACCAGACCCTAGTGAGTTATATCGTTTCGTGTTTGCAGAAGACGAATAAATTATGGGGACTGGGGGCTGGGGGCTGGGGACTGGGAAAGAGTTATTTTAATCCTAATCCCCAATCCCCAATCCCTAATCCCCAATCCCCAATCCCTAATCCCAGGACTAAAATTTGTGTTTAGCATTGCAATTCAACAGCAACAGTACAAGACGTACATTCTTTCGGACGAAGCCGCTGGTTCTCAATTGGAAGTTGTACCTGAACGCGGTGGTATCATCACCCGTTGGCGGATTCAAGGACAAGAAATTTTCTACCTGGACACTGAACGCTTTACTCATCCTGATTTGAGTGTTAGAGGTGGGAATCCAATTTTGTTTCCTATTTGTGGCAATCTACCAGATAATACTTACACTCACAATGGGCAAACGTATACTCTTAAACAACATGGTTTTGCCCGTGAATTACCGTGGAAAGTAACAGAACAAGAAACTGGAGATAAAGCTAGTCTTACTGTTGTTCTTGATAGCAATGAGCAAACTAAGGCAGTTTATCCTTTTGATTTTCAACTGGCTTTTACCTACGAACTTGAAGGTAATATCCTAGAAGTTCGGCAGCAGTATAAAAACTTGTCATCCACACCAATGCCTTTTTCGGCTGGTTTCCATCCCTACTTTTTATGTGGTGATAAAACTCAGTTAGAGATTGAAATTCCCTCTAAGCAGTATCAAGATAATCAAACTAAAAAAATTCACTCTTTTGACGCTAATTTTGACTTTAGCCGTGATGAAATTGATTTTGCCTTTGGACAGTTAACGAGTCAATCGGCCACTGCGATAGATCGTAGTCGGAAGTTAAAACTCACCCTGGATTATGATGATTTCTCTACCTACCTAGTATTTTGGACAGTCAAAGGCAAAGAATTCTACTGTTTAGAACCGTGGAGTGCGACTCGTAACTCTCTCAATACTGGTGATAACCTGACTGTATTAGCACCAGGAGCTAGCCACACAGCATCTGTAAGGTTTACTGCCAATTTTTCCTAAACCCCTTTACAAATCTACAGATTTATATGCTATGATGGCAAAGTTGCGAAATGCAGCGAAAGGGTCGCTAACTCAACGGTAGAGTACTCGGCTTTTAACCGATTAGTTCCGGGTTCGAATCCCGGGCGACCCATATAACAATTCAAAATTCAACAATTCAAAATTAAAGATATTTTCAGATGGGGATTTAAACCCCAACTGGAAATATGCTACGTGTTTTGGTTGCGGTCTTAAACCCTTTAATTGACGATAAAAATTTAAGGAATATTTGCCTCTGCTTTTGAGATGAAAGCAGAGGCGAGTTTTATGGTGAGGAAATTTGTGAATCTGATCGCTATGGAGAACAAAAAATTTTCGGATCAGCGATCGCTTTTTGCTGAAGATCAAAAAAAGATTACAGTTCAGGAAAATTAACGAAGTTATCAGTTATTTCAGTGATTCTACGGTTACTTAAGTGTGAGTTAAAGGTGAATAACTGAATTGAGCTTTTCAACTCGAAGTAACAGATGCAGGCCAATTTTGAGCAAAAAGCTTTTATTTCCTTAGTAGGTCTGAAACCTGAGAACTTACCGGTAAAGGAAATACGATTACAGGATTTGTCTTCTAAGAAACAGAAATGTTTCTTTACATCCATTGGGAATGCGATCGCTTCCTCAGACGCTTTTATCACTCTCCGAAAACATTTACCATTTCTGAATTCTAGAGCTTTTGTATAGCAAGCGTAGGCGAGCATTTACCGCAGGCATAGCGCGATTCTTTTCTAATAACAAATACAAGACCAATTTTTTTCTAATAGTATAGCTTGTATTGATTGCCTCATAAGGCTTAAGCGCGATTGCCCTCCCGGAAAGTGACACAAGAGGGATACTTCCAGACTTGAATCTCCTGAGTCAGAGATATTTGCAAGCGATCGCCGAATATCGTCAAGTAATTGAGCGAGCGCCACAATTAATCAATGTGCAGCTACAACTGGGGAAAATCTTGCAGATACTACACACTTACCTATCGTATTATCCGTTCCTAGAGAACTGATTAATACCAGTCTATCTAGGAAGGTGCGTTAGGAAAAAGCTTACGCACCTTGTTAACTAGCTATGTAATGTCTACGACGGGCTGTTCGGCGTCGCGTCTTTGTTAGGCTCTGAATTGAGACAGCTTTGAATAATGTAGAAAGAGCGATCGCTTATCTTCACCAAGCAAGTGCAATCGCTCTTTTTGATTGCAGTCAGTGTGATCGCTTTTTATGAGAATTGAGATTTTGCAGATGGGTTGAGTGCGATCGCGTTCTCATAGCGTATCGTACAAAAGCGTTTCTAACCGTCGTGGGCGATCGCCTTGAGTGAGCAATCTGGGATACAAAGCTACCAAAGCCTTTAAAGGTGAGGTAGCTTACCATACAGTAGAATAGGTGAAGTATAGGGCATGTTTATGAGCAATGGCGTAAACTTTTTCAACATAGACACACGACACTAGTTATAATTTCCTATAAGTTGAAAAAACTCTTAAGATTTAGCGTGATTATTACGCTTCTCTCACACCGACTAGCTGACAACCACATTAGGAGGACTATCTATGGCGCTTGTACCACTGCGGCTGCTGTTGGATCACGCAGCTGAAAACGGTTACGGCATCCCAGCTTTCAACGTTAACAATTTGGAACAGATTCAGGCGATCCTGAAGGCTGCTGTCGAGACAGATAGCCCCGTAATTTTACAAGCTTCACGCGGCGCTCGTAATTATGCAGGAGAAAACTTTCTACGCCACCTAATTTTGGCAGCAGTAGAAACCTATCCTCACATTCCCATTGTCATGCACCAAGATCATGGGAATGCCCCTGCTACCTGCTACTCAGCAATTAAGAACAACTTCACCAGCGTGATGATGGATGGTTCTTTAGAAGCTGATGCTAAAACTCCCGCTAGCTTTGAATACAACGTCAGTGTTACCCGCGAAGTTGTAAACGTAGCTCATGCTTTGGGTGTCAGCGTTGAAGGAGAACTCGGTTGTTTGGGTTCTCTAGAAACTGGTGCTGGTGAAGCTGAAGATGGTCACGGGTTTGAAGGTACACTCGACCACTCACAACTGCTCACCGACCCCGATGAAGCTGTTGAATTCGTAGAAGCAACCCAAGTAGATGCTTTGGCTGTTGCCATTGGCACAAGCCACGGTGCTTACAAGTTTACCCGTAAGCCGACTGGCGAAATTTTGGCAATCAGCCGCATTGAAGAAATTCACCGCCGCCTGCCTAACACCCACTTGGTAATGCACGGTTCCTCCTCTGTGCCTGAAGATTTGCTTGCACTGATTAACCAGTATGGTGGTGCAATTCCTGAAACCTACGGTGTACCTGTAGAAGAAATCCAAAAAGGTATCAAGAGCGGTGTACGCAAAGTAAACATCGACACCGATAACCGTTTGGCTATTACTGCTGCTGTACGTGAAGCTTTGGCTAAAAAACCAGAGGAGTTTGACCCCCGTCATTTCCTCAAGCCTTCGATTACATACATGCAGAAGGTTTGTGCTGAACGCTATCAGCAATTTGGCACGGCTGGCAACGCAAGCAAGATTAAGCAAATTTCTTTGGAAGATTTTGCTGCTAAGTATGCTAAAGGTGAACTTAACGTTGTTACCAAATCAGCGGCTAAAGTTTAATTTTGACAACAAATAAATAGGGGCACAGTACTGCTATGCTCCTCAAAAACTGAGGGTTTTAATGTTGTCAGAAACCGGGTGTTTACCCGGTTTTTTATTCATTCAGGTGTGGGCATTGGGCATAGGGCATTGGGCATGGGGCATTGGGTAGGGGCATTGGGCATGGAGAAGAGACAAGGTAGATCATCAAGAAGACGGGAGAGACAAGGCAGAGACTTGTTCAATAATTCCCCTTGTCCCCTTGTCCCCTCTGCCCCCTTGCTTCTTCCCCAGTCCCCACTCCCTACTCCCCACTCCCTACTCCCTGCCTAGAATACCCGATGTTGTAAAGAGGGCATTTGACGCCGGACTTGTTCGAGCCTAGTGGGCTTGATTTCTGCGATCGCAATTCCCGGTTTTTCTCCAGCATCGGCTAAAATTACACCCCAAGGGTCGATAATGACCGCGTGACCGTGGGTTAGACGACGGGCGTAGTTATTCCCCGTTTGGGCGGGAGCAATGACATAAGCGGTATTTTCGATGGCTCTGGCTTGTAGTAGTACTTGCCAGTGGTCTTTACCTGTAAAAGCGGTAAAAGCGGCGGGAATAAAGATAACATCGGCTCCCTTATCTGCCAGATGACGATACAGTTCTGGGAATCGGACATCATAACAAATAGAAAGCCCTAAATTACCAAATTTTTCTGAGAAATGGACAGGGGGTAGTTGCGTACCAGCCACAACCGTGCTGGATTCGCGGTAGGTGTTGCCGTCGGGGACATTAACATCAAATAGGTGTACTTTGTAGTAGCGGGCAAGTTCTTGACCGTTTGGGTCGATGAGTAGAGTTGTGTTATAAACTTTGCCTGTATTATCTACAGGAAGTGGAAAGCTACCGCCCAAGATGGTAATTTGAAAGCGTTGAGCCATTTTTTTGAGAAATTTTTCACTTTCAAGAGCGATCGCATCACCTTTTGCGAGTTTATCTTTTTCTTCTCCCATATAGGAAAAGTTTTCTGGCAAACCTACCAATTGGGCACCTTGACGCACGGCAAGCTCTATTAATTCTTCTGCCTGTGCCAAATTTTTGTGTAAATCAGGCACACTGGTCAATTGAATAGCGGCGGCTAAATAAGACTTCATAGATTCAACAACGAACAGTTGATTTATGGAAGATAGATTATCAAAATATATCCCTACTTCAACATCTGTGGAACTTAATTAGAAATAGGTCAGCCAAGATTTTCTTTAACAGACTTGTTTTATACTGATCTTAATCTTCCTTTGGGTTCTAGCAAACTGAGCAAGATAAAGATTAGGTTGTGATCAAACCTTGATAAAAGCTGTCTACTGTGGATATTCCTATTCTCATTCAAACATTTATCGCTGTGTTTGTCTTGGCGGATGCTGTGGGCAATATACCGATTGTTTTAGTTTTGACTAAGGGCATGATGCCAGATCAAAGAAACCAAGTTATAGATAAAGCAATTATCATTGCGATCGCTGTTCTTTTGCTATTTGCTTTTGCAGGGCAAGTAATTTTAAATTATTTGGAAATCAGTATTGGCTCTTTGCGAGTAGCAGGAGGACTATTGTTGTTGTTAATTGCTTTGCAAATGCTGCGGGGAGAATTAGATCAGCCAATTATTGAAGCAGGACGCGATGTTGCAATTACTCCACTAGCTTTACCACTGTTAGCGGGCCCGGGAACTTTGACAACGGTGATGTTGCTGATGTCGAAATCACAGAGTCCGCATATTGCTGTCATGGTGGGTATTTTAGGGGCAATGTTTGTCACTTGGTTAATTTTGCGTTTGGCAAATGTGATTGACCAGTGGATTGGTGCAGAAGGTGGAGTGATTGTGACTCAACTTTTGGGTTTTCTGTTGGCGGCGCTAGCGGTGGAAATTGGTAGTACAGGAATTAGAGAATTGTTTTTGAGGTAGAAAACTCCTAAAAATATTCTAAAATTGTATACAAATATAAACAAGCTTGAGAGACAGGAAATTCGTGCTTCTCAAACTTGTTTACAAAAATTAACTTAAAGTTAGAACAAAATGGATAACTCAAGAGGATTTTATTGCCGATTGAGTTTTAAAGATGCTTTTCGAGAGTGGAAGCTAATGTAGTTTTAGGCACAGCGCCGACCACCATATCCACTTTTTGTCCACCCTTAAAAATCATTAATGTAGGAATGCTGCGGATGCCGTACTGACTAGCAACATTCGGATTTTCATCTGTGTTGACTTTTACGACCTTTATTTGACCTTTGTACTGTTCGGAGATTTCATCGACAACAGGAGCTACCATACGGCATGGTCCGCACCAGGGTGCCCAAAAGTCAACTAAAACGGGTACATCGCTGTCGAGTACTTCTTGCTTAAAAGTAGAATCCGTAACTTGTGCGGCTGCTGACATGCCTAAAACCTTCGCCAAATATATCTGAGCTTCGTGAAAATTCTACCATAGCAAAAACATCTGCTTCGGAGTAGAGGATGTACATTTGCAAAGAAGCTTTAGAATTTATTCATAAACATAAGGAACCGCCCGAACAGTAGTCCGGGCGGAGTGTGGTGTGAGGAGTGAACGGAAACATGCGTCTCCGCTATTTCTATTGTAAGCGACATACCGGATTTTTCCAGCAATTGTTTAGGGGGCTAGAAAAATTTATTGAAGGATTGGGGAGTGGGGAGTAGGAATTGGGGATTGGGGATTGGGGATTGGGGATTGGGGATTGGGCATTAATTATTTCTCCCTCATCCCCCTCATCTCCCTCATCCCCCTCATCCCCCTCATCCCCAGTCCCCAGTCCCTCTATTTCCCCATACCTAATTGTTGAGCTTTTTGGTAAACTTTACCCTCGGTTAATAAAGAAGGTGCAATTACAACTTCCACTTGCTGCATTTCTTTAATATTTTTCACTCCCAAAGTACCCATGCTGGTCTTTAAGGCTCCTAAAAGATTGTGAGTACCATCATCTAGTCCTGCTGGGCCAATGAGTATTTGCTCTAAGCTACCAGTGGTGGCAACGCGAATCCGGGTGCCACGGGGCAAGACTGGGCTAGGAGTCGCCATACCCCAATGATAACCTCGTCCAGGGGCTTCTGCGGCTCTGGCAAAGGGGGAGCCAATCATCACACCATCAGCACCACAGGCGATGCATTTGCAAATGTCGCCACCGGTGATTAAACCGCCATCAGCAATAATGGGGATATAGTTGCCAGTTTCGTTGTAGTAATCATCTCGTGCTGCGGCACAATCTGCGATCGCAGTCGCCTGTGGCACACCCACACCCAACACCCCACGAGAAGTACAAGCTGCACCAGGGCCAATTCCCACCAGAACCCCAGCCGCCCCAGCTTTCAACAAATTCAAGGTGACTTCGTAAGTCACGCAATTCCCCAATACCACGGGGATGGGCATGGAACGGCAAAATTCTGCTAAATCGAGTGGTACTAAAGACTCTGGTGACAGATGTGCAGTAGAAACTACCGTAGCTTGGACAAAAAATAAATCTGCCCCAGCTTTTGCCACCGCCTCACCGTATTTACTTGCGGCGGCTGGAGTCGCACTCACTGCGGCAATGCCACCTTGTTGTTTAATTTCCTGAATACGTTGTTCTATTAATTCCGGCTTTATTGGTTCGGCATAGAGTTCTTGCATGAGGGCAACAAATTCATCTTTTCCCACAGAGGTAATCCGATCTAATATTGGCTCTGGGTCGGTATAACGAGTTTGAATACCCTCTAAGTTGAGGACACCTAATGCTCCTAACTGTGACAAACGTACAGCCATACGAACATCTACTACGCCATCCATAGCACTAGCAATTATCGGGATTTCTCGCTCAATATTGCCAATACGCCACTTAGTATCTGCCAAACTAGGGTCTAGTGTTCTGTTACCAGGGGCTAGAGCTATTTCATCTATTCCGTAAGCTCTGCGAGCCGTTTTTCCCCGCCCAAGTTGAATTTCCACGCTTTAACTTTACTCAAATCTGTTTAAGCTAGGGTATCAAATTGTGGAGAAAATTGGGGCGTTTTTTCCCGAACCATATAAGTGACTAATGACAGCTTTCAAGAGGGAGTAGGGAGTAGAGATACCCTGGCTTTTAAGCAGGGGATTGAATAAGGACGCTTTGTGCGTCGTACTACGTACTCTCCACTCTCTACTCCCTGCCCCCAAGGGGCTTATAACCATTACCATCGGGGCAGGTTTTCTTCCCTACTCCCTACTCCCTGCCCCCAAGGGGCTCGGTCATTAGTCATTTGTCTTTTAAGCGATTCACAATCCAAAATTAGTTTTATTTACCGTTTATTTTTAGCGGCATCCACACCAGTGTAACCAGTTGCTAACCAAATTATCGCTCTAGCTCCATCACGAATAGATTTTTCGATAGATTCAGGGGGTTTTTCTGACGGAACTGGCACTGGTTTTAAATAAATACCCCGACTACCCAAAATAATTTCGCCAATCACACAAGCCCGACGCATGTGGAAGTCTGAAGTAATCAAATAAACGCTTTTAATACCGCGAGCTTGCAAATCATCTACCAAAGTAGTAAAATTAGTAACTGTATCTACTGCTTCATAATCCAAGTGTAAACGTTGAGGATCAACACCAGCTTTGGTAAACACTTTTTGGGTGAATGTACGTGGACTACCGCCTGTAATCCAAATCGGTATATTTGGATGCTCGTGGACAAATTTTGCTGTAAATTTTTCTCGCTCTAAATGTCTCGTTGAACCACCTAATACTACAACTGCTTGCGGCTGCACAAATTGGTTTTGTACTTCTTTGTATCCCCACCACATAATTATTGGTAGGACAAAAGCCATAAAACGTAAAGATTTATTTGTAAAGATTAGCTTATTCAAGGCTCAATAACTTAATTTACTTAGTGCACAATTTTCTCTGGATATTAAGAAAAAACAATTGATAGTAGAGTAGCAAACTTCTAAAGAATCTGCCCCAATTTTACCCAAATATAAATTTGGCTGGTTGTCGTGTAACAGCGCGATTAAGCGTGCCTGGAGTTTTTCCTCTAATTGATGTAATTGATGGATTATCCTAACCGATATCGGACGATTCATCAAAGGGTTTTAACCACTTTATCTAATAGTTCTCAATTGCACAGAATATAGGAGCCAGTTGCGTAAGCGGATGTGCCGAATTGGGCGAACTGGCAATGCTGTTACCCTGTGAATTGCTGTATATATGAATTATCTAGATAACGGGACTGGTGCGACTTGAACGCACGACCTGACGCTTAGGAGGCGTCCGCTCTATCCAACTGAGCTACAACCCCAACTGCGAAGCATATATAATTATAGCAGTAGTTTTAGGGAGACTGCCAACAATTATCCCAAGAGCCGCCGCCGACTTCTAAACCACAAAGAAAACTTTCTGCTTTTAGAATTATTTTAGATTTTCTCCCATTTAGTTCTCGTAACTCTAAATTTAGTTTTCCTTGCATGGTGTCCCGGCAACAGTATCTTAAACCTTCTGCTGTCGGCGCACGTAGAGGTGTACCAGGTAAATTCGTGGTTCCTGTTAATTCAATTTCATAATTAGAGTTACTAGCTTTCATTTGCCATCTACCCCAAGGCTGAATTTCCCACTCCACCTGTGAATTCCAGGGAACAAATTCATAAAACTTGCCTTGATAATGCAGTCCAATCATCGCTACAGATTCCATCCACCACAGCACACCCCGCCGTCCACCGCCAGCAGTTAATGCTAAATCTGGTTCGCCCTCGAAGCAATTACAATTTATCCAAAACCATTTTTGGGGAAAAGCACCACCCCAATTTTTCTCTCCATAAGCTGGGGCGTTGGTGAATTCGTAGATTTTGCCATTCCAGTCAATCTTCCCACTGGCTAAACCGTGAGCCATCAAAATTTGCCATCCAGGTTCAAAAATCTGCAAGAATGACAGCCAGCCTGCGGTTGATTGCTGAATGCTATTTTGGTTGCCCCAACCGTATACTGGTTGAATTTCATACTGCCAACGGCAATAATTATTGGTGGCGCGTTCGCGAATTATTCCTTGATTCAAGGTAGCCGTAGCTTGATATCCTTCTTGGACATGATACTCAAACTCTGCTGGGAGTAAGTATAAAGGAGAAACTTGCAAATTATTTTTACCCCAATGACCTAAGCCCAGGACATCCCGACTACCCCAAAATTTATTCACATCTGGAAAAGTACGGCAGAGGTACTCATCATTCGGTCCGAGGATTTGGGCTGCACCGCCACTGTAAGGTTTACCGCCGATGGGATCTTCAATAGAGTACATAAAGGCGAATGTTTGCCCAATTTCCGGTAACGTGACGCGGTAATACCAACCTTCAAAGAAGCGGCGATTAGTACCATCCCAGTGATAGCCAGAATGGGGTGTTTGGAGAGAATTTAGGGGAATAGTTAACATAGATTTATCTAATTGCCGATTTTTTCAGTATGCGCGACGATCGCTTCGATATTAATGATGCTTATGAAATTCTTGGGCTGAAACCCGGTGCATCTCAAGCACAGGTGAAGCGAACTTACCGTAAACTAGTGAAAATTTGGCATCCCGATCGCTTTGTCGATCAAAGGCAAAAACAGGAAGCTGAGGAAAAAATCAAATCAATCAACGCAGCTTACAACAGGCTCAAATCTGAAATTCCATCTGAGCCTCCTATTCCTGAAAATCCATCTTCATCTTCGCCTAAAAATCCCCCAAAAATATCTGTCAATCGTTGGGATGCAGAAACTTTCTATAATTTAGGAGTAGAAAATGCTACTCAAGGAAGATATGAGGATGCGATCGCAGATTTTACCCACGCAATTCGTCTTAATCCTCATTATGTTGACGCATATAAATATCGTGGGCTAGTTTGCTCACAATTAGGATACGAATATAGAGCCGCTTCCGATTTAAATAAAGCTGCACAAATAGAAGCAGAGTTAAGAAATCCGGGGAGTACGCGTAGATCGCGATCGCCTAGATATGTATCCAAACCTAGACCTCTGGTAGAAAGATTTTGTCAGAGGATAAAAAGTTTACTAAGGCTAAATCGGCGTTGGAGATAAAGGCCAGTACTAGCGCAGACTATACTATAAAATTATGGCATATTAGCACTGGACAACAACTTTACACGCTGGGCAACCATTCAGATTGGGTTAACTCTGTTGCTTTCAGTCCTGATGGCAAAACTTTGGTTAGCGGTAGTCGAGATATGACAATCAAGGTTTGGCGATGCGATATCTAACAACAAATTAAAAATTTAGAGAATTGCAGCAAATTGTTAGATTTTTTGATCAATCCATTAATTGACAGTTTAATAACATCCATCTTTGGGATACTCTTTCTGTTGGTTAAGTATTAACTCTCTAAAGATTAAGTATTAACTCCCTGGAGATAGAGCCATTAGTTTGAAGGCAGAGGTTATTCTGAGATTACCAACAGTTGAGTAGCAAATAAGACTCAATATTTATCAGCAACATATATTTTCAGTTCATTAAAACCTTTTGTTTTCACAAAGCTTTAGTTCATCAATATCTTAATCTGAGGAGTTAAATCAACGGCTATGTCTATTCCTAATGAACGCGAAATCAAAAACAGTGAAGTCAAACAAGAATCTTACACTGATATTAATGGTAATACTCATACTGACTTGACACGAACCACTGAAACAGTCAAGAATAACGCAGCTAATCCCAACTCTTACACTAACGGTTACGTACATGGTCGAAATGTTGAGCGTAGCTACCAGCAAGCAGATTTAGCCCAGCGTGATGAAAACAATGCTAGTGGTGGTTTGCTGTTGGGTATTATCATTACTTCCCTGCTTGGTTTGGTTATAGGTGGGGTTTGGTACTTCAACCAGCAGAATAACGCAGCTGTTAACAATACTGTGCCGGTCGTGGTTCCTGTACCGAGTAAGAGTAATCCAACTCCCAGTGCATCTCCTCAACCACCAACGATAATCGAAAGAACTAGGGAAGTACCTGTACCTGTTGCTGTTCCTGTTCCTCAACAGCAAGTTACACCTCCGTCTGCACCTCGCCAACCGGATATTAACATTACTATTCCACCCCAGCAGCCTGCGGCAGAAAAAGCACCTTCTGTAACCCAGCCAGCCCCTAAAGCGACACAAAGTCCGGCGACGAGTTCAACTACTAATACCCCAGCTTCGCAGAACGATAGTTCTACTAATACTGTTGCTCCTGATACGAAAAGTGACACTTCTAAAACTACTACACCTCAAGGAGTAGACAAGTCAAACAGTACATCTAATAGCGGTTCTTCTACCGCAGGCGATTCTGCTCAATAACGGCTTCTGAACTTTCAGTCCACTTGGTAATGTTGACGTGAATGCCAACATTACCAAGTAGGACAATTTTTAAGTAATATTTCTGAATTGTTGCGATAAATTAATGGTACTCAAGTTTAGTAAAGGTGTCTTGTAGCTAAACAAACACAATGCTAGATTAAGACCAAGGTACAAACAGGTTAAAAGTTAACAAAAACTTTCAAGTTAGAGCCTGTGCCTCCTGCTCTAATCTTCTCGCGATCGCTATGCATGGTTGTGGCATCCATTGAATGTGTTTTTGCTTTAAGTTCAATGAGTTGTTTTGGAGGTTTTAGAACGCACAGCCAGAAAATGCCTGCCTAGTTGGAATGTAAGGATGTGCAATTCTGAGTAGAGCGAGCGCGAATACTGTCCACCAAATTTGAAGTTAGTCATTTCTGAATTCTCCAATCTTCAAGAAACCGCCCCAAGCTATTGAGATTTATCCATCGTAGCTTCAGGCGGTTTCTGCTTTGAGTTTATGTATTTAAATTGCACTTTGACTTGAGGGCTGTCCTTTGTCATTTGTCCTTTGTCATTTGTCATTTATTTAGACCAATGACCAATGACCAATGACCAATGACTAATGACGAATTAAAGTAATTACAGTCACTTCAGGCGGACAAAATAAACGTCCTGGTTTATAAGTTCCTAAACCACGATTGACATATAGTTGATTTTCTTCTACCTTGTGAAACCCTTGCGCCCACTCCCAATATCGGACTACTTTTGAGCAGTCTCCTAAGAAAAATGTTACCCAACGCCGCAATTTTTTGGGAATTTGTTTGAGTAGCTTTTTATAATAGAGTACTACAGGGCCAATGCCCGGAATGACAATGTGACCACCGTGGGTATGACCAGATAGTTGCAAATCTACGCGCCATTGTTGCAATATCTTGGCTGTATCTGGGTTATGAGATAAAACGATGCGGGGTGTAAGCGAGTCTAGTTGATTCATGACTGGTGCGGGGTAAAATTCCCGTGACCAATAATCAGCTAGTCCTACCAATGGTAATTCTTTTCCTAATGGATAGGCGATTTCATTCCAAAGCACGTGAACCCCAATGCTGGTTAACGCTTGTGTAACTTCTGCTTTGGAGTGGCTGTAATAGATATCGTGGTTCCCAAGTACGGCGTAGATACCACAGCGACTTTGCAGATGCTTGAGTCGAAGCACCAATTGATGGATTGGTGTGGGATCGTCAGTTACGTAGTCACCAGTTAATAGAATTAAATCTGGTTCAGCTTCATTAGTAAGTGCGATCGCTTTTTCTAACATTTTTTCCGACAGTCGCAAACCATCGTAGTGAAAATCTGACAACTGTACTAACGTTGTACCTTGTAAAGATGCAGGAAGTTCCGCAATCTTAACCGTTATTTTATCTACTCTTAAATGTCCTGTAAACAACCAATGCATAAGTCAACCGATACTCCTCATACCAGCGCTTACAGCTTACCAAAAATAAAAATGTAACTTGATAAAATGCAATAATTTATGTCATCTACTCCAGATACAATTAATTCATTGATTTAAATTTTGCGATGAAAGTAAGCAGGTTCTGACTAAATTTGCAAGCACTCATTAGCCAGAATACCTGCTGTGATTGCGTTCTTTTATCTTGAATTTGGAACTATTACTCACTTTGTAGAGTGATTATAGTAACTTCTGGGCGGCAAAATAAGCGTCCTGGGAGGTAAGTTCCCAAACCACGATTGACATATAGCTGATTTTTACCTAGCCGATGCAAACCCTGCGCCCATTCCCAATGGTTGACTACAGAAACATTTACTTCCAAAAATGGGAATCGACACCGCACTTTTTTGGGTATTTTTTTTACAAGCTTTTCATAAAATAACGCCGCAGGGCCAATTCCGGGAATCACGATTTGACCACCGTGAGTATGACCAGATAATTGTAAATCAACTCGCCATCTTTGTAATATCTCCGCAGTATCTGGGTTATGAGATAAAACGATGCAGGGTGTGTCGGGGTTTAGCTGGTTCATAACTGTTGCGGGGTGAAATTCTCGTGACCAACTATCAGCCAGTCCAACGAGTGGCAATTCTTTTCCTAGTGGATAGGCAATTTCGTTCCAAAGGACGTGAATTCCAATATTAGTAAGGGCTTCTGTAACTAAGACTTTTGCCCGTCTGTAATGTATATCGTGATTGCCAAGAATAGCATAGATACCATAGCAACTTTGCAGATGTTTGAGTCGAAGTACCAGCTGGTCAATTGGCGACGGATCGTCAGTTACATAGTCACCAGTTAATAAAATTAAATCTGGTTTAGCTTCGTTAGTCACTGCGATCGCTTTTTCTAACATCTCTTCCGACAGCCGCAAACCATCGTAGTGAAAATCTGACAACTGCACCAGCTTTTTACCTTGTAACGATGCAGGCAACCCTGCAATGTTAACCGTCAATGCTTCTGTACTCAACGGCCCAGATAACAACCAATGCATAAAACGTTCAATAAAGCTTAATCATAGCGCTTACAGCTTAACTGAACATTGTTGGTTTGTGTGTAGCAACCAGTGCAACTTCTTGAAAATTTTATAAAAGCTGTATATTTTAGTGTATTTACAGCAGTTTGCAAGTAAATGAGCTAACAATAGACGTTAGTTTTAACTCGTGGCTTTTTTAAAATAATAATATTGCTGTCAAGAAGCACGTTTTATCGCCCCAGCAGTGAACGATCCTGCCGAGTTTCTTGTTGCCATAAAACTGGATCAACATTACCCAATACTTGAGTAGCGGCAAGATTTTCTAATATTTCAGCCATCCTTTGCCCGCGTGTTTTTGATTCTACAAATGGTTTGTCATCAAGGAATGTGACATGAACTTGGAGCATTTGCTCTCCTAATTCAGGTATGTCATCAATCCACTCTAAACGGCTTCCTTTCAACCAAGCCTTAAATGTTTTCAGTATAACCGTCTCAAATTATACTTAGTGGCTCGATAATAACTTGGTAGCACAATTTAGAAATCAGCGCATACCTTCTTAAACCCTAACCTCTATCCCAACTCAGGACTAAGGCTAATTGAGTATCGCAACTCACAGATAAGTTCTCGCAAGTTACTCATCCATAAATCTCCTCATAACTTCTGCAACTCTGTCTCGTACTTCAAGTCTACTGCCTCACCTGGCTCAATGCTTCTTCTCCTGGAATCAGCTGTACAGAACCGTTGCGAATCTGATCTCGTCGTTTTTTGGCTTCAGTAACCCAAGCTGCTTGAATAGTCGGATCGGTATCAAACTCAAGACTTTCAACTAACTTCTCTGCTAGAAGCTTTCAAACAATTCATTTGCATTATTGCTACAGCCAATTGCACCTCGACGACGTGCTTTTGCAACATGTTCAGGTAACGGATGTTTCCAGGTCAGAACAAGCTTTTCAAATTGCTTTACTATTACAAAGAGGCTAACAATGCCTATTCTCGTTAGGACTAGAAACTAGAAAAAGGTTAATAGAGAATAAACAAGCAGACCAAGATATGGGATGCAAAGCACTATAGGCAAAATTCTATCAACGCTGGTTGAGGTTAAAAAGGTTTTATACCTCTTATCCTTCTTCAAATACGCCCATTCTTTCTCATAACACGAGTATGGTAGTTGTCTTTCAAGTTCATTGATAACCCTAAATTTGCTTGAATTTAGCGTTTTATGAGACTGGATACCAACGTACCAAACTAAGCAAAGAATAATACCTAAAATTGCTACTGTAATAAAAGCAATTGCTTGGAACTTAGTCTCTTTAAATTGGGAAATATCCTTATTTGTTATTAGAACAATAAAAGCAAGTAGGCTAGATAGTATTGATATATAGAAATTATTAGATTGAATTCTTCTGGAAGAATTTCTGTCCATCATTTCAATAAAAAGCTTGTATTGTTCTAAAAGGTGTTCTTGAAACTTGTCACCATAATTCTGCTTAGTGAGAATTTGCGATTCTGATTGCGTGAGAGGTAATTTTTCGTCACCTATTGGTTCTGTTAAACGTGTTTTATCTTCATTATTGTCATTCATCTTAATACTCAACACTAATTAATGCTGGTAGCTGACCGCAACCGCTAGGTTTTAGTTTACCTGGATCTTAACTTTACAATTCGATTGCCTGATTTACCTTTGCCAAATTCAATATCTGGATCATTTCGTAAGAGCTCCAATGCTTCACCTTCCGTTACTCCACCTATGAATGCAATCTTTTCAACATCACGCCAAGCTGCATTCCCACTTTTCAAAGCTTCTTTCATCCGAGTCCATGCACCCGTTTCTTTAAAGCTTTCAGCTTTAACTGTTTCCTGTAACCGAGCAATGTAAGCTGACTCAAATAACCTAACTTCCTCAACTACTCTGTTGAAATCGGCGCGTGGTGGAGCAATTTGTAGCTGCCTTGCTATGACGGTGTAAATTCGAGCTAAGCCATCTACCTGATTTGCTTCAACAGACTGAAGAACATGAAATGGCATAGATAAGTCTCTTGGGCGCAATCCTGAATGACACAGTGGCACAGTTGGAATACCTTTCATCCAAGATGCTCCAGCTTCAAAATTGATCCAAGGTCGTTTTACTGATGCTCTACTACAAAGAACAAGTTCAGCACAAGCATTATGGAGAGCATGTCTTATACTGTTGAGCCAATTCTCACCAGCAATGATACAGGCAGTGTCGGATGAAACAAAAACTTCAACTATGCGAAGAAAATCACTTTCAATATGTTTCTTGAGTATGGCTGCCAACTCAGCCTCTTCTGATATGTGACTTATGAACACAGTAGCTTGAGTCATCTGATTACTCCTCAATGAGAAACCTAACAGTAAAATTCAACGGCAACGGAACGATTTGAGCGAGGCGCTACAAACTTAAACTCGTCCGGCACCATGTTGTGTTAGTGGGTGACGACAAACCATATCAATGTTAAATCTATACCAAGATTAGGCACAGTCATAGACTTTGAAACATCACGAAACAAGACCGCAATCATTGCAACTTACTTCAAACTGCATTACATCTCTTAACGCAACGAAGAATGCTGCAATCAGACGAGACTCGAAACAGAGCAGGCTAACTATTTATTATACGGAAGTTTCCGTATAATCTTTTTCTCAATCCTAATATATCAAGAATTACGACGAAATACTGTTTGAATATACGGAAAACTTCTTTTTTACAGTCCGTTCCAATCAGCTTGTTACGCCGCGATCGCCACACAGTTCAAGCTAATTTTATCGAGACTCGTTCAGTTGCTGCTGAGGTTGTTGGACTTCCTCAATTGATAAGCCTGTGGAAGGAGTAATAATGTCGATCGCCACTTTTCTACGCAAGAGATTGATAGCGATCGCCCGATTTATTTCTTCCTCAGCCTCTCTCCAAATCGAACTCATGGACAGAAACTTTGCTAAGGGAACTCCTTCAAGCTTAGTTGGGTAGCGATCGCTCAAATTCATATTTCTATATCTGCAACGCCTAAATATGAATTAGTGCTTGCACTTAACCCGACACAACTTTAACTAAGAACGAGCTTAATTATCAAACTCACCCACCTGAGATTACCTGCTCCATAAACGTGAAATTAATTGTCATCGTGTGTGTACTATGCGATGGCGTACTTGCCCGCCATAGGCGATCGCCATTGTTTAGTTATATTACATCCATGCGATCGCCTAATTCATACTTCAATCAAGTTGAAAAATTGCCAGAATCGTTGAACAAGCTTTGGTAAAAAAGAAAACTTGCCTTCTTGCCGCCTTTGGCGGCTTTGCGAGGCACAGATAAGTATTTCTATGAACATTTCTACAACTACTAAGCTTTACATTCTCATAGCTACACATATCAAGACGCTACAAATTACGGCTTTCTATGAGACTGTAGATGGTTAATTTCGGGAAAAAATTGCGTAGGCGTAGCCCGTCGTAGCGAAAAGTTGAGCCAGTGCGCCCTTGCGGTTTCCAGATTTCTAGACGCCAGAGGCAGCTTCCCGTAGGGTAGCAACTGGCGTTGGAGGGGAGGCTTCCGACGCTCGCGGACTCGCTAACTCTGCGCTATCCGTAGATGCAAAGTGGCTTGCCGCAGGCATCCAAACTTTTCAAGGCAGACATCGCCCACGCTAATTTTTTGGCGTAACTATTCATAAAAAAGAAGGATACGCTTATTTGTTTGGCTAATGTTCGCGCCCAATAAATTAAATTCCCTCCCATATCACCTGCAAATTAGTAAAGAAGCAAAATTGGACTGAGCTGTACTTTGTCTTGCTACGCTAACACATCTCTGCTGTGTGATATCTGCGGTTAAAACTTCTTTTTTGTGATTGCAAAATTAATCAAGAAACAATATCTTTAATTATGCATAAAATTCCCGTCACAGTCATTACAGGATTTCTAGGCGCAGGTAAAACGACGTTAATCCGCCATTTACTGCAAAATAATTCAGGGCGACGCATTGCTGTTTTGGTGAATGAATTTGGAGAAATCGGCATTGATGGCGAACTATTGCGTGATTGCCAAGTTTGTGATGATGAAGAAGACTCCAACAGTAACATTGTTGAACTCACTAACGGTTGCTTATGCTGCACAGTACAAGAGGAATTCTTACCAGCAATGCAAGAATTACTAAAACGACGCGCCAGCCTAGACTGTATGTTAATTGAAACCTCTGGACTAGCACTGCCAAAACCATTAGTACAAGCATTTCGCTGGCCAGAAATCCGCACAGGTGCAACAGTAGACGGCGTAATCACTGTAGTGGATTGTGAAGCCTTGGCAACTAATCAATATGTAGGTGATTTAGCAGCTCTCTTAGCACAGCGACAAGCCGACTCTAGCATAGAACACGAAACACCGATTGAAGAACTGTTTGAAGATCAGCTGGCTTGTGCTGACTTAGTATTGCTGACTAAAAGCGATCGCGTTGATTTCCCAACGCAAGTTAGGATACAGGAGTGGCTAAAGCAGAACTTATCCCCTGGTGTAAAAGTCATTCCTTGTCAGGACGGTAAAATCAGTAGCGATTTGTTACTCGGTTTCAACTCTGCTGTGGAAGATAACTTAGATAGTCGTCCCAGTCACCACGACAACAAAGCCGAACACGAACATGATGACGGGATTAATGCGGTGCAATTACTCTTAGACCAAGCATTTGAGCCGACTGTCTTGGTTAAACGCTTGCAAACATTGGTACAACAGCAAGAAATTTATCGAATTAAGGGATTTGTAGCAGTTCCAAATAAAGCTATGCGTATGGTACTACAGGGTGTCGGCAATCGATTTGACTACTTTTATGACCGGACTTGGCAAAGGAGCGAACAGCGTCAAACAAAATTAGTGTTAATTGGTCGGGAACTAGATCGGGTTGGCATTGAATCACTGGTGTTGGGAGAGAAAGTGAATGCGACCATCCAATAGTATCTAGCAAAGCAATTTTGGCTACTGGCAAGATAGAGTTTAGCAATTAAAGCCTGCAATTCCTGGAGAATGGCGCGGGTATAGCTGGGTCAATGCCTGCCGCACTTGCTGCGATCGCTCATTGAAAACAGCCTGCTCAACCGGAGTATACGCGGGGGGGTGTAGCAATGACGTTCTGCCCCCAAGGTTGCACTAAATTAAGGGTACGACTGGGCAATCGACATGCGATCGCCCGCGAGCGAGTCATGGCAATCAGATAGCGCATCAAATGATCATAGCAAGCTGGGTCAACTGGGCGCTGCCGTAGCGAATCGGGAATTATACCGTTTTACTTTGAAGATTGATACAAATAGGAGGCAGTGCAGTCTTCTCCCAAAGGGAGAGGCTAGCGCCAAGGGGTTTCCCCAAGTGGAGCAACTGCCGTGCAGCAGGGGAGCAGAGAGCAGTTCTTGCAGGGGGAAAGAATTAGAGATTGATTATTTTTATCAGACATTTCGTGAAATGGTATTACGAATTACGAATTAATATGACAGGTCACCGAGTATTATTTTTAGGCATCTTTGTAAGCATCCTTCTCACCTACGCAATTTGGATCGGTGGGAGCATTCCTGCAAGCATCATCAAACTTCCCGACCAAGGATTAAACTGGTACTACTGGAAGCTTCCTCAACCAACCTTTTGGAGTCGAGCAACGGCTTGGGGTATGTACCTTGGGCATCAGTTTAGCATCTGGGCGTGTATCTTGTGGGCGCAGCGATCGCAATTGAAATACAAATCAGCGTTGCATCCGATAAATTACCTCATGCTTGCCATTAATGGTATATTCATCGCTTTACACTTTCTGCAAACATATATTTGGTATGATGCTCTAGCTCAAGATACTTCAATTTGGGCTTCTCAAGGTGCGGTTATACTTTTACTGGTGTTCGTACTAATTTTAGAAACGCCTCGACGCGGTTTGTTTTTTGGCAATTCTCTTCCATTTCATCAACAGTTCTTGCAAATTATCAAGCTGTACCACGGCTATTTTTTCTCCTTTGCCGCTATCTACACCTTCTGGTATCACCCAATGGAAGCGACTTTGGGCCACTTAATTGGTTTTCTCTATATGTTCTTGCTGCTCCTCCAATCGTCGTTGATATTTAACCGCACCCATGTAAACCGTTGGTGGACATTTACTTTGGAAATTACGGTACTTTTACATAGTGTCGTTGTGTCGTTGATGCTAGGACAAAGCAAGTGGCCCACATTTCTCTTTGGTTTTCTTGGTATTCTCGTGCTTACCCAACTTCACGGTTTACCTGTGGGTGTTTGGACTAAACGTACTATCTACGGAGCCTTTTTAGTGAGTGTCCTAGCTGTTTATGCACTGACTGAAGGCGGCTTGGGCAGAATTTACGAAGTAACCTATATTCCTCTGATTGAGTTTGGACTGGTTGGCGCTATTTACTTAATCTTCCTGCTTATCTTATGGACAATTTCTCATTTACCAGTCAAGACGTAAGTAAGCTAATTGCCCCTTTCAAAGTGGGTAAAAATTTTGGTCAATAAATTCCTCTTTAACCTCTAATCTCTGTTTTCTCTGTGTCTTTGTGGTTAAATAAACTACTTTTAAACCGCAGAGGCACAGAGAAAACAGAGAAAAAACAAGAGATTTTACTAGTCACCTTGAAAGGGCTAGTCCTAATAATTCCTCGAACATCAATAAATTTAGGGGCTTGTATCACTTTTGGCTGGGGAATCCTAAAGTCTTTCTCCTCTGCTCCCTGCTCCCTGCTCCCCTGCCTCTTCGGTCAGCAGCATGAAGTTAGACAACTGCTAAATTATTCAAGCTGCCTTTGTAGCCACTAATCTCAATCACAGCATCCGTGAGGGCAGAGAATCCATCAGTGTTATCGTTGAGTGCCAGAAAAGTCTGCCCCTTATTACCTGTACCAAGGGTAAAAGTTGCTGCACCTTTAGCGACAAAAGCAGTTGCAGTCAATATCTGTTGTACATCGAAAAGATTTAGACTCGCAACAGTGCCAAGTTGAACTAAATTAGCAGCGCTAACTGTATACAGCCCATCAATTTTATCTTGAGAAATGTTCAAGTCAGTAATTTTATCAAAGCCAGACAGCAGCGAATCACTCAGACTACTGAACACAAATTTATCAGCGCTACAATCGCCTGTGAGGGTATCACGCCCAGCCCCACCATTGAGGATGTCATTACCATTACCACCAACTAGTTTGTCATTTCCGGCTAATCCAAAGAGTTGATCGTTGCCGTTTTTGCCGGAAATTTGATCGTTACCAGCCCTACCACTGAGTTGATCTGCACCGTTACCACCGTTTAAAGTAATCTTTGGCACATTTCCGTCTGTGGTGGTTTTGCTAATTAATTGACCACTGGTATCATACAGATAAGTGGCAACTGCATCAGTAATGCCATCACTGTTGTTGTCAATATCTGCAGAAATTAGTTTGCCATTGCGATCGTAGTTGAAAGTGGTAATCTCATCAGGGATGCCATCATTATTTTTGTCAGCTACCTGTGCAGTCTGTTTGCCGTTAGCGTCGTAACTATAAGCGGTGACTTCATCAAAGATGCCATCATCATTATTGTCAATTTTTTGTGATTTCAGGTTGCCGTTAAAATCGTAGCTGTAGATGCCAACTGCATCAATTACACCATCATTGTTGAAGTCATAGCTAGCGGATGCGCGTCCAGAAGTAGAGGTTTGGACTTCATCAAGTTTGCCATCGCCGTTGTAGTCAGCGCTAAAATATGTCCTGTTGCCCTTGGCATCATAAGTAGAGGTTTCGACATAATCCGGTATGCCGTCTCCTTGGTAGTCACGGCTAAAGTATGTCTGGTTGCCCTTGGCATCATAAGTAGAGGTTTGGACATAATCAACTTTGCCGTCTCCTTGGTAGTCTGCCCTCAAGGATGTAAACTTGCCATTGGCATCATAAGTATAGGTTTCGACATAATCAACTTTGCCGTCTCCGTTGTCGTCACGGCTTATGGATGTCTGGTTGCCCTTGGCATCATAAGTAGAGGTTTCGACTCTATCAACTTTGCCGTCGCTGTTGTTGTAATAGCTTATGGATGTCCGGTTGCCCTTGGCATCATAAGTAGAGGTTTGGACATAATCCAGTATGCCGTCTCCGTTGTCGTCACGGCTATCGGATGTCCGGTTGCCCTTGACATCATAAGTAAAGGTTTCGACATAATCCAGTCTGCCGTCGCTGTTGTTGTAACGGGTTTCAGATGTCCTGTTGCCCTTGGCATCATAAGTATAACTGTAGACATAATCAACTTTGCCGTCGCCGTTGTAGTCATAGCTAGTAGATGTCCTGTTGCTCTTGGCATCATAAGTAAAGGTTTCGACATAATCCGGTGTGCCGTCGGCCTTGTCGTCATAGCTCACTGATGTCTGGTTGCCCTTGGCATCATAAGTATAGCTGTAGACAGAATCAACTTTGCCGTCGCCGTTGCCGTCAAGGCTCGTGGATGTCCGGTTGCCCTTGGCATCATAAGTATAGGTTTCGACATAATCCAGTCTGCCGTCGCCGTTGTTGTCAACGCTCCCGGATGTCTTGTTGCCCTTGGCATCATAAGTAGAGGTGGAGACAGAATCAATTTTGCCGTCGCCGTTGTCGTCACGGCTCGTGGATGTCCTGTTGCCCTTGGCATCATAAGTATAGCTGTAGACATAACCCAGTATGCCGGCGTCGGCGTCTTTGACGTCACGGCTCTCGAATGTCAGGTTGCCCTTGGCATCATAAGTATAGCTGTAGACATAATCAACTTTGCCGTTGCTGTAGTTGTTATGGGTTTCAGATGTCAGGTTGCCCTTGGCATCATAAGTATAGGTGGAGACAAAATCAGGTATGCCGTCGCCGTTGTTGTCATAGTTTATGGATGTCCGATCATAGCGGTAGGTAATAACTGAGTCTATTATCCCATCACTGTTGTTGTCTGTCCTCTCAGATATCACTTTGCCATCGACATCGTAAGTGTAAGTTGTGGTTGAGGTCATAAATTGGTGTTGTAAATATTCAATGATTTGGCGTTGCTGATTAGATGTATGAATCTTGGTGTAGAGACTAGCAATTGCAACGTCTCTACAAGGGTTTTGAAATCACGCAAAATCATTTTCATACCTGAATTCAGCAACGCCTATGATCTAATATAGACTTTCTATTTGATTTTTGAAATCCACGTAGGGTGGGCAGTGCTCACCACATCTGGGTTTTGGTGGACACTGCTCACCCTACACTACTTAAAATTTTTCACAAATCATTTAGGATTGCTATATCAACTCTAAACTAACATTAAAAAATTCACAATTTTACTCACCACTACTAATATTTTTTTGTTGTTGATAACGCTGTTTAAACTGCTGTTGCTGTATTTTATGATCCACAATTGGGTCAGGATAGCCAACAGCATGACGTTCTAAAGATGGAATTTTACCAGTAACTAAATATTCGGTATCTACAGACCGCAATTCTGATACCCATTGCCGAATATATTCCCCCTCTGGATCAAATTTTTGTGTTTGACTGGCTGGGTTAAAAATCCGCACAGGTTTGGGGTCCATGCCGCTAGAAGCACTCCATTGCCAACCGCCATTATTGGCAGATAAATCACCATCAATCAGGTGCTGCATAAAATATTTTTCTCCCAATTGGGGATTAATTAGCAAGTCTTTGGTAAGGAAACTGGCGACAATCATTCGACAACGGTTATGCATCCAGCCGCTTTCGTTTAACTGACGCATTGCTGCATCTACAATGGGATAGCCTGTTCTCCCCTCACACCAAGCTTGGAAATGTTCTTCGTTAGTTTGCCAAGGAAAATTCTTAAAGGTGTCGCGGAAAGCACCATCAGCTAATTCAGGGAAGTTATACATTGCATGTTGATAAAACTCCCGCCAAGCTAATTCCTGTTGCCATGTGCGGATATTAACTGCTGTTTCCTGACTGCGGCTGTTTTCTAGTGCTTCTATCGTGGCTTGCCAAACGGTGCGAATGCCAATTACGCCAAATTTTAAAGCTGCACTCAGTTGTGATGTTCCGTTAACTGCGGGAAAATTGCGCTGTTCTTGATATTCAGTAATGGCTTTATTAGTAAATTCTTCTAATCGTTCTTGTGCCGCCGCCTCTCCTGGTGAAATAATTAATTGTTCATCCCAAATAAATCCTAAATCTTTTGCTGAAGGTAGTGCGATCGCTCCTGCAACTTTGGCAATTTCCTGTTCGGCTTCCGTTAATCCCTCAACATTTTGCAGTGTTTCTACTGGTTGACTCTTTGGTTTAGTCAGCCAATTTTTCCAGAAGGGGGTGTAAACCGTGTAAGGACTGTTACTACCCGTGCGTAACTCCTCTGGGGAGTTGAGGATTTGATCCCAGTTTTGGTTAAGAAACTCAATACCTTTTTCTTTGAGAGCATTTATAATGGTGCGATCGCGTTCTTGTGAATAAGGTTCTACATCCCAATTCCAAAAAACAGCTTTGGCATTTATTGCTTCGGCTAAGGCTGGTATTGCTTGTACGGGATCGGCATGTAGTATTAACAACTGGCTACCAACTTGAGCATATCGCTCTTGGAGTTTCTGCAAACAGCCAATCATATAAGTTACTCTCACAGGAGCAACATCATCCCGTTCTAGAATATGCGGATCGAGGCAAAACACGCCCACTACCTTCGGACTCTGCTCTTTTGCCGCAGCCAGTCCCGTATTGTCAGAAATGCGTAAATCGCGCCGATGCCAAAACAGAATTAAGTCAGACATTCCATGCTACATATAGTTCACCCGTACTAGCTTAGATGCTAGTGGTACCAATAAGCATCATTCTGGCGATAAATTTATTCTTTTAATGGGCATTGGAAGAGCCAGAGGGGCAGGGGGAAGGGTGCACAGAGGAATTCTTTCCCCTACTTCCTCTACTCCCCCATCTCCCTCATCTCCCCCATCTCCCCACTCCCTATTCCCCGGTTTGTCAATCGGGAATAGTGGTTTTTTAGATCAAAATTGGGTATACTCTTCTTAACAGTTAATTAGTCTTTTTGTCATGGCTAACCTACTACTTGACGACGGTACGATTGAGAGCGATTTAGGCGAAATAGCTCGTGAACTTGCGCCTCTTGGCATTCAACTCAAACACTACGACCCAGGAACATCGCTACTCTTCCCTAATCTGTTAGACCAGGACGTTTTAACTGAGGCCGAAAAACGTTATTGCGTAGAACTGCATAACAGCGTCTTTGAATTTCTTCAACAAGAAAATGGCGCTCTCTGGTGTGATTTACTAAATGTGCATCCAGGTTCGTTCAATCTTCACCAGCTGATCGCAACCTACGGTCGTTACCATACTCATCCTGCGGCTGAACCCCTCTATGTGTTGTCAGGAGAAATGATTTATGGCTTCGTGCGACCTGATGGCAGCCAGGTACAGCTTTTAGTTCAGGCACAAGACTATCTCTACATCCCCGCTGGCGTTGAGCATTGGTGCAGCCCAACTGCATCGTTGAATTTCAAAGGAGTACGCTATTTTGCGATGCCTGCGGCGGGTTGTACCAATGCAGAAGGTTGGGTTCCCAATTATACAGGGACTCAAGTGAGTGATTCGATCTAAAAGCCACGTTAAAGCTCATTTATGCACGTCCTTTAGGCGGGCAACCTCACGAAATCGCGTTGCTCCCCCCTAGCCTTGTGAAATGCGCTGTCTTTGAGTATAGCAGTCGAAGCATAGGTTAGGACTATGTTGGTTGCTGAAACCTTTGATAATACTGAGTTTCTACTCAGCACGGGCTAAACGCCCCGCTACCGCTAACAGCACTTTGCTATATATCCTGTAATGTTTAAAGCAACAGTCTCAATTCGACTGTAAAGGGACTTAATGTGGAGAAACTAGCTTTAGTCCTATCACACCTATGACTATTAAGCCTATGCAACTAATGCGGCGTACTTCAAGAGGTTCTTGAAATAAAACTATACCTAACAAAACCGTACCAACGGCTCCTATACCTGTCCAGATAGTATAAGCAGTTCCAAGTGGTAGTGTGCGCAGGGCTTTAGACAAAAAAGTGAAACTGAGTATCATCAGGGTAACAGTAGCAATATTATAACCAAACTTAGTAAACCCCTGTGTATACTTCAAACTAATTGCCCACCCTATCTCAAATAAACTAGCAATAAAAAGATAGATCCACGCCATGTCATAGTTCCAATACATTACAACAATCTTGCTTAACAATACTCCTATTTGCGCCATTCAACTTGTAAACGATTCTGACTTTTCCCGTTAAGTCTCGAAGCTTGCTGACAAAGGATTTAGGAAACAGCACTGTATATACGGTACAGTAATTGAAATTGGGTGCTAAAGGTGATAAGCAATGGTGGACTGGTGGAAGAAAAATTTTGCGACTTATGATTTAGGCGAGTAGAAGAATATCACAAAGTTTTAAAATCAGGGTGTCAAAGTAGAACGATACAGGCTTGCTGCTGATGGGATCAAGACCTTACTTGGTTTTTTGAGCATAATTGCTGTTGAATTGTTGCAGTTGACTTATCTATACCGCACTCAGCCAACCGTCGACGCAATTGTTATTCTCAATCCCCTTCAGCTTCGCCTGCGTGAAAGCTAAATCACCTAAGCTACCCAATACATTAACAGTTAGTTGGGCTGTGCAAGCGTAGGCCAAGCCCATCGTAGACATCGCTTGTTTAGGCAGGGCTATTTCATTCCCTAAAAGAGCTTAATTTACTAGCGTATCAACCAAAAAAATCAGGTAACTGAAAAATTTAGAAAGCTCATGAGTTGTGCGCTCGCACTTAAATATACTCCTTGAAACAGTAATTTTTCGATTGCTAACTCCCAAAAATTTCTGGTTGATACTCTTGACAAAATCCTAATCTGAGCGAATGAAACAGCCCTGCTGTAGGGAAAGGGTTAACGACTTTACTCAACTTCCTCGCAATGAATTAACAGCTTTTCCATCGCTTCTGCTAGAGAAATCAATTCTGTCCAAGAGGAACCACTAACTAAATTTTGGGCGTGAGCTAATCGGTTTCGCAACTGTTCAGCAGACTTGAGGAAACGTTCGCCAAACCGTTTTGATTTTAGTCCTAGTTGCTGGAGAAGTTCTGGTTGATTTAAAATCAACTCTCGCTTGTCACAGAATTGCAGATAATCTAACAAATCGGTGGCTTCGTTTCTTTCCTGACTCTCTTGCCATAGTCGTTGAGCAACTTCTAAGCGCTCAGGTTTAAGAACTTTTTGCCAAGAATCTTGGGGATAGTAAATCCGCACCAGCCGCAGCAAATTCATTTCTAGCAGTGTTACTAAGCCAAACAGTAGCATTCGCACGGGTGCTTTCTGCAAATCACCACAGGTAATAATACCACTTACCTGATTGCAATCTAAAACAAACAATCGCGGAGTTTGTTGCAAAATGGGTAACAACTTTATCAGTGGGGTGGAAATGGCAATTAGTTCTTTGGGATGAAACACCCGCTGAAAGTCGCTACATTTACCTTTTTTACCTGGAATCAAACTAGAGCGTTCTACATAACCGCTAATAATATCTCCCGCCTCAACGCCGATAACATCAAAATTTTGTGCTTGCATCCAATGCAGCACTTCTTTCGCCTCCGCATCAGCTGGCATAGCTTTCAGGGGTTCTGCCACGTATTCAATGGTGATATTGTTCTCAAATAAACTTCGCAGGTCTTGAGAACGTGATTTTAGGTGTTTCATCCCCCGGCTGTGAACTCACGTTAAATAATCCTACGGCACTCACGCGATCGCCAGTGGAATTTTCTGCTAGATTACCCTTGCATAGACATCGCTATCCCAACAAATACCATAAACTTGACGTTATACCATCTTAGTTGGTAATAATTTAGTGATGATTTAGACAATTTCAAGTAACAAAATATTTCGCATCTAGAAAAAAATAAATATATATGTAGTTTACTATATGAGATTAATTGATTAATTTGCGATAAAAATGCCGAAAATCCTGACAAAAGAAATGTTATTACTAAAACGACGTATCGAATTGATACTTGGTAGAATTTTACCAAGATAGCCAAAATTGATAATATTATTATGCCAAGAAAAGAACAAGGATGGGTTACATTTCAAACCTCAGAGGAAGAGCGGAAGATTCTAGAGGAGTTCTGCGAACAGTCTCAACGCACTAAGACTGAGATTCTGCGGGAACTCGTGCGTAGTCTTACTCAGCATTCTTCAACATCAATATCATCAGCAACTCAGCAGGAAAAACAGGAAGATATCGACTACACTCAAAAGCCTGAAATAGAAAGTAGTATTCAAAAGAAATCATTAAAAGTTAGCTCTCGCAATATTCTTAAAGGTGTGGTTAAACGAGTTGTTTATGGAGCGGTTAATAGTGAGGTGACTTTGGAGATTATTCACAAAGTAGAATTAACTTCGATTATCACCAGAGCTTCCGCAGAAGAGTTGGAATTATCTGAGGGAAAAGAAGCTTATGCAGTTATTAAATCTAACGATATTGTCATTGCTAGAGAATAGAAATACATTGATTTTGGGTGTTAGATATTTATCCTAGCCTTGCACCACAAAATCTGATCCACTGAGAGTTGGCGCACCAGTCAGAGTTGCAAATAGACCGCCATTGCCAAAACCAGCCGCACTACCATTTTGGTTGTAGAACAACTGCCCACTCACAGCGTCGTAGATAATTTTCGCCGTGCTAGCCGCCCCTAAAGAAGTAATTTTAAAATCACTGGCATTACTAAAACCCGTTCCCACAGTTGAACTAATAGCACTAAAAGTAGTTTTATCCAGAATAATCTTATCGCCTTGGGAATGTTTGAAATCAGCGTAGGCGTAGCCCGTTGTAGACATCGCATCTACACCAACAGTAGTCAGGGCAAAAGCACCATCGGTGTTGTAAAGGAATCTGTCAGAACCTACACCACCAATGAGAATATTATTGCCGAATCCACCGATGAGAATATCATCGCCTTCTCCACCGATGAGAATATCATCGCCTGATCCCCCCCGCAACAGGTCATTGCCACTGTTGCCATTGATTATATCGTTACCCCCTTGACCATTAATCACATCATTGGAGTTGTCAAAACCTGCGATGTTATTGTTTAAGTCATTGAGGAAGGTGATAGTATTTTTGTTGAAAATGCTAGCTTGAGTAGAGTTGGCATTCAAGACATCAAAGCTGTCGGCGATGTTGTTTTGCCCATCAAACTTTATATTGCCAATCGCAGGGCTTGCTCCAAAAACAGGCAGATTATCGAGGTTTTCTAATTTGAAGTTTTGCAGAGTGACTTTGGTAGAAGCCACATTTTCAAAGGTAACTTCTAAGTTGTTACCATTTTGAGTTAATTGCAGATTTTGGGCAGTCAAACCCGAACCTGTAAATTGCAAGGTGTCAAAATTTGCAATGACTTCTCCTGAAGGATTTGTACTTTTACCAACGCCACCGAAATCGGTGATGGTGTCATTGCCATCGCCAAGGCGAATAAAAAATTTATCTTGACCGCCGTTGCCTGTTAGGGTATCGTCACCAGTTAACCCATCGATGATATTGTTGCTAAGTGTACCAAATAAGTTATCTGCACCGCGAGTTCCAGTCAGATTGACAGAGATATTGCTACTAGCAATATTCGTCACCCCAAATACTACATAGCTTTGCCCACTCTGATAGCCGTTGGGGGAGGCACCATATGCCGCAATAATCAGGTCGTCAATACCATCGTTGTTGATGTCCCCCGCATTGCTGACTGAGAAGCCTGAGTAGTCATCTGCTGCAATGCCGTTAATTAAAAAGCCATTAGTGCCATTCAAAGCAGAGAGGTTGAGGATACCGCCACTGCCCAGATTCGTCCCCCCAAACACTACATAGCTTTGCCCAGCATCAGAGTTGCTGTTGGCGTCGGCAACAGGTGTCCCAATAATCAGGTCGTCAATGCCATCGTTGTTTATGTCCCCTGCATTGCTGACAGACCAGCCTGAGTCGTCATTTGCTGCAATGCCGTTAATAAAAAAGCCATTAGTGCCATTCAAATCAGAGAGATTGAGGGTGCCGCCACTGCCCAGATTTATCCCCCCAAACACTACATAGCTTTGCCCAGTATTACAGTTGCCGTTGGAGGAGGCACTTCGTACCCCAATAATCAGGTCTTCAATGCCATCGTTGTTGATGTCCCCTGCATTGCTGAGTGACCAGTCTGAGTCGTCATTTGCTGCAATGCCGTTAATGAAAAAGCCATTAGTGCCATTCAAATCAGAGAGGTTGAGGGTGCCGCCACTGCCCAGATTCGTCCCTCCAAACACTACATAACTTTGCCCAGCACCACGGGTGCTGCCGTTGGGAGAGGCGCCTCGTGCCGCAATAATCAGGTCGTCAATGCCATCGTTGTTGATGTCCCCCACATTGCTGACTGAGGAGCCTGAGAAGTCATCTGCTGCAATGCCATTAATGAAAAAGCCATTAGTGCCATTCAAATCAGAGAGGTTGAGGGTGCCGCCACTGCCAAGATTCGTCCCTCCAAACACTACATAGCTTTGCCCAGCACGAAAGTTGCCGTTGGGGGAGGCATATTGTGCCCCAATAATCAGGTCGTCAATGCCATCGTTGTTGATGTCCCCCGCATTGCTGACTGAGGAGCCTGAGCCGTCATATGCTGCAATGCCGTTAATAAAAAAGCCATTAGTGCCATTCAAATCAGAGAGGTTGAGGGTGCCGCCACTGCCCAGATTCGTCCCTCCAAACACTACATAGCTTTGCCCAGCATTTTCTTTGCCGTTGGGGGAGGCATATTGTACTCCAATAATCAGGTCGTCAATGCCATCGTTGTTGATGTCCCCTGCATTGCTGACTAAATAGCCTGAGTTGTCTTGAGCCACAATGCCGTTAATGAAAAAGCCATTCGTGCCATTCAAAAAAGAGAGATTGAGGGTACCGCCACTGCCCAGATTCGTCCCTCCAAAAACTACATAGCTTTGCCCAGCACGAGAGTTGCCGTTGGGGGAGGCGCCTCGTGCCGCAATAATCAGGTCGTCAATGCCATCATTGTTGATGTCCCCCGCATTGCTGAGTGACCAGCCTAAGTCGTCAAGTGCTGCAATGCCGTTAATGAAAAAGCCATTCGTGCCATTTAGGTCAGAGAGATTGAATGATGAATTAGCCATGATTTTCTCCTATAGTTAGGAACCAAGCTTCAAAGGTCTAAACTTGAAATTCCGTGTTCTAAACTGAAAGTTTTGTTATAAAGTGCCATAATCACAAATCAGCAAAACAATGCGCTTTTATATGGAATTTCTTAATCAGGATAACTGCGATGTCTATGACGGGCTGTGACGCTTTTACGGACGCTCTCTACGAGACGCTCTTGCTAGCTTGCAACTCTTACAGAGTACGCGGACTCGCTAACGCTAATGCTACGCTATCGGTGACGCTAACTATTTATATTTACGCTGGTTAGTTTATATCGTTTTTCCAACTGTTACAATCAGCTTTTTTATAACTTTATGAAAGTAATATACATTATTTATACAAAAAATATTATGTAATAATACCAATTCAAAAATGTTTGCGAGAGATACCCCACCCGCGCTGACACGCACCCTTCCCTTAGCAACTACGTGTACACACAAGTCTCTTGACCTGCAATGGCATTGTATCGACTAACAATGGCATTGCATTCACTAACAATGGCATTGCATCGATTAACAATGTTATTTCTCTCGTTCCCATGCTTTGTATGAGAATGAATCAAGCCTTATCAAGCTAGATTTTTAGAACTTGTGTGTTAACCGTAGCCCTTACCAAGGGGAGGATTGGGGAGGTAGGGCAAACCCATATAAATTACTTTTAACCTTTTTGAATTGCTGCTTGATAGCGACCTAGCGCGATTAAAGGAAAGTATTGTTGATATAGATGATACTTGAGATAAAAATGGCAAGGGAAGCCAGTACCTGTAAAGTCTGCCTCAAACCAAGTACCATCGGGCTGTTGAGTTGTCACCAGATAGTCAATTCCCCGCTCAATCACCTCAAGAGCTAATTTACCTGTTGCTTCACCTGCTGCTATTAACCCAATTAAAGCCCAAGCAGTTTGAGATGCAGTACTATTTCCTTTTCCTTTGAGACTGGGATCGTTGTAGCTGCGGCAAGTCTCGCCCCAACCACCATCTGGATTTTGACATTCAACTAACCAAGCTGCTCCCCGTTCTATACTGAGTTTATGTCTTTGAGGATCGATTAACGCCAAAGCTGATAAAACGCCACTGGTGCCGTAGATATAATTTACACCCCAACGACCAAACCAACAGCCTTCAGTTTCTTGTTCGTGCAAAAGATAAGTAAGCGATCGCTCTAAATTATCACTATCAATTGCCAAATCACAAGCACCCAGCATTTCTAGTACCCTAGCCGTAACATCTGCGGTGTTTGGATCGATCATCGCTTTCAAATCGCCATAAGGAATCGAGTTGAGCCAATCTTGATCGTTATCTAAATCAAAAGCAGCCCAACCGCCTGGTTTACATTGCATAGATGCAATCCAGTTTAAGGCACGAGCGATCGCAGCCTGCTTGATTTTTTCATTCGGGAGTTTTGCCAAATGTAGAGCCATCACCACCACCGCCGAGTCGTCTACATCGGGATAAAAGCGATTCTCAAACTCAAAAGCCCAAGCCCCTGGTTTTCCTTGGCGATTTTTGACAGCCCAATCTCCGTAATCTAAAATTTGTTTTTGCAACAACCATTCTCCAGCCTTTACTACAGCTCGATGATCTGGTGCAAAGCCAGATTCTACCAAAGCACGCATCGCCCAAGCTGTATCCCAGACGGGTGAAATACAAGGCTGTACCCGATAACTATCCTCTGTTTCAATAACAAAGTTATCAATTGCTTGCAAACCACGTTCTACAATGGGATCGTTTCCGTCATAATCCAGACACCGCAAAGCCAGCATGGAATTCAACATCGCCGGAATAATGCCGCCCCAGTCGCCTGTCGCTTCTTGGCGCTCTAAAATCCACTTTTCGGCAGCTTTAATGCCTTCTTGACGAAAGGGTACTAAATTCAGGCTTTCTGCCAACTTGAAACCTTGATCGAGGGTGAGAAATAAATCTGTCCAATCGCCACTTTGGGGTAATTCCCACCGGACTCGATCAATACCTTCAGCGTATAGCTCATCTAGGTTGATAGTTGGGTTAGTGATCAAAACAGGTTTGCGATCGCACACAATCAGTAATGGTACGGTGCTCGAACGTGCCCAGCTAGACATTTCGTAGATATTGACAGGGAAAGCATTTGGCAACAGCATTACCCAAGCTGGTAGTGAGGGAATACCGCGCCAGTTGTAGCAGCCAATCAAAGCTAGGTGCAACTTGGTAAAAATCCGAGTTTTGCTAATACCACCCCGTTTGAGAATAAAAGCTTGCGCCCGAATCATCGCCGGATCGGTTGCTGGTACACCTAGCAGTCTTAGCGCCATGTAGGCTTCAACCGAGGTGCTAAGTTCTCCGCCATCACCATAGTAAAGTTCCCAACCGCCATGCTGCCGTTGCTCTTGACGCAAATATGCTTCAACTTTATGTAAAGGTCTGGTTTGGTCTGTTCCCCAAATTTTATGCAGAAGGACAACTTCAGCAGTGATGGTGACATTAGATTCTAACTCTGCCCACCAATAACCTGCCGGATTTTGAATCGAAAGCAGATATTCTTGGCTAGCTGCGATCGCATCTGCGACTTGATTGACTTTTACCCTGTCTTGTGTTTGCATCAAAAACTATTTAACCTCAACACCCAACAAATAATTCGTAATTCGTAATTGGAATACAGACATAGTATTCTGTCTGAGTCACTGATAATTTGCAATAGGTAATGGATGTAATTGTATTAGGATTGATGCTGTTATCCTTGACAATTTGGTTAGGATTACTGTGTTTTTGGGGACAGTTTTGGCGGACAGACCAGCAATTAGAGGTTACACAAACTCAGCTAGAATCGTTACCTGTGGTTTGTGCTATAGTTCCAGCGCGTAACGAAGCCCAATTGCTGCCAACTACACTGCGATCGCTTCTACTCCAAGATTACCCTGGTTCTTTCAACGTGTTTTTGGTAGACGATCGCAGCACAGATCGGACAGCAAATTTTGCCGAAGGGGTTGCACACGCTGTCGGTAAACCCCAGCAATTGCATATTATCTCTGGCGTTTCACTGCCTCCCGGTTGGTCGGGCAAACTTTGGGCAGTTGAGCAAGGTATAAACAGCGCTCGTTTATTCGCACCTGATTATTTTTTGCTAACTGACGCAGATATCGAACACGATCCTGATAATCTCCGCCGACTCGTGAACAAAGCTGTGCAGGAAGATTTAGACTTGGTTTCGGTAATGGTGCGACTCAGGTGTGAAAGCTTTTGGGAAAAATTTTTGATTCCAGCTTTCGTCTTTTTCTTCCAAAAACTCTATCCTTTTCGTTGGGTGAATAATCCCAACAATCCTACAGCCGCCGCTGCTGGAGGATCTATTCTGATCGCCCGTGAAGCTTTAGAGCGAATCGGGGGTATTCAAGTCATTCGCCAAGCCTTAATCGACGATTGCGCCCTAGCGATGGCTGTTAAGAGAGGGACTGGGGACTGGGGACTGGGGACAAGAAGACAACTTGCAACAAGTCTTTCTTCTCTTCCCCAATGCCCAATGCCCAGTCAAGGGCATATCTGGCTAGGATTGAGTAGCTTGACTCGTAGTTTGCGCCCATACAACTCGCTGGCGATGATTTGGGATATGGTTGCTCGTACTGCTTATACCCAACTAAATTATTCGCCATTACTACTATTGGGAACTTTGGTAGGAATGCCTTTGATTTATCTAGTTCCACCTGTATGTGTAATTCTGGGTGCAGTTTGGAGCAATTGGGCGATCGCACTTACAGGTTTATTAGGATGGCTATTGATGACTTTCGCTTACTACCCGACGATCCGCTTTTATAAATGTTCTGTCTGGTTCGCGTTGAGTTTACCTGCGATCGCTTTTCTCTATACTTTAATGACTCTAGACTCAGCAATCCGTCATTGGCAAGGGCGCGGCGGCGCTTGGAAAGGAAGAGTCTACCCCAACCCAGATAATTTATAGCTGGGATAAAATTTCATTTCAAAATCGGTAATGTTAATGTGACATATTACCATTACTGATTTGGGTATTGAATATTCACGCAACAACACCTTATTTAATAGCTAAAATAGCTATTAAATAAGTATTTAATTACTATTTTATGTAAAAGTTTTTTATACATATATTTGCATTTTATCTAGCTGTCTCCCAAAGCTTCTATCACTAATAGATATGTCTAATTCTAGACTATTTATTTTAAGATTTCAGTGTAGGAAAAGTGGGAAAAGTGGGAAAAGTAGGAAAAGTAGGAAAAGTAGGATATTTTACAAGAGGTATTGAGAATCAAGTTGTTATGTTGTACATTGATTGATGTATTAAATAACTAGTAAGTACACAGGCAAAGTACCAGTTAAGTATTTTATTTAACTACTTTGAACATAGTAAGCTGTTTAGCAATCGCCTTTGATAGAGGTCAAAATTACTATGTCAGTAACTGTGGGCAGTAATTCATGCACCAGATGAATTACTCTCTCATTCCTGCTGTAATGTGTACTGAAAACAACTAAGGGGAAACAATCATGATGCACAAATCGATATCAAACAAAGAAATACAAGCCATCTCATTTATTGAGGAACTAGATGAGACACAACTTATCGGTATTGTAGGAGGCAATGCAGTAGGAGGCACAGTTGGAGATGCTGGATCGACAGCAGGAACAGTAGGACAGTTCGCGACAGGACTAATAATATATACAGCAAATGGATTAGGTGCAACAGGACAGTCAGCAGGAAGACTATTACAAGGTGCAGCAGGTAATGGCTAAATTGAGTTAGTGAGTAGAAAATACGATAATGACGTATTGATGCACTCTTTCCGCTGCCATAGAAATCTACTAAGTGTTGAAATATGCATTAGTCCAGTGAATTGTAAACGTGGATTGAAAATGCATCTCTAATGATTCTCCTAGTAATCAAGATTGCTATTTTTATATAGCAAATGTTTCAATCTTTGTAGCAGTTTAAGGCGTTTTAGACTGACTTCACTCAAGTTAGTAAAAAACGCCTTTTGCTTAACAACCAAATAAATAGTTTTCGACTTTTTATCTGAGATTGCATTAATTGATTTAAAAGTCAGAGGAAAGCATGTTAAAAAATTTCTGGTACGCCTGTGAACTTAGTTCAGCTATTAGCAGTAAGCCCAAGCGTATCATGATGCTAAACCAAGAATTTGTCCTGTACCGTAGCTCAAGAGGAGAGGTGCTGGCTTTCCTAGACAAGTGTCCTCATCGCGGCGCTGCTTTATCTAATGGTTGGGTAGAAGATGACTGTATCCGTTGCCCTTATCATGGTTGGAAATTTCAATTAGACGGTGGTTGTCTTGAAATTCCTGCTAATCAGTCTAGTGTGCCTATCCCTAAGAAAGCTCGTCTAGATGCTTATTCAGTTCAAGAGAAATATGGTTTAGTCTGGTTGTTCTGGGGAAACCTGCCAGAAGAAGAACGTCCTCCCCTGCCACTACTTCCTGAATTCGACAACCCTGCTTGGCGAGCCGTTTATGGTGAATTCAGATGGAACGCTCACTACAGCCGTGTATTAGAAAACCAATTTGACATCTCCCACCTACCCTTTGTGCATTCAAACTCCATCGGTAGCGGCATCGCAGAGCAGCACAAAATTGAAGAATACGGTGTGCGGATGGAAGAGTTGAAAGGGAGTGCTACCGTCACAATAAATCAGGCTACAAAAGTTAGACGCTGGTCGAAAGCTATCCTCAACAAACAAAGCTCACGTCCTCTGCGTGTAACAGTATCTTTTTATATGCCCAATATTAGCTGGCTGGAATTTGATTTTCCTATTGGGCATTTCAAGATGATTATCTTTAGTGTTCACTTGCCAATTGACGCTAACACGACAGTGAGTAGGTGGATCGTTCTCCGCAACTTTTTCACCACATCTTGGATTGACGAAAAAGTACGAAAGTCGGTCTTAAAGCCCTTAGTGGAAGATAAGTCAATAGTTGAGTCCCAAAGACCTTTTGTGATACCTGATGATTTGACAACCGAAGTCCACGCTCCCTCTGATGCTTTGTCGATCGCCTATCGTAAGCTACGCAAAAAATTCCTAGATATGGGCTGGGGCAAGGAACCTGTCGTTAATACCTCACACTACACAAATGGGTATACATCGGCTGGTTACCAAGACCCTGCGATTGTGAAGGTTGCCATAGCTAAAGAAGCGACAATTAATGTCGTTTAAGAAAAAATTAGATTCACATTCTGTGAAAATACAAGGAATGCAAATATGGGAACTTTTTTGTACCCAGTTTATACATTAGCAAGTTTGGGATTGGCAATTTGGAGCTTTAATCTATTTGCAGATTCGCACAACATTAATATATTGCTATTGATATCAGTGCTAGCTGGAATGATCTATGACAATCTCATCGTTTCGGTAGGTCGTCTAATTAATGAAGGCACACTATTGGAATCACTTAATCGCCTGCGTTTTTTCTTTCACAATTTATTTATTCCACTGTTAGTGGTGGTTGCTGTCAAACTAGCCTGTAACGTTGGTGTGGTATGGGCAAGCCATCCAATTGTGTGCTATGGGTGTTGGGCGATCGCTTTCGGGCTGATTGCGTTTGGATTGCTGACCGAATTTCGATACTTAGAACTAGCACCAACAAATTTTGCTGGCAGTTTGCGTTACAAACCTAAAAGTTGTAGCGTGCCAATTCTGACAATCCTGACCGCTTTGCTGGTAGGTATGGCGGGCTTCTATATCTGGCGTGAAACTCAGTGGCCGTGGATGTTTGTCGGAACGTTAATCATGTTTTTAGGTAATGCTTTACCAGCAAGCATTTTTGGCACTCTAGTTAGTTCCGCAGTTGATTTCTTATTTATCTTGGGTTTAGTGGCAACGGAGTTAATAGTGCATTAAATCATCCTCACTACTCATCTAACGGGACTTAAACATTTTTGAGGCACAAACAACCCTCAAACCCATACAGGGCAAGAAAAATACACCAAATGCTCAAAAATGCTTGAAACCCAGATATATCAAGAAACTAGACAAAACGATGTCAAAGTCTCTCTGTATATAAATTTGAGGCTTTTTTCTGGCTACTTTTTGTCTAAGTCCCACTAATTGCATTGATTCAAAAGCAGTAAAAAAGCTATGTTAAAAAACTTCTGGTATGCATGTGAATTCAGCTCAGCAATTACTAGCAAGCCTCAGCGAGTTCCCCTGTTAAACCAGCAATTTGTCCTGTACCGTAACTCACAAGGAAAGGTGATGGCTTTCCTCGACCAATGTCCCCATCGTGGTGCTGCCCTTTCCTTGGGGAAGGTAGAAAACGACTGTATCCGTTGTCCTTATCATGGTTGGAAATTCCAAACCGATGGTACTTGTATTGAAATTCCTGCTAATCAACCTGGTGTGCCTATCCCTAAAAAGGCTCATCTCGATGCCTACCCAGTTCAAGAGAAATACGGTTTTGTCTGGCTGTTCTGGGGAGACATTCCCGAAAATGAACGTCCCCCACTCCCATCATTTCCCGAAGTCAAAAATCCAGCTTTGCGGTCTCTCCAATTAGAGTTTAAATGGAATGCTCATTACACCCGCTTAATAGAAAACTCTATTGACCCTGCTCACTCAGCTTTCGTCCATGCTAATTCCATTGGCAGTGGAATGGCTAAGGAACCACAGCTACCAAATTACGAGATTTATATGGAAGGTTGGGGCGCAAGTGCCTCGCTATATTACAAACAGCAAGAGACCAAAGGATTTTTTTGGAAATTTGTCCGCCAAAAAAATCGTCTGCAGATAAAGACAACACGCGGCTTTTATATGCCCAATATAATTTATTCTGATTCTGAGAATATTATTTTGTTTGTTGCCCATGTTCCCATTGATGATAAAACCACCATTTCCAAATTCATTCAGTTTCGTAGTTTTTTTACCCAACCTTGGGCAGATCAAATTTTTCGCAAGTTTAATTCTAAGGTCAATCAGGAAGATAAGTTAATAGTTGAGTCTCAAAGCCCCAAAATTGCGCCTTACGATTTGACTACCGAAATCCACGCCTCTTCTGATGCCTTACCGCTTGCCTATCGTAAGCTACGTAAAAAATGTCTGGATATAGGCTGGGCAGAGGAACCCCACATCAGCAAATTAAACTACATGAATGGTCATACTCTAAGTGTAGAGCGACAGATTATTTGAACGCAGTGAGAAATTAATTGAGAGTTGATTAAGTATTTTAGTTCACAAGTTACTAAGAAGAGTAAGTTTTGTAATTCAGGATGATTTGAGAAGTCGAATTCTCAATTTTTTTGACTACTTTAATAAAACATGACTAAACCTTTTCAGTAAACATGAGTAGATAAACAAAAATATTTACAGTCGTTGCGAAAGTTTGCCCTTGGAATTTCTACAGTATAATAATCACAAAGGTTGATATAGGATTCATATTTGATTGTGTGAAAAAAACTCAGTACACCTTTATTCCTTCTTCCCAGTCCCCATTACCCCTTATCCCTTTCAGGGGCCCACCTTCCCCAGTCCCCAGTCTATACGAGTAATTCACCGAATCAAATCGGATTGCTATATTGCTATTTAGCTACTTTAAATAATGTCTATGTTAATTCTTTGGTTATTGCAAATAACGTCTTAGCTAAAACTTCTTAGCCTGATAAAATCAACAAAATAAATAAGTAAATTAAGAAAATTTTATGAACAGTAGTAAAGCTAAATCAATATTGTTTTTGAACGTATTCATCGACTTAGTAGGATTTGGAATTATCTTGCCATTACTTCCTTTGTATGCTCAACATTATGGTGCAAAACCAAGTGAAGCTACCCTACTTTTAGCAGTCTACTCCTTGATGCAATTCTTCTTCACACCTATGTGGGGAAGCATCAGCGATCGCTACGGTCGTCGTCCAGTTTTGCTATTAACTTTATTCGGTACAGTAATTGCAAATATAGGTTTGGGTTTTTCCAGTTCTTTGTGGATGTTGTTTGTGGCTCGGAGTTTAGCCGGAATTATGGGAGCTAATATTTCTGTAGCTATGGCGTATATGGCAGACATCACCACACCAGAAAATCGCTCCAGTGGTATCGGAATGTTGGGAGCAGCAATTGGGCTGGGTTTAATTTTCGGGCCAGCGATCGGAGGTATTCTTACAGGAAGCGATCGCTACCATCCTAATTTCCATTTACCAGCTTTTGCTGCCGCTGGATTATCTCTGTTAGCGTTAACTTTAGCATTTAGGATTCTACCGGAGTCTTTGAATCCAGAAAATAAAGCCAAAATCAGAGTCAGTCACCGCCAGAATAACCGCCTGGAGAATTTCAAGGAGGTGTTGCAGCATCCACAAATCGGTCTGCTTGTAATCATGTCCTTTTTAGTAATGTTTCCTTTCTCTTGTGTACAATCGACATTTCCTCTGTGGCTAGTGCAGCAGTTTAATTGGGAACCAAAGCAAATTAGCTATCTGTTCGTATTAATAGGTATAGTCAGTGCTAGTATCCAGGGCGGACTTGTAGGATGGTTTACCAAACGCTTTGGAGAACAGAAGGTGCTGTTTTTAGGAGTAACAGCACTTGCCTTCGGGTTGTTATTGATTCCGTTTTCCAAAAACCTAGTGTTACTAATGTCTGCTATCATCCTATTAGCAGGAGGATTTGCCTTAAGTCAAACAACGGTTAGTAGTTTGGGTTCGAGATTTGCAGGAGTTGAACAACAAGGTAAAACATTGGGAGTTCTTAACTCAGCATCAGCACTAGCTAGAATTGGCGGGCCAACATGGGCTGGATTTAGCTTTGGAGCATTTGGTAGTTCTACACCGTTTTTGAGTGGATTTTTAATTATGGTGGTGGCGATCGCTCTCTCGTGGCGCATTCTTAAACAGCCCCCTAATTGTCTAACCGCCTTATAGTTGGCCACTGATTTATCCATAACTCCCTTAGCAATAAATCATTTTTTTCTTCCACCCAAGACTTGATCGTACTCAAATGTTCATCCTGAATTGTCGGCTTTTGATATCCCCCACGAAGTTTAGCAACAAAATTGTCCACTTTCACGATAATGACGTAGCAAGTTGCGTACAAACGACAAGCTAACCTTAAATCTTTGAGCCAACTGCCGTTGAGAACCTTCTTTTGCAACCCAAGCCATAATCACGCGATAAGGCAAATCCTTTGAGTAAGATACTGGCATTTAATCAGAATCTGATGGAAAGTTGATTGTCACATCTAGGTTTAACAGTTCAATCAGGTTCGTGTAGACTAGATAGCCCTGACAATTGGGCTGAACCAGGAAATGTAACTGTATTGTAACGGCAGCTAAAGCCACCGTTTTTTGTTGACGTTGCAAAAGTTTACATTTAGAATGGAATCGTCAAAACTCGATAAGTATTTATTCTTATTTATCCTGAAAGTTTGACATTTAATGAGTATATGTTCTTATCTTTATCAAAAATTTAATATTTTAAAGTTAAATAATATTTACAAAAGTATAGATTACTTAATACAATTAAATTAAAAGCAATAAAGCAAATTGATTGTCAGAAGTGATGAATGCTATTGAATTTCCCTGGCTAACAGCCATAATCCTCTTACCCTTGGTGGCTATTTTAGCCATCCCCCTAATCCCAGACAAAGAAGGTAGAACTGTGCGGTGGTATAGTCTAGGAGTTGCGATCGCGGACTTTGCACTGATGATTTATGCCTTTTGGTATAAGTACGACTTCCAGAGTTCAAGACTCCAACTTATAGAAAACTATCCTTGGATACCACAGTTAGGTTTGCATTGGGCTGTGGGGGTTGATGGTTTATCGATGCCCTTACTGCTTCTGACAGGCTTAATAAATACCCTCGCAATATTCGCGGCTTGGAAAGTTACCACCAAGCCGCGATTATTTTATGGCTTGATGTTAGCGATGTACAGCGCCCAACTTGGCGTGTTTGTCGCCCAAGATTTGCTGTTGTTCTTCCTGATGTGGGAAATCGAGTTAGTGCCGGTTTACCTGCTGATTTCCGTTTGGGGAGGACAAAACCGCCGTTATGCCGCTACCAAATTCATTCTTTACACCGCTGCTGCATCAATATTTATCTTGATTGCCGGTTTTGCACTTGTCTTTTCTGGAGATACCGTCACTTTCGATATGGCGACTCTAGGAATGAAAGAATACCCCAAAACCTTGGAATTGTTGGTTTATGCAGGTTTCTTAATTGCCTTCGGTGTGAAAATGCCGATTTTCCCTTTACACACTTGGCTACCTGATGCCCACGGTGAAGCATCAGCACCCGGTTCAATGATTTTGGCTGGTGTGTTGTTAAAAATGGGTGGTTATGCTCTCATCCGCTTCAATGTGGAAATGTTGCCCAATGCTCATGTGACTTTTGCCCCAGTGTTAGCAGTTTTGGGTGTGGTTAATATTGTCTACGGTGCTTGCTGTGCCTTTGCTCAAACCAATCTCAAACGCCGCTTGGCTTACTCTTCAATTGCCCATATGGGGTTTGTGCTGATTGGGATTGCCTCTTACACAGAGCTGGGTATCAGTGGTGCAGTGTTACAGATGGTTTCTCACGGCTTGATTGCTGCTAGCTTGTTCTTCCTGTCTGGCGTAACTTACGATCGCACCCATACTTTGATGATGGATAAAATGGGCGGTATGGCTAAGGTAATGCCCAAAACCTTTGCTCTATTTACCATTGGTTCAATGGCTTCTCTCGCCTTACCCGGAATGAGTGGTTTTGTAGGTGAGTTGATGGTGTTTCTAGGTATCGCCAGCAGTGATGTTTACAGTTCCAGCTTCAAAGTTGTAGTCGTGCTGCTGTCAGCAGTTGGCGTGATTTTGACACCAATTTATTTACTGTCGATGCTGCGTCAAGTGTTCTATGGGGAGCAAAATAAAGAGTTGCACTTGGATGCTGTAATATCTGATGTCAAACCCCGCGAAATATTTATTACCGCTTGTTTGCTACTGCCAATCATCGGAATCGGGTTTTATCCCAAATTAGCAACGCAGACTTATGATGTGAAAGCAGTAGAATTAGCCGCCCATGCTCGTCAAGTTTTACCAGTTGTTGCTCATCAACAACCAGCAAGTCTGTACTCGCGGATTTTTTCTGCACCAACATTGGCTACTTCTCAAGTTGAAAGTTCGATTAACATTTCTGAGTAAATTAACTTCCCATTCAGGGGTCTGCAAGTAAATTCTAAATTTGAAGGGGTGGTTTTGTAACCACCCCTAAAATTTTGCCAAGATATATCCTAAAGACAGGTGAAGCCCCAAAATATGAATTATGACCATTAACTTACCTATAGCCATAGAAATTATACCAATGGTCTTGCAATTGCAACCTGCGATCGCACTAACTGACGACCAGTTTTATGAATTTTGTCAGCTAAACCGCGACTTTCGCATTGAACGTAATGCTGCTGGAGAATTAGTGATTATGCCCCCTACTGGTTCCGAAACCGATCAACATAACTTTGATATTATTGTTCAGTTGGGTATTTGGACAAAGCAAGATGGTACAGGTGTAGGGTTTGGTTCCAGTGGTGGGTTTACTTTGCCTAATGGTGCAGTCCGATCGCCCGATGCAGCGTGGATAAAACGCGATCGCTGGGAAGCGATACCACCAGAACTGCGAAAAAAATTTGCACCGATTTGTCCTGAGTTTGTAATTGAATTGCGTTCTGAAACTGATAACTTGCGAATTTTGCAAGACAAGATGCAAGAGTATATTGATAATGGCACTCAACTTGGTTGGTTAATTGATAGAAAACAACACCGAGTTTTTATTTATCGTCCTAATATTGCGGTTGAACAATTAGATAATCCAAAAACGCTTAATGGTGAACCTTTGCTAGCTGGGTTTGTTTTGGATTTAAGTCAGATTTGGTAAGGAATAAATACAAATGTTAGGTATCTATGGCAGCGAAATACATATTCCATGATGCAGTAAGACGCGCTTTGGAGAAAGAGGGTTGGCTCATCACTAATGACCCGCTTTTCCTCCGTTTTGGTGGTTTGGATATGTACATCGACCTTGGTGCAGAGAAAGTTTTAGCAGCTGAACGAAATCAAGAAAAAATTGCGGTTGAAGTTAAAAGCTTTGTTGCTCCATCTACTACAACTGAATTTAGTACTGCTCTAGGACAGTATCTCAAATATCAATTAGCACTTGAAGAAGAACAACCTGAGAGACTTCTATATTTAGCAGTTCCCTTAGACACCTATCGTTCTTTTTTTACCTTAGAACTGCCACGCTTATTAATCCAACGCTACCAAGTTCGGCTGATTGTTTTCGATCCAGAAGAGGAGGCGATCGTGAAATGGCAAAAGTAGAAGAGTACCGTCAACTTATTCAAGAACTGTTGCTAGCTTACAGTGAAATCAAAGCCAGCAACGAAGAAGTCGAAGCAGAAGTTATTTTTGATAGAGAACGCGATCGCTACCAAGTTGTTCATGCGGGGTGGTCAAATAAGCGCCGTGTATATGGCTGTGTTTTGCATCTAGATATTAAAAACGAAAAAATTTGGATTCAACACGATGGTACTGAAGGAGGTATCGCCAATGAACTTATTAGTCGAGGTATACCCAAAAAAGACATAGTTTTGGCTTTTCATTCCCCTTTTAAACGACAATTTACCGAGTTTGCTGTTGGTTAATAATTCCAATCTTCATGAGTTAACCTTCATTTCATCGTAGATTGTGAAAAGATTATAGTTAAAGCAGGTGAAGTAGCCACAAAGCAATTATGACTACCAACTTACCTGTAGCCACAGAAATTATACCAGTGGTTTTGCAATTGCGACTTGCGATCGCCATGACCGACGATCAATTTTACGAGTTTTGTCAGTATTTCCTCACAAGTTCCTCACATTCTTTTTCGTCAAATGTCTAATATAAGGACAAACGATATAAATATCTATGTAGTTTTAATATTAGTTTTATTGATATCCCAGCAAACTCCAGCCTGAATGCTGACAAAATTTAAGTTTTAATAAGCACCATATTTACTCACAAGTTCCTCAGATTCTTTTTGTAACTTCAGGATAGAGACACTCAACTACTGCATTAATTAGCTTGAGAATTTACCGCCTTCTTGTATTGGGGTCTTTCGGCAAAAGCTAGACTACCTCTTTTTTTAACGAAGGTATTAATGCTTAATTCTACTTTTGCATCTATAGGAGAGTTCTCTCATGGATTTTACAGAGAAAGTGCCATTTTGGAATCTCAAGACTTTAGGCTATTACAGGTGAGTCTTATGAAGGCGATGCTATACCTACATTAAGTTAATTCCTGCCACTGTTAAAAACGATTTAGTTTCTAAATGAAGTAAACCTTCTAGCGATTTATCCTGCACTAGTTAAAGAGTTCGGTTAGATGCATTGTTACTGCATTTTCCATGAAAAAACAACTCTAGCAACATAGGTACAATCAATATGAACTTTAAACAATTTGGTGTATTACTGTCTGTATCTACAATTCTTGGAATCAACGTGATTGCGACCAAAGTTTTGGCTGTAGACGAGCCTAGTATTACTTTTGGAGATGCACTCGGATCTGGTGGATGTAAAGTTGCCGATCAGCTTCCTGGAGAGGATGGTAGAAGCTTATCGATTGTCTTGGATAACTTTAATGCATACAATGGTGGCCGTAAAAAGTGTGTTTTACGTGTTCAAAGTTTTATTCCAAGTGGTTTCATCATCCAAGATGTACAAGTACTGTACCAAGGAACTACTGAGGTTAATAGAGGGAGTAAAGGTACCAGCTTAAGCAGAACTTATAGCTTTAGTGGTGGTGCTCTAGGTCAAGCCGTAGCTCCCCCTAAAACTACCAAGTTTACATCTGATAAGGCATTTGCAGAGCAAGATGAGATTACTGTTCTAGCTGCTACAGGTTTATGTAGTGGTGGTGGGCAAGGACTATTAGGTATTAATCTGATTGCACAATCCTCATCAGGAAGTAATATTTTCGTTGATACAGCCGATATAAATGCTGGGGATGTGAGACTTTATTTTGACCTAAAGCGTTGCTAGTCGTTGCTTTTCGCGATTCTGCGGGTAGATAGTGATACACCGCACCAAATTCCAAATTTAGTGGTCTTCAATGAGTGGTGGATCTAAATCCCCCACTCATTGAATCTACCGAATTTATTCTTCTTTAAGATTAGAAATTTCTGTTGATGGAGAGGTAAGTTATGTTGAGATTAAGTGATACACGTAATTTTTTCATATTAATGTGCTTGTTTTTTTCTGTTGTTATGATGCCAATTCATCTAGCACTGCTGCTCCAATAAACAACCAGCCAAAATTTTTGCTTAATAGGAGATGTAATATAAGTTTCGATCCGCAAATAAAGTTTCTAAATGAAGTAAACCTTCTAGCGATTTATCCCGCACTAGTTAAAGAGTTCGGTTAGATGCATTGTTACTGCATTTTCCATGAAAAAACAACTCTAGTAACATAAGTAAAATCAATATGAACTTTAAACAATTTGGTGTGTTACTGTCTGTATCTACAATTCTTGGAATCAACGTGATTGCGACCAAGGTTTTGGCTGTAGATGAGCCTAGTATTACTTTTGGAGCTGCACTCGTATCTGGTGGATGTAGTGTTGCTCCTGGAGAGGATGGTAGAAGCTTATCGATCGTCTTGGATAACTTTAGTGCATTCAATGGTCAGCGTCAAAAGTGTATTTTACGTGTTCAAGCTTTTATTCCAAGTGGTTTCATCATCCAAGATGTACAAGTACTGTACCAAGGAACTACTGAGGTTAATAGAGGGAGTAAAGGTACCAGCTTAAGCAGAACTTATAGCTTTAGTGGTGGTGCTCTAGGTCAAGTCGTAGCCCCTCCTAAAACTACCAAATTTACATCTAGTAAGGCATTTGCGGAGCAAGATAAGATTACTGTTCTAGCTGCTTCAGGTTTATGTAGTGGTGGGCAAGGAATATTAGGTATTAATCTGATTGCACAATCCTCACGAGGAAGTTCTATTTTCGTTGATACAGCCGATAGACTTTATTTTGACCTAAAGCGTTGCTAGTCGTTGCTTTTAGCGATTCTGCGGATAGATGGTGATACACCGCACCAAATTTCAAATTTAGTGGTCTTCAATGAGTGGTGGGTCTAAATCCCCCACTAATTGAATCTACCGAATTTATTCTTCTTTAAGATTACAAATTTCTGTTGATGGAGAGTAAGATGATGTTGAGATTAAGTGATGCACGTAATTTTTTCATATTAATGTGCTTGTTTTTTTTCTGTTGTTATGATGCCAATTCATCTAGCACTGCTGCTGCAATAGATAACCAGCCAAAATTTTTGGTTAATAAAAGATGTAATATAAGTTTCGATCCGCAAATAAATCAGTTTACACTTGTCTCTCCTATAACTGTAAACGCACAATCGTCAAGGGCTAGATGTATCATTAGGATTGATACCTCTAATACTCAAAAGCAATTTAGGCTCGTGCCTTTAGCTTTCAAAGGTGTAGTCAAGAAAGCACCAGCACAAATAGCTATCACATCCTTTTTACTTGGCGATCAACCAACTCCATATCAAATAACATATGGAAGTGCTATAAATTTTGATTTGACTAATCAAATACTTCCAACTAACTATACAACTACAGGAAAAAGTGTTTTAGGCATTAATTTAGTATTAACAACAACCGGAGGAGAATTAGAGTTGACAGATTTGAAGTTTGCACTTCAACAACAATAAAATGTAGTTTTAGCGCTGCTTCAGGAAAAAGGTGAAGAACAGTAAGATGTTGTGGTAGATTGATCGCTTTTTAATTATTAATATTAAGTGCGATCGCTCTGTTGATTCATGCTGGCGATCGCCGTTATGGTTGTGTTCGCATCTGAAATGGGCTTGGGCTTATCTGAATTTTCAGATGCTGGGACTCCATAAAAGAATAGAAGTAATACAAGGACAAACGCCGCAAATGCCCCTGTAGCTTTAATATTGGTTTTATTGAAAGGTACGTGTGCTTCTAAACCAAGACTACCCGTCAATAAATAACCTGATATCCCAGCAAATGCGGCTGCTAAAAATCTAATTATTGCTAGAGTACCACCTTCCATTGCTCGTGGGTTGAGTACAAGAACAATAAAGACTACTAAGACCGCCAGAGCCATAGCAAGCGCTATTCCACGTTCAGCAGGTGAAATTTGTGAAGATGGTCTATGCACTTCTGGTTGAGAATTTTCTTCTGATTTATATGGTTCTGTCATAAAATTTGCTTCAACTAGCCCTCTACTATCCATCACATCATCAATTAAGCCCAAGACATTCACCTTTTTGTATGGTTTTTTGCGACATTGAATCTGGTCTTCCTTATCGTAGATAAACTGCCGCAATTCCTCAAATAGATAAAAGTGTGGCTCTTGACTATCTTTGCAGGTGTAACAATTACAGGGGATTAACTTGTTGTACTTCAGTCGCTGGTACGAGTCATGAATTTTATCGAGTTCATGTGTAACTATGGTCATCAAATCTCTTTTGTGACGACCTGAGACTCGAATCTTAATCTCCCGCTTGCCATAATATTCAATCACCTCCGCTTTAGTCTGGTCTTTGCTGAGAACGACGCCACTTTTCCAGACACATTTATGTTCAGTAATCAACTCATGTATGGCAACAATGAACTGGGTGATGATGCCCTTAGGCATGAACTCGTAAGTGTAACGCAATATCAGGTTGTTGGTTTGATTCCAGTCATAGGACGGTTGATTAGCAGATAGTAGTTGTGGGGCAATATAATTTTCTTTGCTTGTAGGAATTTCGTAGCACAGCTTGAAGTTGATCATCAGGCGCAAGAGTTCATCATGCATCGTGACGTATTCGCCTTCACACCAGATGTTTGCCAAGTCAGACCGTGTGAAACTGCCCAGGCTACGAATCACTTTTTCATTATCTAACACTTTGTAGACTGCATCAGTTCCCCACTTGGGTTTGAGGATGACGGTTTTGTTCAAAAGTGGGTCTTCCTGGAAGTGCAAGCATACTCCTAAATCATGCAGATAGCTGCTCAACTGCAACTTGTCATTCCTTTGGGTGAACCCATTTTGTTCGCAGATGTTCAGGTATTCATCCAAGCCGATGTAATTGCGTGCGTCACTCTCCAAAGCGTCCCGGACTTTAACCCAGGTTTTTGGGAGCGGACTGCCAATATGGGGTAGGTTTTTAATGTAATGCTTGATTTGTTCTAAAACTTGTTCTAAACCTCTGTTGGTAGCAAGGTTTGTTGGTAAAGTCTCCTTCAAATTAGTAAATTGCCCTCGTAACTGGCGTTCATTAATCTCTCGGTGGCGGTTTTGCTTCTCATTTTTGATGATTAGTAGCGGACTGTTATCGCTCAATAGTTCTACTACATTCAACCAGTAATAAAAATCTGTGTTTTCCTCACGGGTGTCTGCCACTAAAACATAGAGGGAACGCTTGGTGAGAAAGAACTGGTGAGTTGCATGGTAAATTTCTTGTCCCCCAAAGTCCCAGATGTTGACTCGAAATTCTCGCTCATTTTCTGTTGGAAAACCCCACTGCATCACCTGAATTCCCTTCGTAGTATCTTCCTCTCGGAGTTGATAATTTTGATCTTTAATTTTCTTCGCCAGTGTTGTCTTTCCTGCTCCCCCTTCGCCGACTATTAGTAACTTTGCTTCATACAGATAATCTGTACCTTCTGCTTTAAGTTGCCGGAAATAGTCCCTGATTGCTTTAATACCTTGTTTAACAATTTCTGGCGGTGGCTTTTCGATGGGGTTGTTGTCTAAATCCAGGAAAGTAAGTTGTTGCAGGCGAGTGATCGCTTCTGGCAGCGTCGTTAATTGGTTGCCACTTAAAAACAGGGAAGTGAGTTGTTGCAGGCGAGCGATCGCTTCTGGTAGTGTCGTTAATTGGTTGTAGCTTAAATAGAGGGAAGTGAGTTGTTGCAGGCGAGCGATCACTTCTGGCAGCGTCGTTAATTGGTTGCCACTTAAAAACAGGGAAGTGAGTTGTTGCAGGCGGGCGATCGCTTCTGGCAGCGTCGTTAATTGATTGCCGCTTAAATACAGGGAAGTGAGTTGTTGCAGACGGGCGATCACATCTGGCAGCATCGTTAATTGGTTGCGGCTTAATTTCAGGGTGGTGAGTTGTTGCAGGTGGGCGATCGCATCTGGCAGCATCGTTAATTTGTTGTCGCTTAAATTCAAAACCTCCAACCATTTCAGTTCAAATACTTCAGCAGGAATCTCTGTTAATTTTTCGTTATCATCACTATTCCAATCATTGCTTAAATCTAATTCTTTAAGCTGTTTCTCTTTCGCTTCTCGGATTTTTTCAAGGAAACGTTGAGGTGTGTTTGCCATAATGAGGTTTACCTGTCAACGGAAATTATATCCAGGATTTCTCACAAGCGGTGCGATCGCTATTACCTAAACCTTTATCAAGCTTAGATTTTGAGCGTTTTAGACACTGCACGAATCACAACAGTATGTGAACGAAGTATTTTATCTCAAACCTAAGTAGCATAAACGTTTTGGGCTAGTCGTTTAAATCTTTGTCAGAAATCCGGGATATGTAATGCCCCTGATTCGCTGGACAATCTCGCAACTATTAATATTTTGCACTAATCCCAACAAGCGCCATAGGTTAGAAACATACCGCTCATAGCCAAAATCTTCTTAAGAAGACCAAATTCCTTCCAGACTTAGGTTTTAGTCCGCTTGAGTGGCTTTAGCTATTGGTTCCTAGAAGTTCGAGTTTCAGGCGATCGCGGGTGCTAATTGAGAATGCTGCAATAATATATCAAAGCAATCTACTATGCTGTGTAACACTACACGAGCGCTAATAATTTTTAGGCGATTTTAAACAGAATTTATCATTACCAATGTTTAGGTTGACTCGTGAATGAGTCTTTGATACTCATTAATGGAGCTATGAACTCCGTTAATGAGTCTTTGATCCTCGTTAATGAGTATATTTTGCCGATTAATGAGTATATTTTGTCGGTTCACGAGTCTTTGATACTCGTGGACGAGTGTTTGTATCTCGTCGGTGAGTATTTGAAATTCGTTAATGGAGTTACGAACTGCGTTAATCAGTCTTTGATATTCGTGTATGGGGTTACGAACTCCGTTGATGAGTCTTTGAGAATCGTCAATGAAGTCTTTTTTCCTAGTGGGCAAGTGAAGCGAATAGAATTCGGAGAGTTTACAGGCACACAAACTTAGGCGTACCCCTACTCTGAAGTGAACTACGTTTAGCGTTCCGTAAAAGTATATAGCAATCCTAAATCATTCGCAAACAACAAAATCCCCGACTTCTCTAAGAAGTCAGGGATCTGAGGCTGACGATTTTTACAAATTAAATAAGATTGCTATATTATCTACCTGCTGCTATCAAACGCTGATGCACTAAATACTCAAATTGATAAAGATAAGCGGCAATAATCACTCGAATTATAGTTGGGACTATCAACAGAGATTGCGCTTGAGTCTTAAATAAAGTGAACACAGTCAACAAGTCAGGAGATGGCGAGAAAAGCATTACAAGACCAAATGCTATTACTGACGAGAGAATATTAACCAACCAGCCATACAAGCCTGACCACCAACTTATAAAACTAGGAAAAACTCCTGTTGCTAGCTCTGTTTCTGGTAGTCGGCTCTCAGGAAAGAAGCTATCGAAAAATCGATGCAGCCAATGATGAACAAATGCCACTACTACAATCGGAAAAAGTTGGGCTAGTAAACTAAATAAATACACTAACTTGACAAGAATAGGCTGAGGTAACAAGTGAGTTAAGATGGAAATAATTACCCAAATATAGACGATCGCATACTGTAAACCAATCATTAAGAGGATGAGGGCGATGTCTACGACGGGCTACGCCTACGCATTTACCCAAAACCGGGGAGTAGGAATCCAAGATGGCCAATTTCGCATAAATTTTTTCCTAGTGGATGAAAAACTTGAATCGTAACTGGGTTGAAATATTTTGGTGATTTTTTGCCAGTATAATCTATGCCAGAAATTAGTGGGAATAAGTAGCGATGCCTGCGGCGGGCTACGCCTACGCAGAAGATTGGCGGTGTATGGTAAGTTAAGAAAATTCTCCAGCTTGAAAAATCTGTTCAGCAGTTAAATTCAACTCTGGGAACGCTGGCGATTGAATGCGATCATTTCCTCGAAATTGCCTAACTTGATACTCACCTTCAATTAATTGATAAATCGAGATAGTTGGTTGTTTAGGATTGCCAATAAACCGCCTACCACCTAAGCCGAGGTAGTCTACAATCCAATATTCAGGTATTCCAACCTCTTCATATTTACCTGCTTTGGTAAAATAGTCGTCTCGCCAGTTGGTACTTACCACTTCAATTACTAAAGGAATTGATGCCGCTTGGCTTACGGTAGATTCTTTTTTCCACAGAGGTTCATTTACTAAATTAGAGTTATTCAACAACAGTACATCTGGTGAGTAAGCTGCTTCGCTCTGGGTTGGTTTAATGAATGCTGTTTTGGGAACGAAATAAGATAGTTTTAAACGTTTGTATTCTGTAACTATTTCCCCAACTAAAAATCCAACAATCTGTTCATGATCACCTGTGGGAGGAGCCATTTCAACAATTACTCCGTCATGTAGTTCATAGCGTCGTTGTGAGTTTTCTGGATACCAAGCGATAAATTTATCAAATGTTACTTGTTTATTTAAGGTTTGAGTCATACTTGCCTGTTGCTTTAGCGTTATGTAAAACCTCAATCTGTCTCTAAATTACGCGAATTCTCCAGCTTGAAAAATCTGTTCAGCAGTTAAATTCAACTCTGGTAACGCTGGCGAGTGAATACGGTCATTTCCTCTAAATTGTCTAACTTGATACTCACCTTCAATTAGTTGGTAAATCGAGATAGTTGGTTGTTTAGGATTGCCAATAAAGCGCCTACCACCTAAACCTAGATAGTCTACAATCCAATATTCAGGAATACCCAAAGACTCGTAATCTTCTAGCTTCAAAGCATAATCATCACTCCAGTTGGTTGAAACAACTTCTACAACCAACTTGACGGAACTACCGCGCGTAATGATAGATTCTTTTTTCCAACGAGGTTCATCCATAACAGCTTGTCTATCAAGAACGATTACATCTGGTTCATAACCTGAATCAGTGTTAACTGATTTGATGACGCATTCTTTCGGGATAAAGCAAGGAATGGACAAACGGGTGATTTCAATAAACAAAGAACCATTGATAAACCCGGCTATCTCTGAATGTTTCCCTGTTGGCTTAGGCATTTCAACAATTACCCCATCATGTAGTTCATAATGCCTGTCTGAAGATTCGGGATACCAGGCGATAAATTCATCAAATGTTACTTGTTTGGTTAAGGCTTGAATCATACTTTGCCCTTTGTTAATTTAAAATGAAAGGCAGAGTTTCCTGAATTACATTCCCTGTAAAAGCCAGGAAACGAAAAATTATATAATTTCCTCGATGTAGAAATGGAAACGAAAAAATTGCGATGGCTTCTCTTCGAGACGCTGCGCGAACGCCAACGCCAAAGGCGAACGCATATTGGGGCAGATGGTATATTGCACATTCAGACACCTACTGATTTTAAAGATACATCTGTAGAAGTAGTGGTGGTTGTACAGCCGTTAGATAAAACAGACCTTGTACCATGCGATGACACTGTACTGCAATATAACGCTTGGGGAAAGCCGACGACAAAAAAATCGATTCAAGAAGTAATTAGCAAAATGCAACAACTGCGGCGAGAAGTGGCGTTAGATAAAACCTTAATCCGCGAGATGGTTAAAGAGGGGCGAAGATTTTAATGCAATTTGTTTTGGATTGTTCTGTAGCAATTAGCTGGTGCTTGGTGGATGAAAATTTTGTCACTCCTTTCTATGTGAAACCGGGGAATCGTGTTCCCTGTGAAAGTCAGGGAACGAGAAAAACACGAAAATTTAAATCTTACCCGCAGCAACACTTGGCAAACTTACTTTCAATCGCTTAAACATCGCTTCCCGCGCTTGGACAGCAAGATTATCGTCAAAAGGTTCTAACGTAATTTCCTGTTGATACTTTAGCCGTAGCGCTGTTTGAATTAACCAATCTGCAACGAAAGGATTTTTTGGTAACAAAGGGCCGTGGGAATAAGTAGCGATCGCATTCTGATAAAATGCTCCTTCTGTCCCATCTTCACCATTATTTCCCAAGCCGTACACCACTCGTCCTAAAGCTTCCACTTTTCCCAGTTTGGTGCGTCCGCCGTGATTTTCAAAGCCTACCAAATATGGTGTGCTACCTGTCATCTCTTTTAAATCTCGCGCTATACGTGAGGCTGTCACTTCAATTACTAAGTTGCCAATACAACGTTTAGTATTTTCACCAGGATGCACAGAAACTAAATCGAGTATTCCCAAACCATCAATTCGTTGTCCCAAGCCTGGTTCATAATAATGTCCCAATAATTGGGGTGAACCACAAGTAAATACTCCTGGTGTTCCATTTTCGATTTTGTCCCGCATTGCATCAGCTTTCGCACCTTGCAAATCACGCATGACAATCTCTTGCTGGCGGTCTTGTGCGCCACCACCAACTATGACATCTACAGTTTTAATATCTGTGGCTGTAGAATTTTGATCTAAGGGTAACACTTTAACATCGTATCCCCGCCATTGAGCGCGACGTTCTATAGTAATTACATTACCGCGATCGCCATAAGTACTCATCAGCGTCGGATAAAGCCAACCAATTGTTAATTCCAAATTTTGAGAACTCATAAATTTAGGGAATGGGATAATGACAAATGACCAATGACAAATGACAAATGACAAATGACAAATTTAAAGAATTTTTCGACCAGTCAAAACTTCTCGCACTTCTAACATGGCTGAGTAGGTAGGTAGAATATGCAAAGTTTCATTTTCTGGTGTATGTTCTAATGCAGTGGCGATCGCTTCTCGTAAATCTTCTTCCACAATCAAATTTAAGTTGCTCTCAGGGGACTTTTGGCTGTAACGTAGACGTAGTGCCATATCATAGACGCGATCGCCACTCACGATTAAAGTCCCGCCGCGTTCGACTAATTTCTCGGTATCTACGTCCCAAATCCAGGATACATCAGTGCCATCGGGCGTGCGGTCGTTCAATACTAGAAGTGTAGTTTTATCTGTGCTTTGAGTAACTACGCGAATGGTTTCATTCGTTCCTACAGGATTTTTGGATAACAATATTCGCACTCGTTTACCATTAATTACTAAATCTTCAGCCCGACCAAAAGCAGCTTGGAAATTGTTAATAGTATCTCTGATTGTTGCTTCATCAACTCCTAATTCAATAGCCGCAGTAGCAGCCGCCAAAGTATTGTATTTGTTGTACAAACCAACCAGAATTTGCGACCATTCACTACTTTCCAGAGTCGGTTTACTTTTACTAAAACCACACTTGGGACAAGTAAAATCTCCCAAATGAGACAAATAAACACCCTTGTAATCTAAAGAATATCCACATTTGGGACAATAAATAGAATCAACAGCGTGAGGAATAGCTTCTAGATAATGTTCTGGTTCATTCAAGCCAAAGAATAACACCCGTTGAGGTAGCTGCTGACCGAGGTTAGATAAAGTTGGGTCATCAGCATTGGGAATTACCACTGTTTCTGCTGGTAGTGTAGAAATAGCTTTTGTCCAACGCTTACTAATTGTGTCTACTTCGCCGTACCTATCAAGTTGGTCGCGGAACAAGTTTAAACAGAGAATGATTTGTGGCTGGAGTGGCGTTAATACTCTTGGTACAATATTTTCATCAACTTCTAAAATGGCGTAATCAGTATTTAGCGTCCCTAGTAAGTTGGTGCTTTCTAACAGCGCCGTCATCAAGCCATTTTCCAGATTTGCACCTGTAGAATTATGAGTGATGCGAAAACCGCTGCGTTCTAATATCGTGCATAAAAGCAGCGCTGTAGTAGTTTTGCCGTTAGTACCAGCAATTAAAATCACTCCGTTTTTAACTTGCTGACTCAATAATTGTAAAAGTCGGGGTTCAATGCGACGAGCAATCGAGCCTGGTAATACACTAGCAGCACCCAGACGCAGCGATCGCACTATAAACGTCACACTTTTTGCCACTGACACCGCGAAACCCAATCGCAGTCTATCTATGAATTGTATTTTGTTTCCCACATCTGTACCCTAGTCTTCTGGCGGTTGCTAATTAAAAGTGCAAATTTAATCTTGTGAGTTTAGCGAATCTTGACTGAAAAAGCCAGTCATCGCAATTTTGAATTTGAGATTTTGGACTTAGACTTCTCTTTGAGACGCTGTTCGCGTTCGCTCAGTCCTTCCCTGCGGGACGCTCGCTGTGCGTAGCTTGCTTCCCCGTTTGCGCTAGCGTCTTTGAAGGAGAAGGGGTACGACTTCGCTCAGGAACCATCGAACGATTTTGGATTGTTAAGCCTTACGGTTGGGCTACTTTACCTCTGTTTTGACTTGCGCGTAGCGATACAGCCACTTCCAAGAGATAATCTCAGTAAGCGTTATCTTAAAAAATAGTGGTGGGCGTAATTACATTTCCAGCCCAGTTTGCCGAATTCAGCACAAACTCACAACAAATGTAGCTTGCAAGGTTTCTTTTGATGAATAGCACAAAGTTTCTTTTTTTACATAAACAAATTAGTGGCTGGCAAAGGTGGTTGTCCAAATGCCTGTTGTTGCTTGCAAGTATTTTCATTATAAGTATGCAACCTGCATCTGCTGGTCTTAATAATGATTTATATGATGGCAACATCTTTGTCGTTTATGCTGGCAATGGTTCATTGGTTCCTCCCAGACAGACACTGGCACAAACTTTAGCGGAACATAAACCCGTATTTTTGGCTTTTTATCTGGATGATAGCAGCGATTCCAAAAGATATGCCATTTCCATTTCACGGGTACAGGAATTCTATGGTCGGGTAGCAGAGATTATGCCGATTAATGTAGATACTATCCCGCCTAAAGAAACCTACGGCCCAACAGAACCAGGATATTACTATGCTGGGAGTGTTCCTCAAGTAGTGGTGTTAAATAAGTCAGGTGAAGTAGTTTTGAATAAAAAGGGTCAAGTACCTTTTGAAGAAATAGACGATCAATTTCGTAAAATCTTTGATTTATTACCACGCACTGAAACAGCACAGCTAAAGCGGCGAGCATTCAATGAGTTTAGTAGTGAGTTAGCTAAATAACTTATGGGGTAGACCAAATTGGTCTGCCCTAATTTTTAGTAATATCTGTTACTACATTGCCGCCGATGTCAAAGCATAATATTGAAATATCTGGGTTAACACTTTAGGAAATTAATCTATAGTCTATAGTCCGTAGTCAATGCCCAATGCCCAATAATTAACTAGAGTGTATTCTGATGTCAAAGGTTTACACCACCCAGGAACTAATTCAAATTTTGGCAGCCGAACGCCAAGCTTGCCTTAAAGGAAAACGCCTAAAGTTAGAAATAACAGTCTCTGGCAATCCTGTAATTGACCAGTTTATCAGAACTGATGGACTGCAACAGTTCACTGCCTATCAAGATTTCAAAACTGCAATTCACGACTATCAGAGAGAAAATCGAGTTTCTGGTATTATCTGGCGGGAAATGACAGTTAAAGGAAAAAGCTTGCACTATCCCGAAATAGATACTGAGTTAATTGCCCTCACTAGTGACTTAGAGGTATTAAAAGCTGCTAAGAATTCCATCGTAAAATTTTGGTGTGAAGTTACTGTGGGGATGGATTTATACTTGAGCTTTAATAATAGTAAACAACACCAACAAATTGTCACATCTGATGTCGAAAGGATTGTTCAAAGAACAGAGTGGGCAAGTTTGTGCAAGTGGGAAAATTCTAGCTTTTTGGAAATGATTTTGCAGCTAGGATGGGGTAAACCAGAAGAAGCTTATTATAAACGAGGAAGGCCGCGATCGGGTAGTGAATATATTCATGCAGTCAATCCCGGAAATCGCCCTATTGGTTGACGTAACAATTTTGGATTTTGGGTAACTTCTCAAGGAACAATGAAAATACCTCTTTCCCAATCCCCAGTCCCCATTACCCCTTATCCCCAGAGGGGGCCCCACCATCCCCAGTCCCTATTTTCATAGGAGGTCTAATGTTAAGAAAATCTTGCATATAATGAGATTTTTTATCAACTACTTCCCTAAACTTCACGCAACAACGCCCTTTTCAACTATAACTTGATGACCTTGATGAATAATGTTGATTTTTTTGCAAAATACCTTCAGAAAAGCGTCTATGCCAATTTTTGTTTCCTGCCCTGCATCTACGCTGTTGGGAAATTTATAATCGTAGTCATCAAAAACAATGAAACCTCCGATCTTGACAAGTCCCCAACCTAAAACAGCATCCGTAAGGGCATCACTTGCTAAGTGAGAGCCATCAATATAAAGCATATCGTAATTTTTAAGAGGGAGCGATCGCATCACATCTTGCGAACTACCAACAATTTTCGTTACTTTCTCTGGTACTCCTGTCTGGGAAATATTGAAATCAAATTTTTCCTCAACGGATTTTATGTAACTATTGTTATATTCAAGTTTGTGCTCAATGCTTCCCTCAAAGGTATCTATACACGTGATTCTTGAGGATTCGTGAGTCAGGATGTGATCTAGTAGCCAGCACGCAGACATGCCTTCCCAACTACCAATTTCTAGAATATTAATTTTAGGCTTATTAGCTAAGTGCATTAGATACTGTTCCCAGATTGGGAGATTTTGACTAAACCAATCATTTGTGAACTTATACCCTTTTACTTTCTTCCAGGCTTCACTTCGTGCAATAGCGGCATACCTGTACATTTTACGCGCAGAGTCAAAGTTTGAGACTCCTTCGCATCTGATAGCTTCTGTTATTAGCACTTCAACTAGATCTAATGTCCAAGCATTAACTTTTTCTATGTCTGCTTTCTCTAGAATGGATAGCCAAGTAGCCATAGCCTCTGATTCTTGTTCCTGAAGCAGTCGTGCTAAACATAGATACGAATAATTAGACATTAATGTAGGATCGGTTTCAATGCTTTCCTTATAGAAAGCTATTGCTTCGCTATATTTATGTTGAGCTAGATATTTAGCTCCATTTGAAGAATATCTTTCTTCTAAATTATTACTCATATTTTCTAATATCATCTCCATTATATTTTATAAATGGTGGATACATTAATAAATCTTAGATGTATTTATTCTGTTCCAAAATATTCAATATAAATTTTGTTGCCTTTTCAGAGTGTTCTATTTCTCTAAATTTATTTTTCCATGCTTCTAATCGCTGCTTCAACAAAAAATCATTTTCTATTTCCTCAATTGAATCTATGATGAGATTGGCAGATGTATTTTTAATATTACCAACTATGCCTAATCTATGATATTCTATTCTTTCTGCATTTTCTGGTTGATCAGCACTCACAGGAAATACTATCATTGGTACTCCAAAAAATATACATTCTTTAATAGTACGTACTCCTCCATGTATGATTGCTAGAGATGCTTTTTCGAGAAGTGCTAATTGTGGTGCTCTATTAACAATTATCGTATTTTCAGGGACAGAGTGAAAGTCTTCAACATTAATATGATCGCTTACTGATACGATTAATTGGTATTCCTTTTTGAGAGATACAGCATCAATTACATTCTGAAAAAATTGTTTGACTTTGTTTATACCTAAAGTTTCAAAAGTTTCTCCTGTAGTTCCCAAAGAACAATAAATTAGAACTTGATCTTTATTCAGTTTTGACCAATCAAAAGATGGCTCTTCTCTTTGCAAATCTATAGAAGCTTCGGCATAGTAGCATCCTTCTCTAGAAGAGTCAGGAAAATCTAATTCCTCTGGGCATAAAAACAAGTGTGGTAATTTCAAAGGAAGATTTCTAGAAAAATCTAACAATTCTAAAGGAATTTTACTTTTAATAGTTGCAAGTTTTTTGATAATATCTTCATCTGAAGTTCTTCCAATCAACCAAGCCAAATTTGTTTGAAATGCTTTGATCCAGTTGTGAAATTGATATTTATAAAATATTTTCAGAGATTGATCATTTAAATTAATTTCTTCCTCTTGTAGAATTAAATTTTTTGGTGGTGGTAATTCTGTAAACATATCTGTTAAATAAATAGTTGATATCTGACATTCATAAGCTATGTATGCTATCACTGAAGCTTCAGAAGAGCAAGATGTACCTATCAATAGTAAATCCGTATTTGTTTTTTTGATTGCATTATGTATTTCTCTATTTTCCCCTTTGTATAAGGAATAAATTAAAGAACTTCTAAGTATCCTATATTTTTTTTTCTCTAATGATAACCTTAATCCGCTAAAGTTTAATATATTATAGTCTTCTTGTTTGTAATATCCTTTGGGGAACCATTTTTCTAAAATTGGTAAAAATGGAAAGCCATATTTAAAAACTTTTTCTTCTAAATCTAGCATTCCTAAATAAAATACTTTGTGTCCAAGTGATTTGAGCGTTTTTGCCAGCTTAATAGTGCTATTAAAATCGTTTTGTAAAAAACTAACAAAAAATACAATATTTGCCATGTTAAAAACTCCTGTAAATAAAACTGTTTTTATTATCCTGAAAGCTAATGATTCAAAGTTCTTATTACACTCAGCCACTGACTACTCTGCATCAGCATCATAATCTGGCAAGATGATTTCTACGTCACGCAACACACGAAAGGCATATCCACCTAAGCCAATCACTAACATGCATAGCGAAGAAATGACATACAGGAGTGCTATGCCTGCACCACCTCCCGTGCCAAATATCCAACCCAAGATGGGGGCAAGAGTACCATTAGGCTTCATTGCTGGTTCAAAAACACCATCAGCTAGTGGCCCAGCGATCAAGCTTGCTAAGGCCCTACTAATCGGCATCACCATAGAGCGAATTGCGAAAACACGTCCCTGTAACTCAGGTTTTATCTTACTTAGCCATATAGCGTCATGGGCACTGCCCATTATTGGGAAATTGAGAGATGAACATAATTGGGCAGGAAACCAAATTAACGGTACTCTCCCCAGACCAAACACTGTTTGGCTTAAACCAGCACCCGCCATACCTAGCAAGACTGCATGTATTCGGGGCTGGAAATTACTCCTAACACCCACGAGCAATGCCCCAATAATGCCGCCCAACCCTGATGTCGAAAATATAACACCTAATACTTTACTATCATTATCAGTGCGTGTCAGAATTAGGGGAGTAAGAAGTAATTCGCCAAATTCATAGGCAAAAACGAACAGCAATACTAATAATAGCATAGCAAGCAGTCCGGGGCGTACGGCAACATACCGCCAGCCAAAATAGACATCCTGCTTCAGGTTTATGCTACCATGCGTGCCCGCTTTTGTAATCGTAGGTTGCGGGATATGTACTAGCAGCAATGTGAGTAAAGCGATCGCAAAAGTAGTGATATCGATAATTAAGATGCCAACAAGACCAATGACTGCGTAGAGGGCACCTGCCAACGCTGGTGCAATGATAGTAGAACTAGAAGTTGCCAGGAAGCTGATGCTGCTAGCACGACTGTACTGATGCTTTGGCACCATCATTGATACTGACGCCGAGAATGCAAGTGTTTGAAATTGCTGAAAAGTCCCTTTGACTCCTACAGCCAAATATAAATGCCATAATTGCAAATTATGAGTTATGTAAAGCAGTAAGACAGTTATGGTCAACAGCCCGCTCACCGTGTCACCAACCATCATTAAATATTTACGGTTCCAGCGATCTACAATCACCCCAGCTATGGGAATAATAAAAATTTGTGGCACTTGTACAAATAAACCAAACAAGGCTAAAGACGTAGCCTGACCCGTCAGCTCCCACACCCAAATAGTGAAAGCAAATCCGGTCATGTTACTGCCAACGATGGAAACTATTTGACTGAGCCAGATGATAATGAGAGTACGCACTTGTATCAATTTTGGATTTTAGATTTGCGGTGATTAACTATCAGTTAATTTCAAAGCTTCTTTGATAGTTTTAAGACAGGATCTCTTCTACTAGTGCAGCAAGGTGGAAATAACTATCTAGTTCCAAAAGATTAAAAGGAGAGCGTTAGGGTGGAATCAAAAGGTCACTGAAATTGTGCCCTGTAGGGTAAATGGTGCTTGGGGGAAGACAAGAGAGTCGTTTGATTCGTAATATTTAACATTGAAGATATTCTTAAAGTTGAGCGCAGCTTGCCAATTATCCCGTTTGTAAGAGATTAAGGCATCGGTTGTGACATAAGACGGTAGAGTAAACGGATCATCGATGTTGGCAGTGCGATCGCCTTTAAAAAACAATCCTGCACCAAACTGTAATCCTTGCAAGTTCCCCTTTTGAAATTCATAACTTGTCCATAAACTCGCGCCATGATAGGGTGCATTTGTCAGATGGCGACCTTCGGGAAGTTCCTCATAACCTTTACTAACATAAGCATCATTGAGAAAACCAGAGGCAATCACTTTCCAACCCGGTAAAATTTCCCCGGCTACATCCAGTTCAATTCCTCGGCTTTTCACTTCTCCGATTGCGATTGAGAATTCATCGTCGTTAGGGTCTGTAGTGGGGATATTTGTTTTGGTAATGTTGTATGCTGCGAGGTTTGCTGAAAGTCGTTTCTCAAATAGTTCAGCTCTGATGCCGACTTCGTACTGTGTCCCGAGCGAAGGCTCTATTTGAATCCGGCCTGCTTTTAGAGTCCCTAAGTTGCCTACAAAAGAGCGATTGTAGCTGGCGTACAGCGAAATCGGTTCGATGGGTTGATAAACGATGCCTACACGCGGTGAAAAGGCATGAGAGTTAGCACTAGACTTTTGCGGTTCGTCAGGGTTGCTGAAATTTTCACTGCTTGTGTCAAGAAAGTCATATCTCCCGCCTAGAACCAACTTCAGATTGGGCAACAATGTCACCTGGTCTTGCAGGTAAATTCCTATGGTGTTACTTGAGCTATTAAACGGGCTATATGGAATTGGCGGAAGTAGAACGTTATAGTTTGGCTCAAAAATATTTATCGAAGGGAAATCAATATCATAACTGTTGTTGACATCTTGATAATTCCGTTGCCACTTCAGACCTAACAGCAGTTGATGGGCGATCGCACCCGTATTGAATTTACCAATCAAGTTGGTTTGCAGAGCATAATTTTGTGAATAATTCGGTCCACTACCAAACTGCCCTCTCGTCAATGTCCGACCATCCTCTAAAAGCTCCCCGCCGACTTGGGTAACTTTTTCACTACCTTGATCAAATTGTGCAGAAAATCTGCTTCTCAGCCGCCAATTTTCACCAAACTGCTGATTGAGTGTTAGCGCGAGACGATGGCTTTCATTATTGGAAAAATCATCGGGTTGATTTAACAGGCGATTTCTGGGCAACGTAAAATAGGGTGCTGGTGGTATAAATATAAAGCCCCGGTCGAACCCTTGTTTAGAATTCAGATATTCATAGGTGAAGTCTAGGGTTGTGGCATCACTAATCTTGTAGCTAAGAACCGGAGAGATATATAAAATATCGTTTTCAATGTAATCCCGATAGCTGCCAGAATTTTCATAGGAAACATTCAACCGATACAATAACTTTTTATCAGTTGTGAGTGGCCCAGACAAGTCGATTGTAGGATTGTAGTAATCGTAGCTGCCAGCCGTGAAACTAGCAGAATAATAGGGGGTGTCTAAAGGTTTTTTCGTCACATAATTGACCAGACCACCCGCTTCTCCTTCTCCATACAACACTGAAGCTGGGCCTTTGAGTACTTCTACCTGTTCAATGTTGGCACCATTAGCAGGAAGTAAACCAGTAAACCCATCTACTAAGGGTTCAGCGTAAAAACCGCGAATCCAGACGTCACCGAAAACATTGCCATAGCCTGCTCCGATCTGAGCACCAGATACATTGCGAACCGCATCCACAATCCGCGTGATTCCTTGATCCTTGATTACCTGCTGGGGAATCACCTGAATCGACTGAGGAATATCACGTAAAGGTGTATCAGTTAGAGTTGCAGTACTCGCGTCTGGCACAGTGTATCCATCTTGTTCACCCGTCACCACCAGTTCAATCGGTTCATCGCTCTCAGAGGCAGGTTGACTTGGTTGTGTCTGAGTTTCTGGCTGACTTGGTGGTTGCGTTTGAGGTTGTTGCTGCGGCTGTTGTGCAGAAGATGTAGAACTAGCCACAGAGAAGATAATACCCTCATCTGGACTGTCAAACAATTCGACAATTGGTACGCCTGTTTCCCCCGTCACACTCACCCGGATAGTCTGAGCGTCAAAGTTTGTTACCGTTATCTCACTAACACCTGCAATTGGTTTTTCTGAGCGAAACGTGAATGCATCACCCGATGGTAAACGCAGTTGGGCATTGGGAATATCAGTGATGAAGTTATTGCCCGAACTGCGATTCACTACTTGCAATTGTTGCCCTTTCGAGGTTTGTAAAATCACCTCTACACCTTTATCGGTGGGATTTGCTTTCACTGAGGTAACTTGTACAATTTCACTCTCCTGTTTCCCTCCTTGGTCAAGAGGGTTCTGTTGTTCTATCTGAGCTAACCATTCTTTGACTGTTCTTGCGGAACGGTTTAGTTCCTGTACACGAGGAATTTCAGTTACTTCCTTTGCCTGGGCTGGTTGTATAATCACAGCAATAAAAAAACAGGAAATAAACAGCGATGTCTTCTCTTTCAGAGACGCTACCGCGAACAACGGGCTACGCCTACGCAACAGTTTCATACTCCACACACCTAATAGTACTTCTTAAAACAAAGCCGATTATTTGAGAATTAGTTTATATAACTCCGTTTATGAGAATAATCATCTTTCTGCTTGGGTTTGCGATACCACCACATCACAAAGCCAGTAATAAATAGAATTAACGGAGCCAGACCAACGAAGATGTAGAGAATGCGGGTAGGTAAGCCACCGAAGGTGCCGTAGTGCAGTGGCTCGAAAGAATTGAGGATCTTGTCGCCTAATGATGCCTTTAACGAATTATCAACTCGTAAAACCTGACCACTATATTGATCCAGATAGACATTGCTCATACCGTATTCCTCCCGCTCTTGAGGCAGCTTCATCCGCAATCGCAAAGGCGCTTTCGGATCTGTCGTTAAGTCAATGCTCCGCAATGCTCCGTCGGGTAGGGCAAGTTGAGCGGTTTTTATTTGCTGGCTGAATGGTCGGAGAGATTGATTTGCTAACGGCACAGAAACAAGCTCAGGCAGCGATGGACTGAAGGTAATGGTACGAATCAGAGGGTCAACATAGCCCAAATTCCAGGCAAATCCAGTGAAAAATGTGAACAGTAAAAATATGGCGGTAGTAATACCAGATACCTTGTGTAGATCGAAGTTAAACCGCTTGGGGTGGGCATCCCACTTAATTTTGAAACCTGCCATCAGCTTGCGCCAACCAGGCCACAAGATGATTCCCGTAATCACAACGATGCACCCCACTAAACCCACGATGCCAACAATCTGTAAACCCAGATCGCCTAATTTCAATGAGGTGTGAAGTTCATAAATAATCTGGATAAAGCGCTGTACGGCGTTGGGATGCAGACTGTCGCCCAGAATTGCCCCCGTATAAGGGTTAAGGTAGACTCCTACCCAATCGTTGCCCGGAATTGAGATCACGACATTAAAGAAATCATCCGGTTGAGTTGGGAAATAAACCCTTTGCAATGCCATTTGAGGCTGGTTGGCATAGGCGGCTTTGACAAAATCTAGGATAACTTCCAACGATAAGCGATTGCCCTGGGGAATAATAGTGCCAAGCTGTTGATGCAATTGAAATTCATTGATTTCGCCCTGGAAAACGATCAGGCTGCCAGTTAAGCCAACTATGATTGCAATCAATGCGATCGCAAAACCCAAGATGCGATGCAGAATAAAGGTCAGATGACGGAGCTTTTTCGCGGACATGGTAGAGACTACTTGAGCAAAAACAACAGCATATTAAGCAGCAGAAATCAAAGTGAGCAAAACCACACGGTTACTGAATCTGATAATCGTAAACTTGCACGATTTTTTGGGAAGACGCTGTTTATTATGTTGGTGACTGCACTAATAACAATTGGTCGCTCTTGGCTGGATTCTCTATCTCACTTACTTGCCGAATTTGTCGGATTGGTTCAACAGTCTGTCCTTTGGTAATTAGGCCTGTTTGTTGAGTAAAGTCTTCCTTAGCATCGGTGGACACTGTACTCTTATAAACTTTAAATGATGATATTTCCTCACTTCTAGTAGGTTCTGTCACCAACACCACGATCGCACTTGTCACCAATAGACTGAGAACAAACTGTTTAGACTTCATTATTGTTTTCTGACTCCGTTACACCACTCAATATCTAGTTGACATATACTAGCATTTAAAGAGTATTGAAATCTATTTGCATTAAAAAAGCAAGCTTAATGAAATAGAAACAAATAATAATTTACACAATCGAAGGAAAATTTCAACAATATTACTGGTCTTGATTAGTACTAATTCATACAAAAAACTGGTTGGTGTCAAGTCATATTTTAATATCTTGTACCTAATCGTATAAACCAAGACTAGGCTAAAAGCAGCGCGATCAAGTTACATTACTTTTTTGGACTTTTCCTGATAGGTTAGGGGTTTTGAAGCTAGTACTGAGTAATTAAAATATGTAATAACCCAAAGTTGCGGGTTATGAATTACAGATTTGTCACAATGATGAGATCGGCCAAAGCAAAGCACTGGCTGTACGTAACTCAACCACCGTTAGATTCGCCTGAATATCATAACTAGCAACTTGGGTTAATAGCTGCTTTAGTGACTACAAAGTTATCTCTCCTATAGGAATCCGGTTTGATTTTTGAACATTAGGTATTTGTAGTGGACTGTTTCAGCTAAAATAGGGCAATAGATTTTTGAGAAATTCGAAATAAATCAATGTTTTCTGTTTTTTCCTAATGCACCAAATTAGCTGAAACAGTCCAGTAGGGTGCGTTAGCGTTTTGCGTAACGCACCATTCTTAAGAATTCGGTGCCGTACTTTCTGCGCTAACGCACCCTACGTATCTTTTCAAAAATCAAATAGTAGTCCTATAGTTATCTCCTGCTAACAGATAAACATTATTCGTACACAAAAATGTACCCTATAAGTACAACCATACTTTATGCCAGCTGGGGAACTATGCAGAGGAATATAATGGAAGACAGAATTTATACTAATTAAAGCAGTATTGGTGATTCCGAAAAAACACCATTTTTACTTTCTCAATGCTAAATTTAAATTTTTTCGAACGATGGCAAGGTTTTTAGTACCTCTTAATGTTTAACAATAATGCCAACCTGTACAATTTAGCAAGCAAGTATTTATAAATAATTATTATCAATAAGTTGAGGAGCTATCAATCTTCAGCACTTTAAACAATTTCTCACTTTTGATAGATGTTAAAGTAAGAATTCAAGTAGTAAAGATTAAAAAAATAGACATATAAGTATAAAATATCACAATTATGATCTAAGGTTATTATTCTCCACAGTTGTTAATTTAATCCAGCCCACTCGTCTGGGGAGTCCATCCATCAGTACATGCAGCCCAACAAGCATATCTTTACTTAGTTTGGTTTTTTCGCGCCGACTTACTTAACCCTCTTTCATCACTCTCTGGAGAGAGATGCGTCAAACCTTGTAGTCAATGTCATCTATCTAAATATATTATTTTTAATAAACTTAGATTATGGGTTTTCTTTTTTTGATATTAACTTACTATAAATGGCCTACTGCTAAAGCCACTAATTCTTGATAATCTAATCAAGGATAAATGAAAATAGTTGTAATAATCTAGATATTTATTTGATTTATCCAAATATAAATCACTATTTTTTTCTTGTCGTAGTGATAGCGAAAGCATCTGTGTGTCAGAGTTGTATCTGAACTGATAACAAATAAAAAGTCGATGCGATCGCATTGTAAATCAATACATTAACAATGCAGGAGATTAGTTTAGATAGCACAGCAATACAAATACTAAGCCGCAAGACCCCGTAAATAACACTTTTTCTCCTCAGATGAGCGCTTTATGTACCTTTAGGCTGGCGACGATTGGTATTTGTCGTAGATGATAACTTTAATTGGCAACAAACGCAATGCTAAAGTGTTTTTGCGTGGCGTTGCTGCCTAAGTACCAGAATTTTTTACAGGTAGAGAATTTTCGGTTAAAACGCTTGTTAAACCCATTCTATCAGCATCTTTCATCGGAACTAGTAAAATCTTATCTCGAGCCTCCCAAACAGCATAGTAGTTCAAATTTAATTCACGAGATCCTAACCATTTAAAAGTATTATGACGTGTGGACGGATAATCGTTTAATTTTATTGTTTCATACAATACAAGAAGCTCGAAAGCACTGTAAGCAAAAGTATCAGCTTCTGTTGGTTTAACTACGTTGGGCAACTTTTCAGATTTCAGAGCATTCTGGAGGCTTTTTGAAAGAGCAAACTTCTCATTAGAATGTGATTTGATATATTGATCTATTAAAAATGTTAAATCATTTCTCTTGCTATCACTAATACTCAAAGCCGAGTCGATCAAATTATAAGAATGTAGGGTGATTGTGGTAATGAGCAAAACAAGTGCTAAAAAACGTGCCAATCTAGAATGGTTCAACATCCGTTCAATTCCATTGCCGATTAAAAAAGCAATTAACGGAAGTAAAAATAGATAGTTTCGCACTATAAAAACTACAGTATTACTGGAAAAATAGTAAGTATAGAAAAGTATAATACCCGCTATAGTTATAGCCAAAACTTGTCTTTTAGTTCTAAATAGATGAGTCAAGCCAACTAATGAAGTTAGCATCAGCAGGAATGAAAGCAAAGGTATATGAGAAATTAAGGCAAAACTGATGTATTCCCATAACCGAGCTGCAAATACCAAAGCTCCATCGTGAATATCATATGTAGCAACACCAAAATCAATAGTGTGAGTGGAACTATAATGGTGCATCACATACCTTACATCTTTGATAAACTCTAATGGCTGCAAAATCGCGCCAGGAGTAATAATGATAAAAGTTATCAAAAACAAAATTAGTAAGGTAATTGCCGTCTTGACAGGAAAGTTTCTTATTTTTAGAGTTTGAGATTTTGTAAACCAGAGAAAGAAAATAGTAGCAGGTAGTAATGCACCAGCAGTGTATTTTGTGGCAGTTGCAAGACCAGCAGCTATAGCTGCGAAAGCGAGCCACCGAAGCCGATAAACAGAATTTTCAGATCTTGCTAGTGCCATCAACCAAAGCGCACAGAATTGAGCCATCACGGCATCAGGTGCTATCCATCTGGAATGATAGGCAAATTCCCATGAAAGTAACTGTATAACTGTAGCTATTATTGCAGCAATTTTACTAGTTTTTGAAAGAGACAAATATAACCATAAACCACTGCAACAAGATAATGCTAAAAATGCAGGGCGAACTATAAGCCTAAAACTTTCGATTGAAAGATATGTATGTGAATTTAAGAAGATATGTTGGAATGCGTCACCTAATACGTATGAAATTAAACTTAGTAAATAACAAAAGGACGGATAGTCATAAAAAGCCTTATCCTGAGATCTAGCAAACTCAAATTCTGGGTTATCAATACATGGAAGAAGAATTCTTGACTTTAGGGAACACTTGACAGTTTCATAATGATACTCATCGTCCCAGCCTTGTCCAAAATTTATTCCTATTATCCCAGTAACAAAAAATAGAGTCATCAATCCCAAAATTACCAATATAGGTAAATACCGTCGAATGCTTATAAGTCTTGATCTAAATCGAAAATAAGTTGAAGACATTTTCCAGCTCCATTCAAAAAAACGAGGTTTTTTTGAGATAAGACCTTTGAGTTTTTGGATTTTTCTCTAAATGCCGATTAGCTTAAAACTTACTTCTCCCGCTTTTTTCCTAATCACATTAGGCGTCATTTACGATAATAGACGTTTCTGAGCCACAATGAATAGAGAGCTTCCAAAAGGCTTGTATGAAAAAAATCTGTTTTCAAACGCTGTTAACTGATAACAAATCTTGTTAATAACGAAATGAGGTAATGAGGTATCAGAGGAGATCGTCTTTGTTCCATATCGCAGTCGAATACGTTGTGCAGTCCGAACGATATAAATAAGTGGAGAAAGGAGAAAAGGCCAAAACAGGGTTGTGTGTATTGAGAACAGATGAGAGGGGAAAAACGTAGGAATGTCATTTTGATTTACTCTCGCCGAGATACCCCAACTTACATCATGAATACCACGAAATGCCTGTCCTGAAGGAAGATTGCAGAGTACATATCCGTTTGGAGTTAGCGCGTTGTAAAACTGACGAGCAACATCTTCTCGCTCGGTTTGAGAGAGAAAGTAGAGCACATCATTACAGATAATACGGTCGATAGATTGAGGCGCAATTTGTTGTGACATCTCTTGTAGGCTACAAAACTCAAGCGAGATACCCTTCCTTCGTGCACAGTCGATAGCATAGGGAGATATATCAAATCCACGAAGCTGATAGTATCCATGTTGCTTCAGAAAGTTGAGCAGTCCTCCCGTTCCTGCACCTGCATCGAGAATCGTAAGTCCTTTATCGTTCGATAACTTCAAAAGTGCAGCGAGTACCAATTCATGGAGCGCTCGAAACCACCAAAGACTTTCCTCTATTTTGGCCATCTTTTGGTATTCGATCTCGTTTATATTCATAAGTGAATGGGAGTAGAACTTCTCTCAAAAGCGTTTAAAACAGATAATAGTAGCGGCTAGTTGTACGAAAGCGAAGAAGTTTTCAGTGTAGTAGTCGTATCTTTCATTAAAGATACATTAGATTCTCTTATCACTCTCATGACCTCTTCACTAGTCATATGAGGACTTATCGGTAGACTCAGAACATTTTTAGCCATTTGTTCTGTAATAGGAAAACTGCCTAAATGCTGTTCTTCTATGTACGCATCACATAAGTGAGGTGGAACAGGATAATGAATTAAAGTGCCAATTCCCGAATCTTTCAGCTGCTTCTGGAAATCAGAACGCTTTGAATGACGTACTACAAACAAGTGCCATACTGGCTCTGCCCAGGCAGGAACAAAAGGTAGAGTTAAATCTGTTACGCTGGAAAGTTTTTCAAGATACTGGTTAGCGACCCAAGCACGGCGAGCATTCCACTCATCAAGCCTAGTTAGCTTCACCCTTAAGAAGGCAGCTTGTAATTCATCAAGCCTGCTGTTAAAACCTTTAATTTCATTTAAATATTTCACACGAGAGCCATAGTTTCGCAGCAGATTAATTTTATCTGCTAATTCACCATCATTTGTTGTTACTGCTCCACCATCTCCTAATGCTCCCAGATTCTTAGTTGGATAAAAACTAAAGCCTGCTGCATCTCCTAAACTACCAACTTTTCTACCTTTGTAAAGTGCGCCATGAGCTTGTGCAGCATCTTCAATTACCTTAAGTTCATATCGTGTAGCAATCTCGTTAATCGAATCCATATCAGCAGGTTGACCGTAAAGATGAACTGCTAGGATGGCTTTGGTTTTAGAAGTAATTGCTGTTTCAATATTCTTTGGTTCAATATTGTAAGTTTTTTCATTAGGTTCTACAGGAACTGGTGTAGCTCCTGCATGAGAAATTGCTAGCCAAGTCGCAATGTAAGTATTGGCTGGAACAATTACCTCATCACCTAAGCCAATATCCATTGCTTTTAATATGAGATATAGTGCATCCAAACCGTTTCCCACACCAATACAGTGCTGCACATTACAATAAGAGGCGAATTCTGCTTCAAAAGCTTCTAACTCTTGCCCAAGAATGTACCAGCCGGACTCTAAAAATTTTCTATAGGCTTCATCTAATTCTTGTCTTATTTCTAAACAAGATGCCTTTAAATCAAGAAACGATATTTTCATCCTCTGCCTTTTATAGCTTTTATAAAATCTTTGTAGTTGCGATAATAATCAGATTCATCATAGAAATCTGATGCCAAAACCATACAAACCGCTCCCGGCGAAAAATTATCAATTTTGCACCAGATCATCGAGTCTAAATAAAGACCAGAGTGTGAACAGCTCATGTGATATTTTTTCTCTTGATAACCGTCATTGATTTTTACATCGAAGCTACCTGATATTGCCACTAAAAATTCCTGTAACTTGCGATGAGCATGTCCGGCTCTTTCTGCACCAATAGGCACATCATAAACATAAAAAACCCTTTTGATTTCAAAAGGAATATGTTTATTCGCTTCAACAAAAGTCAAATTGCCACGAGGATCAGTAATTTTCGGCAAATCAATCAATCGATATTGCTGAATGCTAGTCTGATTTTCTTTCAAATCGCCTGTAACTTTCATTGTCTCGTTACCTCCCTGAACGGTTACTTAAATATAACCTTGATGCACTGCTGTCCTTACTATCCGAATATTGTCTAATGATATATAGTGGTCTTCTTTTTGTTTCATCAAAAGTTTTACCTAAATAAAGACCAATGATTCCTAAAAAAGCAATAATAATTCCGCAGAGAAAATACAAAGAAACAATCAGGCTAGTCCAGCCTGTAACGGTTGTTCCATAAAGTAAGGCATTAATAAAAGTATAAGTGCCATATAGAAAAGCTAGGAAAGATATTAAGAAACCCAGCTTGATTGATAATCGCAGAGGTTTATCAGAATAAGCAACTAAAGTTTCGCTTCCCAGTTTCCACAATTTCTTAAAGGTGTATGTACTTTTTCCGGTGAAACGACTACCATGTTGAACGTCAATACTAGCAGTGGGAAAACCAATCCACTGTACCAAAAGACTAAAAAATCTTAGTTGTTCACGCAAGACACGAAAACTGTCTACTACTTTCCTAGAAACAATACGAAAGTTGTTAACTTGTCCATCATAATTAGTATCTGCTAGATAGTTGAAAACTTTATAAAATAGCCAGGAAGTAAGGCGCTTCAAAATAGGGTCTTTTCGCTTACCTCTCCTAGCCAATACTATATCGTAGCCTTCTTGTGCTTTAGCATATAAACGAGGAATTTCTTCAGGACGATCCTGCAAGTCACAGTCCATAATTACAACCCACTCCGCATTACAGTGATCTAAGCCAGCTGTAATACCATATTGCTCACCAAAGTTGCGACTAAATTGAATTCCTTTAATTCGCGGATCTTTATTAGCTAATTCTAGTATGATTTCCCAGGAGCGATCGCCTCCACAATCCTCAACTAAAATTATCTCAAAGTCTTGAGAAATCATTTCAAGAGATGATTTTAACCTTTGATACAGCTCATGTAGAGAATCTTCAGCTTTATAGACAGGTATGACAACAGAAATATAAGTCAATGTTAAGCCCTCCGTATTTTTTCCTTTTGCAAACAGTATTTTTATAATTTACATTTGTTCTTTGTCTTCTTTACCTTTTGAAAAAACAAATATTTTATTTAATATATATGATAATAATGCGAGAGGAAGTAAAATTAAAGCTTCTGCTATAAAAATATTAATTTTGTGATTTAAAAATTGTTTTAATAAAAATATTTGTAATAAGTAAATAATAGCATAAACTCCTATAAATTTAAAAATTAAAGTGTTTTTTTTATTTTTAAAAACGATGAGACCAGTAGTTTTAAAGTTAAATAATACTCCACACATAGTTGATATTAAAGCTGCACTTTCATAGCGGATATTTAGTAAAATTAATATAGTGAATATCAAGTAGCCAAAAAGTGTATTTATTGCCCCTACTATCAGGAACTTTACAAACGTTTTTGAAGGATAATGCATAAGCTTAATTCAAGAAAAACTCATCCTGTTGCTAGATATCTGGCGAGCTGACTGTTATTTCTTTGAAAGCCAACTCTAATTGTGCCACTTTAAGGTGCGTTGCTCGTGCATTCTACTTCAAGACAACGTTTTCTGGAACACTAATATACAATGACTCATCCCATTTATCATCATTCAACCATGGCACTTCACCATAAACCCAAGGCTTAATAAAAACAACTTTGTACCCAGGTATGTGAAGATCTTTAATTGAAAGTATGACTGCCTTTTTTGCATTAATTATTTTCTGAATTTTGTTAGCTTCATTAAGGTATGCCTGTTCAACTCCGGCAAAATACAATGATGATAATGATGATATTTGAACTCTTTGTAAATTATTAATTACCATAGCAACAGAATCGTCTGTATAATTTACTATATAAGGTACATGATTATTTTCTGATATTTTTTGATAGACTTCTTGATAAAAATCATAGTATTTTTTACTCAAAATTTTTCCTTTTAAAATACCAATTTCAGTTGTCATAACTCCTTTTCCTGTTAGAACATCTAATTTCCATGGAAAATAAACAGAACTGGTTTCTGAAAAAATAATACTATTTCCCCAAATAAAACAGATAGAGATTAATGGTAATATAATGATAATTTTAATTTCTCGTTTAAGCCGTTGAGACATTCTAAAAACAGTATGAATAATAACTCCAATACCAAGAGATGAACTATTGACTAATCTAAAAACTTCATAGTAATGAATTGCATTTAAGTATCCAAAAATCGTAACTAAGCAAAATACTATTAGAATACTTTCGTCTTTAGTTAAAATTTTATTCAATAGTAATTGATACAAAATATAAAATAGTGTCACAAGATTCCATACAAAAATAATTGTAAAGAAAAATAGTCTGGAATCAGGATTAAAAGTTTCTCCCTGAAGTGTAAAAATATTTTTTAATAGTCTTGGTAAAAAATTTAAAATTGTAATGTTTCTAGCCGAGTCTAACAACATAATTTTATTTTGAATTAAGAAGTCGTTTAAGGTATTGTGATTAATTAAAAAGAATAAAAATAACAAAAGCGGAACTAAAAATCCCAAACTAAAAAATACAATTTTTGAAAAAGTATCTCTTTCAGTTTTTTTGAAAACAATGTTATAAACAAAAAATAATAAAAACGGAGGTATTATTGCTATAATTGATGAGTTTCTAGACAATAAAGATAATCCTAGAAATAATCCGGCTAAAAAAAAATATTTTTTTTGATTAGTGCTAAAAATTATTAATAAGGATAATAACAAAAATGTATATGAGTAGTAATTTGGCCATGGATAGATAATATATGCATGCAAAAGAAAAATCAAAAGAATTGATAAATAAGCTAAATATTTAGGTAGAATTTTCAAAAATAATTTATATGAAAAGAAAATACTTGTAGCATAAAAAACACCAGTCATTATCCCTATAGATATCATTCTTTCTCCAAAAAAAGTTAGAGAAAGATTCTGAATCAAACTTGTTATAATTCCATAACCATTGAATGTTTCTTTATAGGGAATTAAGCCTCTTTTTATATCTAGGGCTTGTACATACATAAATCCCCAATGAAAGCTATCAATATTAACGCTTGATTCAATACAGCTAAATCCGAAACTTAAGCAGCATATTAGTAAAACTGCAAAATCAAAAATTTTACCATTTCTGAAATCTATAAATTCAAATTTTTGTCTATATTTGTTAGAAGTGATTTCAGCATGAGTCATAATTTACATCTTCCTTAAATTTTCACTTTTACGTTGAATGCGAATTAAATAGACTGGATTTGGAAAGCGAGTATATCAATACCAAAATGATTATAGTTCTCAGTGTTGATGGCAACCTCCGAGTTGTCGCGTTGGTAAAACAGAGCCGCATCGAATCTGGTATAGGCAGGTATCTTGTAGTCGCGCGGAATAAATTTACCACCCAGGCGATCGCTGACAAAATATGCACCTAACCCAAAGCCTAAAATTTACTACTTGCAATTGTTGTCCTTTATCAGTCTGTAAAATTACCCCCACAACTTTAGAAGTGGGGTTTGCCTTCACCCCCCCTAACTTGCACGATTTCTTGAAAAGGCGCTGTTTGTTGTGCTGGCGACTGCACTAATAACAATTGGTTGCTCTTGGCTCGATTCTCTATCTGACTTACTTGCCGAATTTGTCGGATTGCTTCACACAGTCTGCTCTTTGGGAATCAGGCGTGTTTGCTGAGTAAAGCCTTTGTTAGCGTCAGTGGACACTGTAGTCTTATGAACTAGAAGTGAGGAAATATCATCACTTCTAGTAGGTTCTGTCACCAACACCACGATCGCACCTGTCAGCAATAGACCGAGAACAAACTGTTTAGACCTCATTATTGTTTTCTGACTCCGTTACAGTTACACCACTCAATATCTAGTTGACAGATACTAGCATTTAAAGAGTATTGAAATCTATTTGCATTAAAAAAGCAAGCTTAATGAAATAAAAACAAATAATAATTTACACAATCAAAGGGAAATTTCAACAATACTACTGCTCTTAATTAGTACTAATTCATACAAAAAACTTTATAGTGTAAAGTCGATATTCTGATATTTTGTACCTAATCGTATAAACCAAGACTAGTCCAGAAGTAGCGCGATCGAGTTAGATTACTTTTTTGGGCTTTTCTTGATAAATTAGGGGTTTTGAGGCTAGTACTGAGTAATTAAAATATGTAGTACTTGGGGCAAAATGCCAGTATTAATAAAGCCCTCATCGTACACATTCATTTGTATTTACGGTAATACACAAAGAATTTTCTCGAATAGTGGCAGCTAATTTATTAACTCTTATTGATAAGTATTCTTTATTATGAGCAAGTTGCTAAAGGCAGTAAAATTGCTATATAGTGCTAGTGCTAATTAAAAAGAACTCTCAATATACCTGAGCCAAAATTGACGTGACTGACCGAAAAGGAGGGCACTTGAAGCTGGGTCAGTTAGGGAGGAGGGGGAGAAAACTCTCCGTAGGCGATCGCAGAGCAACTAAATTTATGGAAAAAGGATTTGAACCGAGATTGGTTGCAATGAGCTTTCTTGATATCTTTTTACTGAGCCGCCTAGATTTATCAATGGGGTTCTCCCCCTGCTCTAATCTAGCTTTCCTGATTTCACCATTGTTTACGTGCATCTGATTGCTTGAGGCGGAAAATGTCTTTAATTCTCAATAGATTTCCACAAATTTCCCATCAGTGTACGACAGTCGTTGATCTTTTGCGCGATCGCAGTTCAACACAGCCGCACACACAAGCGTTCACCTTTCTCGAAGATGGCGAAACTCAGGAATCAACGCTAACTTACCATGAGTTGGATCGTCGCAGTCGGGCTATAGCATCTCAACTCCAAGCTCTTGGTTTAAGTGGAGAACGTGCTATATTGCTCTATCCTTCGGGACTGGATTACTTAAGTGCATTTTTCGGTTGCCTATATGCTGGAGTAGTGGCAGTTCCGGCTTACCCGCCGCGCAATCAACGTAATACGCCCAGAATTCAGGCAATCATCAAAGATGCACAAGCAGCAATTATTTTAACGACAACAACCCTCCTCCCTAACGTCAAATCTTTATTGACAAAACACACAGACCAGGGAAATTTAGGTTGGCTGACAACTGACAACCTGGCCCAAGGCATAGAAGATTCTTGGCAACAACCTGCAATTGACGCGCAGATGCTAGCGTTTCTGCAATATACATCTGGTTCTACAGGCACTCCTAAAGGTGTCATGCTTAGTCATGGCAACCTACTACATAATGCTGCCGTGACTTACCAAATCATGGAACATTCGCCTGAGAGTCAGTTTGTCTCTTGGCTACCTGTTTACCATGACATGGGACTGATTGGTGGAATACTGCAACCCTTATATGGAGGGTTTCCTTGCGTCTTGATGTCTCCCACCTCATTTTTACAACGTCCATATCGATGGTTGCAGGCAATTTCTCACTATCAGGGTACAACTAGTGGTGGCCCCAACTTTGCCTATGAGTTGTGCATTCAAAGGATTACTCCTGAGCAAAAGTCTAGTCTTGATTTAAGTAGTTGGAGTGTCGCCTTTAATGGTGCTGAACCCATCAGACTAGAGACTCTAGAGCGATTTTCAGCCACTTTTGCTAAGTGTGGCTTTCGTCTAGAAGGATTCTATCCTTGTTATGGTATGGCGGAAGCAACTCTGATGGTTTCCGGTGGGATCAAAAAAGCTTTACCTCCTAGCAAAACAGTTGCAAAATCTGCATTGGAGAAGCATCAAGTCATTGAAGCAGCCACTAGTGATGATATTCAGACCTTTGTCAGTTGCGGTCAAAGTGTACCACAACAGCAAATTGTCATTGTACACCCAGAGACTCTTCAGCGTTGTCAACCCGACGAAGTGGGGGAAATCTGGGTATCAGGGCCCAGTATTGGTCAAGGTTATTGGAATCGTCCTGAACAGACAGAGCAAACATTCCACGCCTCCCTCAAAGACCAAAATTCTCGGCTATTTTTACGCACAGGTGACTTAGGTTTTTTGGACAACGGAGAACTATTTATTACAGGTCGAGCCAAAGATTTAATCATTATCCGTGGTCGCAACCTTTATCCGCAAGACTTAGAGTTGACTGTGGAACGTAGCCATTCATCATTGCGTTTAGGTAGTAGTGCAGCTTTCTCAGTTGAGGCAGAGAATGAAGAACGCTTAGTTATGGTGCAAGAGTTGGAGTTTCGCGCCAAACCAAATATTGAGGAAGTTATTGCAGCAATTCGTCAAGCTGTGGCTGAGGAGCATGAGGTACAAGTATCCGCAGTGGTGCTGATTAAACCAGGCACTATTCCCAAAACCTCTAGTGGCAAGATTCAACGCCGTGCCACAAAAGCCGATTTTCTGGCGAACAAGCTGGAAGTCGTTGGTAGCAGTATTCAGAAAACTATTAATATTGATGGAAACGAAAGTAGGTTAGAGCGTCAAGCTCTTTTAGCCCTCACCCCACGCAAACAACAGCCGTTGTTAGAGTCTTATCTTCAAGAACAGATAGCACGGGTACTTGCAATTCCACTGGATGAAATCAACCTTCAACAGCCATTAACCTCCTTAGGACTGGATTCTTTAAGAGTCATTGAGTTAAAAAACAAGATTGAGGATGATCTGGAAGTTAGCGTACCTATCGCAGACTTTTTTGCAGGTATTCACATCACTCACCTAGCGACAAAGATACTTGCCAAACTGACAACGGCAGCTTGTATACCGTCAGTAACCCTTACCCAAATCCCAAAACCCACCGACTTTCACCCTCTATCTTTTGCCCAACAGCGACTATGGTTTCTTGACCAATTGCAGCCAGACAACCCTTTCTATAACATTTCTGTTGTCGTTCACCTCAAAGGTGTACTCAACGTAGCGGCGCTAGAGCAAAGCTTCAATGAAATCGTCCGACGACATGAAGCCTTGCGAACGGCGTTTACTAGTGTAGAGAGAAAGCCAATGCAGGTGATTTGCCCAAATTTCACCTTAACCTTGCCTGTGGTAAATCTGCGGGATCTCCCTGAAATTCACCGTGCAGCCGAGGTGCAGTGGTTAGCCACTCAGGAAGCTCGGCAGCCTTTTGATTTGACGCAGGGATCATTGTTACGAGTGACTCTTCTACAGTGCGGCGAACAAGAACATACGATGTTGTTGACAATGCATCACATTGTATCTGATGGCTGGTCTATGGGAGTTTTGTTTCGGGAACTGACAATACTCTACGAAGTTTTTTCTTACGGACAGCCCTCACCTTTATCTGAGTTGCCCATTCAGTATGCAGATTATACAATCTGGCAACGTCAGTGGCTAGAAGGGGAAGTATTGGAGTCACAATTAACTTACTGGAAAAAACAACTGAACAATCTCCTGATACTACAACTGCCCACTGACCATCCCCGACCAGCAGTTCAAACTTTCCAAGGTAGACGGCAATCTCTAGTGCTGTCTAAGTCGTTGACGGATGCTCTCAAGGTGCTGAGTCAGCAGCAGGAAGTGACGCTGTTTATGACATTGCTAGCAACCTTTCAAATGCTGCTGCATTGGTACACAGATCAAGAAGAAATTGTGGTCGGTACAGATATTGCAAACCGCAATCAAGCGAAGACTGAGACACTGATTGGGTTTTTTGTCAACCAACTGGTATTACGTATTAACCTGTCTGGGAACCCCACTTTTGAAGAGTTATTAGAGCGAGTGCGCCAGTTAACTATAGGGGCTTACACGCATCAGGAGATGCCCTTTGACAAACTAGTGGAGGTATTAAACCCACAACGCACTTTAAGTCATACGCCCCTATTTCAAGTCAAGCTTGTGCTACAAAATGTACCGATGCCGCCTTTAGCGCTTTCGGGTCTAACCGTGAGTGTGACGGAGGTTGATAGTCAAACTGCAAAGTATGACTTGCTGTTGAATCTGACGGAGATAGAGCAAGGTTTGATGGGTTGGATGGAATATAGCACAGATTTGTTTGAGGCTGTTACTATCACACAGTTGTTGTCACATTTTCAAACACTTTTACGTACTGTTGTAGTTCAACCCAAGATGAGGTTAAACGTCCTCAAGGAAATTTTAGTTGCAGCAGATAGAGAAAAACAAATTGTAAAAGAACAAGAAATTAAAGAAGCTAGTCTTCATAAATTTAAGCATGTGAAGCGGAAAGTGATTGAGGAAGAGTTGGCATTAGAGAAAAATTGAATCTCGAAAGGTTGAGGTTAATGAGTTTAATGAGTTACTTTCTCTAGCTAAAACAAAGTTTTTATAGCAATCCTATCTCAGTTGTGAAAATGATTTTTATTGATAACGAACCGCCTTCTCTACGAGAGGCTTCCGCCAACGCGAAGCGTGTCGTAGAGAAGACGCCAAGTTTTAAAGTTTTCTAGTCCAGACAAACGCTTACTATAGGACTACTATTTGATTTTTGAAAAAATACGTAGGGTGTGTCAGAGACAGCGTAACGCACCATTCTTAAGGATTCAGTGAGTTACGCGAAACGCTAACGCACCCTACAAATACCTAATTTTGTTCAAAAATAAAACCGGATTCCTATATCTCATTTATGCATAGTTATGAAAAAATCTTCAACCGACAAGTTTGAGATCAAAAAGTTGCCAAGCCTAAAGCGGCAAGCTATGAGCTTGTCCCAAGAAGGATTAATCAAAACAGAATTTATTCAGAGTGGAAAGTTTTTGCCTTTAATAGTCCAGCCTACTGTTGAAGGAGTTAATCTCGCAGTTTGGGCTACACGCAATCGGTCTTTTATCGAAACAGAATTGCTGAAATATGGAGGAATACTTTTTCGGAACTTCAAGGTAAATGGAGTGGTTGAGTTTGAGGAGTTCATCGAATCTATATCAGGAGAGTTACTAGAGTATCGAGAACGTTCTTCGCCCCGCAGTCACGTAAATGGTAATATTTATACGTCAACTGATTATCCTGCAAGCCAAAGTATTTTCCTACATAATGAAAATTCCTATCAGCATACATGGCCTTTAAAAATATTCTTTTTTTGCATCACAGCGCCGCAGCAAAGAGGAGAAACACCAATTGCCGATGTGAGAAAAGTTTTTCAACACATCAACCCAAAAATTAGAGAACTATTTATCCAAAAACAGGTGATGTATGTTCGCAACTTTGGCAACGGATTTGGTCTTCCCTGGCAAACAGTTTTTCAAACTACGAACAAGCTAGAAGTCGAAGAGTACTGTCGCAAAAATGGCATTGAGACTGAATGGAAAAACGGTAATTGCTTGAGAACAAAACAAGTTCGTCAGGCTGTTACAAAGCATCCAAAAACTAATGAAATGCTCTGGTTTAATCATGCTGCTTTTTTTCATATATCAAGCTTAGAATCAACGATGCGTGAGTCCCTTTTAGCAGAGTTTAGAGAGTCAGACCTTCCCCAAAATACCTATTATGGTGATGGCTCGACTATTGAATCTTCCGTGTTAGACGAGATTCGCTCTTGCTATCAACAAGAAACGGTAACTTTCCCCTGGCAGGAGGGAGATATTTTAATGCTAGACAATATGCTCGTGGCTCATGGACGTGCGCCATTTGTCGGTTGTCGAAAAATTGTGGTGGGAATGGCTGAACCCTATAGTCACAGAGCCATTTAGGGCAAAAAATACAGGCTAGAGATATGCAAAAGAAAGTTATCAGAGGTTTTCGACTTTCACCACAGCAGAAGCATCTATGGTTGTTACAGCAAGGGGAGGCAACGCTACCCTATCGTGCTCAGTGTGCTATCCAAATTGAGGGAAATTTCAACAGAAAATTTTTCGAGACGGCTTTAGAGAATGTCTTAAATCGACATGAAATTTTGCGTACTACTTTTCGTTGTTTGCCGGGGATGGATATCCCTCTGCAAATTATTAGCGATCCGCTACCTGTGGGAACTGTTGGTAACGATCGCGATCGCACATCAATTCATGAGCATAATTTTAGGGGTCTGACTCCGCAAGCACAAGAAGTTAAAATTGAAACACTTTTTCAGGAAGTAAGTCAGCTACCTGGCGATTTTGAGGAAGGTTCACTTTTGCATCTGGACTTGGTTGAGTTGTCCGATGAGAGACATACGTTGCTGATCGGTTTGCCTGCTGTCTATGCGGATGCCGGAACGCTGAAGAATTTAGTGCGTGAAATCGCTGTTTCTTATGCAGCTTGCTTAGATGGCGAACAGCTATTTGATGAACCGATACAGTATGCTGATGTATCGGAAATTCTCAATGACTTACTGGAGTCAGAGGAGACAAAATCCGGAAAAGAGTATTGGTGTCAGCTAGATTATTCTGATCTTTTTACTTTAAAGCTGACAAGCGAAAATCAGCCTGCGATCGCACCAGGATTCTCGCCGAAGTTTCTCACTGGTGCGATCGCTGATCAGTTAACAGCAGAAATTGCAGCGATCGCCCAGAAGTATGAAACTACGACAGAAGTCGTTTTACTAACTTGCTTGGCAATTTTACTCTGGCGACTCACACAACAGCCAAAAATTCTGATTGGTACTGCCTGTGATGGTCGCAACTATGAGGGATTAGAGTCAGCTTTCGGGCTATTTGCAAAATATTTACCGCTTGTTTGTCATCTCGAAGAAAACCGGACATTTAGCGAGATTTTGCAGCAAGTTAACGAATTTAGCCGTCAGAATGCTGAATGGCAGGAATATTTTACCCCAGAACAGACTGCGGAAGCTGCTTCTTTCTTCCCCTTTTGTTTCGAGTTTGAACACAGACAACCAAAGTATTCTGTAGACAACAATTTATCACTTTCCGTTTATCAGCAGTCCGCATATATTGACAGATTTAAAGTAAAACTCTCTTGTCTGTGTCGGGAAGATTCTTTAGGTTACGAATTTCACTATGATTCCAATCTATTCTCAACTGAGGATATCATAGGTTTGGCGGAACAATTTCAGACTTTGTTAGAAAGCATCGCCAACAATTCTGAAGCAGTAATTAGTCGCTTAGAGATTCTGAGCGATCGCCTGCGGCAGCAATTGCTGATTGAGTTCAACAATACAAAAACCACTTACCCAAATGATAAGTGTATCCACCATCTGTTCCAAGAACAAGTAGAGCGAACCCCAGATAACATCGCTGTGATATTTGGGAAGCAGCAACTAACCTATAGTTCGCTCAACGCCAGAGCAAATCAACTCGCGCACTACCTCCAGCGATTGGGAGTCGGGCCAGATGTGCTGGTGGGGATTTGCGTAGAGCGATCGCCACTGATGATGGTTGCAGTATTGGGCATTCTCAAAGCCGGTGGAGCCTACGTGCCGATTGAAGCAACCTATCCACTAGAACGACAAGCCTACATCATCGCGGATAGTAATGTACCGATACTGTTGACCCAGCACCGTCTATCAGCCAGCTTACCCACAAATGAAACCAAAGTCATTTGCCTAGATACTAATTGGGAAGACATAGCCCAGGAAAATACAGCCAACCCGGTCAGTCAAACAACCCCTGAAAACTTGGCATACATCATCTATACTTCTGGCTCCACTGGCAAGCCCAAGGGAACATTGATTCCCCACCAAGGGCTAGTCAACTACTTAAGTTGGTGTACGCAAGCTTACACAGTTGAGCAAGGAACAGGGACGCTAGTTCACTCACCTTTAGGGTTTGACCTCACAATCACGAGTCTATTTTCACCCTTACTAGTGGGTTGTCAGGTAAAGCTGCTACCAGAAAACCAAGGCATCGAGACGCTTTACACTGCTTTGAAGGAAAGCTCTAATTTAAGCTTGGTCAAACTTACACCTGCTCACTTGGAGTTGCTTGGTCAGCAGTTCTCTCCTCAAGAAGCAGCAGGTCGGACGCGAGCTTTCATCATCGGGGGTGAAAATTTATTGGCACAGAACATTGCTTTCTGGCAGAAGTTTGCTCCTGATACGATATTAGTGAATGAATACGGGCCAACCGAAACCGTAGTTGGCTGCTGCATTCACCAGGTAAATGACAAGCAGCAGTCAGGCTCAATTCCCATTGGTCGTCCAATTGCCAACACCCAGCTTTATGTGTTAGATCGACACTTGCAACCAGTGCCAATCGGCCTTGTGGGTGAACTCTACATTGGCGGTCAAGGAATGGCACGAGGTTATCTGAACCTACCTGAACTGACAGCCGAAAAGTTTATTCCCAACTCCTTCAGCAACGAACCAGGGGAGCGTTTGTACAAAACAGGCGACCTAGCTCGTTATCGTTGTGATGGCACTCTTGAGTTTCTGGGACGGATTGATAACCAAGTCAAGCTCCGAGGTTTCCGCATTGAACTAGGAGAAATTGAGGCGGCTCTTTTAGAGCATCCGAGTGTGCAAGAGTCTGTAGTTGTGGTGCATGAAGATGTCTCAGGCAACCAACGTTTAGTTGCATACATTGTTTTCAGGGCATTATCCACTTCTATCAGCGAACTAAGTCAATTTCTCAAACAAAAGTTACCTGAGTACATGGTTCCCTCAGCTTATTTACAACTGGATGCATTACCATTAACCTCTAATGGTAAAATAGATAAAAAATCTCTCTTGGTTGTGGAAGAGTTTCGACCAGAGTTAAAAGTTACTTATTTACCACCCACTACTGAGGTAGAACAAACAATTGCTGCTGTTTGGCAAGAGGTACTTCACCTAGAAAAGGTGGGTATTAATGATAACTTTTTTGACATAGGTGGTCATTCGTTGTTAATTGCTGAAGTTCATAGCCAACTCAAGGAACTGTTGGAGCAAGACTTATCAATTATTGAACTGCTTGAGCATCCAACAATAGATTCGTTGGCGAAATATTTAAATGAGGGAAAAGACGCACAGCTAGAAACCAAGCAAGTTCGCGATCGCGCTGGGAAGCAAAAAGAGGTGATAAATCGCCAAAAACAACTTCGCACCAAGAGATAAAGAATATTTAGAAATATGCGTATCACGATTGTTACAGGTGGTTCCCTTGGCGATCTTCAACCTTATGTTGCTTTAGGACTGGGATTGCAACAAGCAGGACATGTAGTAAAGCTACTTGTTTTTACTAATCAGGCTCGTCAAGAATTTATCAGCCGATGGGGTCTGGAATGTGTTTGTATGGATCTACATGCAGAAGAATTTTCCACAGAGCCATTCTGGAAATGGCTCCATCCCAACCCCTTTTACATCTTTAATAATATTAGGAGTGTTCTGCAACCTCTTGAAGATAGCTACCTGTCTAAACTCCTCGATCTTTGCCAGGGAGCAGAGGCAATTATCTTGAGTCAATTTTCATTGCTGGGTTATGACATCATAGAAAAGTTGGGTGTACCTTGCTATGCAGCCTGTATCCCACCTATTAGTCCAACACAGGCTTTTCCTCACCCTGCTGCACCAATTGAATTACATTTAGGTGGAATCTATAATCGGCTAACCTACTTCTTATTCGATCAACTCTTATGGCGATCTGTTAGAGGGCCGATAAATCGGTGGCGACAGGAAGTCCTAAAATTAACTCCTATTGCTTGGTGGTTAAGCCCAGTTCATCGCCTACACCAGCAAAAACTACCTTTTCTCTACGGCTACAGCCCATCTTTACTACCTAAACCGTCTGAATGGCCTGATTGGTTGCACGTTACTGGCTACTGGTTTATAGATTGTCCTGAAAGTTGGCAACCACCTATAGACTTAGTAGATTTTATTGCAATTGGGTCGCCGCCAGTGTACGTTGCTGGTCGTGGTTTAACAGAGGAGGAACTGAAATTGGTATTAGAAGCGATCGCTCAAACAAATCAAAGATGTATCTTACAAGTACCAGGAGAACTCACTGGCGAAAACAGCCTCAGTGAGGATTTCGATTTATCAGATAAAGTTTTTAAACTTTCCGAATGGGTGCCATTTGACTGGCTATTTCCCCAAATGGCAGCACTTGTGCATCATGGAGGTGCTGGTACATTAGCTTATGGCGTGCGATCGGGTGTCCCTTCTATAACCATACCCAGCGGAGATGACCGATTTTTTTGGGCGCATCGTGTAGCAGAGTTAGGTCTAGGCCCAAAGCCGATTTTGCCACACCAATTATCTAGCCAACGATTAGCAGATGCGATTCGATTAGCCACCAACGATCGGGCAATGCAAGCTCGTGCATCTGCAATGGGGCGAAAGATCCAAGCAGAAAACGGAGTGGTTCGAGCGATCGAAGCTTTTCATCGCCATTTGCCAAACAAAGTTGGGACTTACGCAAAACATAAAGAAAGTAGCGGTAATTCATGAATTACCGCTACGCAATAATCAGGTTTTCAGGCACATCTTGCGTAAGTCCTGAAAGTATAGAAATAAAATTTCCTACAGATAATTATTAGCTTTTAGCCGATGTGGAATATGACCATTATGTTTAAAATCGAGTCACTAGAAACCAGCACTGGAAAGATTGTGTATGGTGACGAAGGCAAAGATATTCTTTGCCTCCCCGTAGGGGAAATTAAAGATTTATTCAAGTCATTTGGAATTCTTCTTTTTCGAGGTTTTGGAGTTACTCATGAGCAGATGAAAGCATTTGCAGAACAATTTAGTTCTAGATTTACCCGAGAGACTAACAGACCCCGCGTTGATTCAAGAGACGGGTTTGTTTCTTTGGTAGCACAAGGAACGCACTTTATTGAGCCTCATTGTGAAAATGCTAATACTCCCTTTCGACCAGATGCTGTTTGGTTTTGCTGTGGTGTTCCATCTGCACAGGACGGTGAAACTTTATTTTGTGATGGTGTCCAAGTGTGGGAACAACTAAGTGAAGAATCGAAACAATTGTTTCTTTCTAAAAAAATCAGGTTTGATATAAATTACTCTGCCGAACAATGGAAGTATTTTCTTGGAGCAGGGGCTACTTTAGCTAATGTGAAGCAAATGCTGGAAAATCTAGAGGGAGTAAGTTACTTTATCAACGAAGATGAGTCTATCTCTTTTACATATATTTGTCCAGCCGTAATTAAAACTAAGTATAGTAATCAAAATGCATTTGCCAACAATATTTTAAATTCAAAAGAATCAGTAATTTTTGAAAACGGTTCACCGATTCCCGATACAGTTATTTCTGAAATTGAGGAGGTAACGGATAGATTAACTGAAGAAATACAGTGGCAAGTTGGTGATCTAGTAATGATTGATAATTCCAGATTTTTGCACGGTCGTAGATCATTTAGCGATAACCAACGGTTGATTTTCTCTATCTTCAGTTACCTAAATTTTTGATATTAGTACAATCTGGGTGAATTACTTAAAAACTTTTAGGAAAATCAAAATCATGGAAAGTAAATTAGAGAACGCAAATTTAATGCATGAAGATAAAAATAACTTAGCCTACTATGATGCTTTGGCTTTTTGGTACAGCGCAGGTTCAGCAACCAGCCAAGCTTGGGTGGCGTTTTTAGAAAAATTTATCCTCCAGTCTCTCCCAGAAAAAGCACATTTTTTAGACATTTGTTGTGGGAAAGGAGAATTAATACAACAATTGTTAATGAAAGGGTATCAAGTAACTGGGCTTGATTTCTCTAAAGAGATGTTGCACTATGCTCGCGAGAATGCACCCAATGGTGAATTTATCCAATCTGACGCACGCTTTTTTAAATTGCCGCCTACATTCCATGCAGTTGTTTCAACACAGAATTCCTTTTCAAATGTCACAAGTCTTGAAGAATTGACAAGTGTTTTCTACAACGTGTATACAGCAATGCTAGAAAATGGCTGGTTTGCGTTCGACTTGAGTCAGGAAGAAGAGTATATTTTAAACCATAATGATTCGTATAGCGATGTTCGAGATGATTTTGCCTTTAATCTATTATCTAGAAACTATTATCCTGAAGAAAAAATATATCGAAGAAATGTAGTATTGTTTCGGTTGATAAATGGAACCTGGCAGCGTTCAGATGTGACTTTAGTAGAAAGACCTTATTTCCCCGAACAAGTTAAGTCAGCTTTGGAAAAGGTCGGGTTCAAGGAAGTGAAAGTTTATGATGTCAATCGGGAGTTGGCAGCAAATGAAAGTGAATTGACAGGAGAGTTAGATGGACTCGTAAAAAATGGCAGGATGTGCTATGTCTGTCACAAGTAACGAACGAGATAGTCCTAGTACAAGAAGGCAAAAGTAAAAAGTGAGCCAGCACGGTCTTGGGGGTTTCCCCCATGAGTGACTGGCGAACTCCGAAGGAGTTAAAAAGGCAAAAGAAAGAAGTTTTATCCCGTAGTTTGCTCAGTTACCAATGCAATATGCCTATAGTAGGTGTTGCAAGCCTCAATGTCCTGCAAATATCTGGTTTTTTATATACAGAGTGGTAAGGGCGGTTGAGGCTTTTCATAGCCATCTGCCACATAAAGTATAAGAACAAACTTTCCTACTGAATGATTTTTAAGGAGTACTACCAGTGAAGATAAACAGCCATCAAGAATATTAGGTGGAAGCCTTGACTTGAATGACCCTAAAACTATTTTTTTGAATCTTTTTGCTTAACGAATTTTTTTTGAAAGACTTTTTATTGCAAACTCAAGAGCAGATAGCCAATGTTCGCTAATGATACTTTCAGAAATGAGAATATGGAAGGGATAGCTGTGATTGGCATGGCTGGCCGTTTTCCTGGAGCCAAAAGTATTAATGATTTTTGGCGAAACCTCAAAGATGGTGTGGAGTCGATTTCTGTCTTAACGGATGAAGATATATTAAATTCAGCAATTGACCCAGCTATACTGAATAACCCTCGCCATGTAAAAGCTGGAGCAGTATTAGAAGATATAGAATTATTTGACGCTGCATTCTTTGGTTTTAACCCAAGAGAAGCAGCAATTATGGACCCCCAACACCGCTTTTTCTTGGAGTGTTCGTGGCAGGCTCTGGAAGATGCTGGCTACGATTCTGAAAACTTTGCAGGCGAAATTGGTATTTATGGGGGTATGGGCTGGAACAGCTATTTGTTGTTTAACATTGCTTCTAACCGCAACAACTTACTGAATTTAGAAATTGGTCAACAAACGCTGCTGGGTAATGAAAAAGATTTCCTAACTACACGCACTTCTTACAAATTAAATTTAAAAGGCCCAAGTATTAATGTGCAAACTGGCTGCTCCACATCATTAGTTGCAATCTCCTTGGCTTGCCAAAATTTGCTCAGTTATCAATGTGATATGGCTCTAGCTGGTGGTGTGGCTATAAATGTCCTACAAAAAGCTGGTTATTTACATCAAGAAGGGGGAATTATGTCTCCCGATGGTCACTGTCGTACCTTTGATGCCAAAGCTAGAGGAACTGTGGGGGGTAGCGGAGTTGGAGTAGTAGTTCTCAAGCGCTTGGAAGATGCTCTAGCCGATGGTGACTGTATTCATGCCGTGATTATTGGTTCCGCCATCAATAATGATGGAGCTTTGAAAGTAGGTTACACAGCACCTAGCTTAGTTAGGCAAGCCGAAGCGATCGCACAAGCTCTTGCTGTAGCCGATATTGAGCCTGAGACAGTCAACTATGTTGAGTGTCACGGTAGCGGTACAGTTTTAGGAGATCCTGTGGAAGTTAAGGCTTTAACAAAAGCCTTCCGTACAAGTACCCAGAAAAAAAACTTCTGTGCCATTGGTTCGGTGAAGACTAATGTCGGACATCTAGATGCAGCAGCAGGTATAGCTGGCTTCATTAAGACGGTTCTGGCTCTAAAACACAAGTTGATTCCACCCAGCTTACACTTTGAGCAACCCAACCCTGAGATTGATTTCAACAACAGTCCTTTCTATGTCAACACCAAGTTATCCGAATGGAAAACCAATGGCACCCCCCGTCGGGCTGGAGTTAGTTCCTTCGGTATTGGGGGAACTAATGCACATGTAATTTTGGAGGAAGCCCCGGTAGGAAGGCAGGGGGAGCAGGGGGGGCAGGGGAGGAAATATCATCTGTTGGTTCTTTCTGCGAAAACGGAATCAGCACTCTTATCAGCTACGGCAAATTTGGTTAATCACCTGAAAGAGTATCCCAATTTAAACTTGGCTGATGTGGCTTATACCCTGAAGGTGGGGCGCAGGGCTATGGGCTATCGACGGGTGGTTGTTTGTCAGGATGTTGATGATGCAATGAATGCACTGCAAGATCCAAAACGAGTTTTGACTAGTATTCAACAGACAAGCGAATACGCTGCATACACGCCCAGTCCTGCGGATGGGTTGCGCGATCGCCCCGTCGCTTTGATGTTTCCTGGGCTGGGAACTCATTACATTAACATGGCTCTTGAACTTTACCAAGTTGAGCCGACGTTTCAACAAGCAGTTGACAAATGTTGCCTGTTGCTAAAACCTCTCCTTGGTCTGGATCTGCGGGATGTGCTGTATCCTAAAAATAGTTCTCAAAAACAGAACCCACCTAAACCAGGTCTGGATTTGCGAAAGATGCTCGGTCGTGGTGAAGAACCAGCTGATGAAGCCACCCAAAAACTAAATCAAACCTTTCTCGCCCAACCAGCCATCTTTGTCATTGAGTACGCTTTGGCTCAGTTGTGGTTAGAGTGGGGAATTCGTCCTGTCGCCATGATTGGCTATAGCATCGGTGAATTTGTAGCGGCAACTTTAGCAGGAGTTTTATCCCTGGAAGAGGCTCTGACTCTTGTTGCCAAAAGAGCGCAAATGATTCAACAGTTGCCAGCAGGGGCAATGCTGGCTGTTCCCTTGACAGAACAAGAGGTGCAGCCTTTCTTAAGTGAGAAACTTTCCCTCTCAGCAATCAACGGCTCATCTCTTTGTGTAATTTCAGGTTACACCGAGGCTGTGGATGAATTGGAACGCCACCTAACCCAAAAGGGTTTGGCGTGTCGGCGGATTGTGACTTCTCATGCTTTTCATTCAAAAATGATGGAGGCGATCGCACCCAACTTACACGATCTAGTTAAAACATTCAATCTCCAACCACCGAAAATTCCCTATCTGTCCAACGTCACGGGAACTTGGATTACAGCAGAGCAAGCAACAGATCCCAGCTACTGGGTTAAGCATCTGTGCCAAGCTGTGCAGTTTGCTGCGGCAGTGCAAGAATTGTCCAAAAAACATAATCCGGTTCTGTTGGAAGTTGGTTCTGGACAGACATTGAGCAGTTTAGCACTCAGTATTTTCCAGAGCGATCGCCTAGCAGATCGAGTTGTCCTGCCATCGCTGCGGCATTCTTACGAACGTCAATCAGATATTGCCTTTTTGCTGAATACACTAGGTCAGCTTTGGCTTGCAGGAGTGCAGATAGATTGGGCAGGATTTTATTCTCATCAGCGTCGCGATCGTTTGCCTTTACCGACTTATCCGTTTGAGCGTCAGCGTTATTGGATTGAACCACACAAACAAACACAAGTTGTCGCCATTTCGCAGACATGCTCACCAGAACACTTTCAAGGCGGCGAAGCACAAGAATATCAATTGCCAACGAATAGCGAAACAGTATCAGAGCTTTCGCTACACTCGCGCCCACACTTACGGAATTCTTATGTTGCTCCTAGCAGTGAACTCGAACACAAAATTGCTAACTTCTACCAACAATTGTTAGGTATCGAGCAAGTAGGTATCTATGACAACTTCTTTGAATTGGGAGGAAATTCCCTGATCGGTATTCAGGTGATTGCCCAACTTCGCAAAAACTTCCAACTAGAACTATCCCTTCGTGCCCTCTTTGAAGCACCCTCTGTAGCTGAGTTGGGTTTATTTGTTGAAGAAATGATTATAGCGGAGTTAGAAGAATTAACTGAAGACGAAGCTCAGGAGCTTGTATCTGTTGCCCCCTGCTCCCTTGCTTCTTATTCAATTGCGGATTGTCTGACGAGTCAAAAGCCGCAACATTAATGTTTTATCCCAATAGTTATGGAATGTCGTCATTCTATGCTAATGGAGAAGAAGAAAAGTCAGTTTTAAAAGCGATCGTCCTGAATCAATTGCAAAATAATCTCAAGAGTCGGGAAAACCTGATACAATATTCTGGTGAATTGCTAGAAGAAAGATTTAAAAGTCAGTTTTTTACTTGCCAACTGAGAACCCTCTCTGATGTCCTTGGCGAGCAAAATGTCGAACGCATAGACTTACTAAAAATTGATGCGTACAAAAGCGAACTTGATGTCATTAAAGGTATCAAGCATGAAGATTGGAAAAAATCAAGCAGATTGTCATAGGAGTAGGTGATAAACAGGGGCGGCTAGAGCAAATTACTGACTTGCTTAAAATCAAAAATTATCACATCGTAATAGAAAAAGAAAAGTTGTATGAAGATTCAGCGATGTACTATATTTACGCCCAACAAAAATGAAAAATGAAATTATAAAAATAGGTAGCGATGAGAGAAATTCAAAAAGTTGGTGTTGTCGGAGCGGGTGTTATGGGAATCGGGGTTTCACAAAACCTTGCTCAAACAGGTCATCAGGTGATTTTAGTAGATATTTCAGAAGATATTCTGGATCGTGCTAAACAAGAAATTAAAAATAATGTCCGTTTTCAGGGTTTTTTCCAGAAAAACAGTGAAGCAGAAAGTCCTGACGATATACTGCATAGAATTAAGTTTTCAACTAACTATAAATTTCTTGAAGATGCAGAATTTGTAATTGAGAATGTCACCGAAAAGTGGGATATTAAAAAGGAGGTCTACGCGCAGCTTGATGCCATTTGTCCAGGGAAAACAGTATTTGCAGCTAATACATCAGCTATCTCAATTACCCGCATTGCTTCTGTTACCAAGCGAACACCAAGAGTCATTGGTATGCATTTTATGAACCCCGTGCCAATGAAAGCGATGGTTGAAATGATTCGGGGGCATCATACATCTGATGAAACAATCGAGACAGCAAAAAAATTGTTGGCTCAGATGGGCAAAGAATGCATCATCGTTAATGACTCACCGGGTTTTGTTTCCAACCGCGTGTTGATGTTGACTATTAACGAAGCTGTTTTTCTTCTGCAAGACCAAGTTGCTTCAATAGAAGAGGTGGATAAAATCTTTAAAACCTGCTTTGGTCACAAAATGGGGCCGCTAGAAACAGCCGATTTGATTGGTTTAGATACAATTTTATTTTCCATCGAAGTTTTGTATGAAAGTTTCAACGACAGCAAATACAGGCCATGTCCACTGCTGAAGAAAATGGTAGACGCGGGGTTGCATGGTCGTAAAAGCGGCAAAGGGTTTTATGCATATAGCAATCCTAAATGATCTGTAAAATTCTTTTTTATTTTCTCTGATTGCTATACCAATAAATGAGAATATTACTATAAATTAAAAATACATAAATAGCGTTAGTTATGAAAGAAACCACAACAAGAATTAAAACCTTCCTTTCGCGATTTTTTGGGGATCATGACTTGCAGTTAGATGAAGATATATTTAGTCTCGGTTTTGTTAATTCCATGTTTGCCATGCAACTAGTCTTATTTTTAGAGCAAGAATTTCAAATTACTATTGAAAACGAAGACCTAGAGTTTGATAACTTCAAGACAATAAATGCTATGACCAATTTAGTACAACGTAAAACAGCTTTGCTTACCTACAACTAAACCAAAAATTGACTGATATTCTTTGATGTTAAAATCCATAGAATTTATCAGTGAAATCAATCCAAAATCTAAAATACCAAAATCTAAAATTGGATGGATGGTGGTATTTATCTAACTCAGTGATGTGATGAAACTAGAATTAACTCCTCAGCAAAAAAACGCTCAAGCTGAATTTAGAGAATTTGTAGATGCACAGGTTGTACCTCACGCAAATCAATACGATCAACAAGAGCGTACCCCTCCAGACCTAGTTAAAAAATTCGCTCAAAAACGATATTTAGGTGCTGTTTTACCTAAAGAATTCGGTGGCGAAGCTATGGATATGATTACCTATGGCTTGCTGAATGAAGAAATTGGACGCGGGTGTTCTTCGCTGCGGAGTTTGCTGACAGTTCATTGCATGGTTTCTCATGCTCTTTGCAAGTGGGGCAATAAGTCTCAAAAAAACTATTGGCTTCCCAAATTAGCCTCTGGTGAAATAATTGCTGCTTTCGCTTTGAGCGAACCTAACGTGGGTAGTGATGCTAAAAGTGTGGAAACTACAGCAACACTTTCCGGGGATGCTTACATCTTAAATGGACACAAGAAATGGATTACCTATGGACAAATTGCAGATGTCTTTTTAGTGTTTGCTCAATGTGAAGGAAAACCCTCTGCTTTCTTAGTTGAAAAGAACAGCCCAGGACTTTTGATAAAACCAATTTTTGGGATGCTAGGTGTCAGGGCTTCGATGTTAGCAGAATTGCACCTAGATGGCTGTCGCATTCCCCAGGAAAATCTTGTGGGTAGGCTGGGTTTTGGTTTCTCGTATGTGGCATCCTCTGCACTGGATTATGGCAGATACAGTGTAGCATGGGGGTCTGTAGGCATTGCACAAGCTTGTTTGTCGGCTTGCATTCACTATACTAGCGATCGCAAGCAGTTTGGCGTTTATTTAAAAGAACATCAATTAATTCGCCAAATGATTACTAACATGGTTGCCAATGTCAAAGCCGCAAGATTGCTATGCTATCAAGCTGGCTATCTCAAAGATATTGGCGATCCTAACTCCATTATAGAGACTTCAATTGCCAAGTATTTTACATCCACAATTGCTTCTCAAGTAGCAAGTGATGCCGTACAAATTCATGGTGGCAATGGTTGCAGTAGCGAATACCCAGTTGAAAGGTATTTGCGAGATGCCAAAATTATGGAAATCATTGAAGGTAGCACTCAAATTCAACAAGTTACTATCGCTGAGTACGGTTATCAGGAGTACCTATCACCACGCACTGGCACTGTGAGGGTGCAAAACTTAGCAGCAAGGATGTAAATACATGATTAGCACTCAAATTGAATCTTCAAATAACAAACAAGAAGACAAAAAAATCATTAAGTGCGTCGTTTGGGATTTAGATAACACGCTATGGCATGGTGTGTTATTGGAGGATAACTATGTTTACTTGCGAGATGATATCGTAAATATCATCAAAACTTTGGATAGTCGCGGGATATTACAATCGGTTGCAAGTAAAAATGATTGTGTTCTTGCTATGGACAAACTTCAAGAGTTTGGTTTGCAAGAGTATTTTCTGTATCCTCAAATCAATTGGAATTCCAAAGCTGCTTCTATTCAAGAAATCGCTAAATTAATTAATATTGGGAAAGATGCGATCGCCTTCATTGACGATCAGCCATTTGAACTAGAAGAAGTTAACTTTTCCCTGCCGGAAGTCCTCTGTATCAACGCATCTCAACTGGCACATCTACTAGATATGCCAGAAATGAATCCGCGTTTTATTACAGAAGATTCTAAAATTAGAAGATTAATGTACATTAGTGATACAGAGCGTCAAAATGCTGAAAAAGAATTTGTTGGGACACCAGAAGGGTTTTTAGCTACCCTCAAGATGAGTTTTACCATCTCTTCGGCAAAAGAAGAAGATTTGCAACGGGCAGAAGAATTAACAGTACGTACTAACCAATTAAATACCACTGGTTATACATATTCTTATGATGAACTCAATTATTTTCGCCAATCAGAAAATCATAAACTTTTTATTGCTAGTTTAGATGATAAATATGGAAGTTACGGTAAAATTGGGTTAGTTCTGATAGAGTGCCAAAAAAGCGTCTGGATCATAAAACTTCTGCTGATGTCCTGTCGCGTTATGTCTAGAGGTATTGGCACAATTATGCTGAACCATATTATGAATCTAGCTAAAAACAACAACGTTCGGCTGGGTGCTGAGTTTGTTTCCAATAATCGCAACCGGATGATGTATATCGCTTATAAATTTGCGGGTTTCAAAGAAATTGAAAAGCGGGGTGAACTTGTGACTCTTGAAAATGATTTAACGCGGATTCAACCTTTTCCAGACTATATAAAAGTACAGATTCTGAATTAGAAAGAGTTTAAATTTTTAGGTAAATATTGCTCAAGAGAATATTGAGTTAAACAAATGACTTTTCGGAACGATAGTATAAGCTTTGAGCAGAAAAAAGATGAAATTTCCCAGCGACGTTCTCAGCTTTCCGTTGTCAAGCAAACGCTGCTGAAAAAGCGGTTATGCGGAAACTTTGAATCTAATGCTCAATTACAACTTATTCCTCGACGTTCCCAGCGCGAACCAGCGCCTCTATCCTTTGCCCAGCAGCGGATGTGGTTTCTCTACCAATTAGAGCCAAACAGCGCTGCTTATAATCAAGCTGCATCTATACACATAACGGGTTCACTCGACCTAGCAGTGCTGGAGCAGAGCCTAAATGAAATAGTACACCGTCACGAAACTCTACGCACTACGTTTGCGATCACACAAGGAGAATCGGTTCAAATCATTGCCCCAACCTTAACGATAACTCTGCCAATCATAGACCTGAGAAAGTTGCCGGAAGTTGAGCGTGAACAGGAGGTTCAGCGACGAACTACTCAGGAAGTTCAACAGCTTTTTGACTTAGAACAAGGCCCATTGTTGAGGAGCATCGTACTACATCTGACCGAGACAGAATATTTGCTGCAAGTCACAATGCACCATATTATTACCGATGGTTGGACGTGGGGCGTACTGGTTCATGAATTGGTCGCGCTTTACGAGGCTTTCAGTATTGGTAAACCCTCTACGCTGCCTGAACTCCCTATTCAGTATGCAGACTTTGCTGTTTGGCAGCGGCAGTGGCTGGCGGCAGAGGTATTAGAGACTCAAGTTGCCTACTGGAAGCAGCAGCTGCATAATCTTCCGACATTGCAGCTGCCTACTGACCGCCCCCGACCTATAGTTCAAGCCTTTCGAGGGGCTAGACAAACTCTAATGTTACCAAAAGCTTTGTCCGAGGAGCTAAAAGTTCTGAGCCAGCAGTCAGGGATAACGCTGTTTATGCTACTGCTAGCGACCTTTAAAACTCTGTTGCACTGGTACACAGACCAAGACGACATAGTTGTGGGTACTGATGTCGCCAACCGCAATCGACCAGAGGTTGAAGGGTTAATTGGGTTCTTTGTAAATCAACTGGTGTTGCGGACAAATCTCTCAGGAAATCCGACCTTTCGAGAGTTGCTTGGACGGGTGCGCGATTGTACTTTGTCAGCATATACCCATCAGGATTTACCGTTTGAAAAACTACTGAACGCCTTGAAACTGGAGCGAACCAGAGGCCGGATGCCACTGTTTCAGGTCAAGCTTGTTCTCCAAAATGCTCCTTTGCCACCTTTGGAGATTACTGGTTTAAGCGTGAAGCTCTCGGAATCAGATATCGAGGCTGGGAGAGCAAAGTTTGATTTACTGATGAATCTGATGGATACAACTGAGGGACTGAAGGTGCAGTTGGAATACGACACCGACCTATTCGATGCTGTCAGTATGAAGCAGATGTTAGGATACTTTGAAAAACTTCTGTGTACTGTTGTTAAACAGCCCCAAACTCAGCTGCATGTTCTAGAGGAAATGCTCACTGAAGTAAGCAAGCAACAACAAATTCTGAATGAAAAACAACTCAAGGAGGCGCGTCTTCAGAAATTTAAAAATATTAAACGCCAGGTTATTTAATAAAGATAAAATTGGAATTGTAAGCAGCAACTGATGCTCAAAAGCAGAAAAATAAGTTACCTATTTGTCGGAAAAATATAATTTTCTCGCAAGTAACTGAGGAGCAAATATGGAAAAAGAAATTATTAGTGGCTTTCGACTTTCACCGCAACAAAAGCATCTATGGTTGTTGCAAAAAACTGACAATAGCCAGCATTATCGCGCTCAATGTCAAGTCCTGATTGAGGGAAATTTAAATATAAGAAGACTTCAGACTGTTTTAGAGGATATTGTCAATCGGCACGAAATTCTGCGGACAAACTTTCCTTGTATGCCAGGAGTAGATATCCCACTTCAAGTAATAACTGATAACTATATTCCGTCTATTAAAAAATATAATTTAAACGCTCTGAAACCGTTTGAACAAGAACTTAAATTAGAGGTAATTTTTAATGAATTAAGCCAACAGCCTTTTAACTTTGAGCAAAAACCACTTTGGTATTTAGCCCTAATTGAGCTATCCTTCGACAAGCATATATTGCTTGTCAGTTTGCCTGCCTTCTTGGCGGATACAGCAACGCTCAAGAATTTGGTGCGAGAGATCGGCTATTCATATAATACAGCACACTTGCAAAATGCGCTCTCAGATGAACCAATACAATATGCTGATGTCTCGGAAATTTTCAATGAATTAATTGACTCAGAAGAAACAGAATTAGGAAAAGAGTATTGGCACAAACAAGATATCTCTGCTATTTTCACTTTGAAGCTTCCTTTTGAACATCAACGTCCTGAAAAACTAGAATTTACACCTAAACTTCTTACCCAAAGAATTAATTCAGAACTAGCGTTTAATATTGAAGCGATCGCCCGGACATATAATACTTCCACTTCTATATTTTTTCTGGTTTGTTGGCAGGTATTGCTCGGACGACTCAGCGGACAATTAGACGTGATTGTTGGTACTGCTTATCATGGACGGACGTATGAGGGACTTGAAGAAGCATTAGGGCTATTTACGAAATATTTACCTGTTCATTGTCATCTAGTAGACAATTCCAAATTCAGCGATATTTTGCAACACGTTAACGAATTGACTAGCAAATTGTTTGAATGGCAGGAGTATTTTACTTGGGAACAAATTGTCAAATCAACCAGCAATGAAAGAGAGTTATCATTCTTTCCGCTCTGTTTTGAGTTTGAGGAACATTCAAAGCAGGATTCTGCGATGGATGTCTCTTTTTCTATTTCCAGACAATACGCTTGTCTTGATAGATTCAACCTGAAACTTCGCTGTGTTCGTCTTGATGATTCTCTGAACTATGAACTTCATTATGATGCCAATATCTTTTTGGCAGAAGATATTCAACGCTTGGCGTGGCAGTTTGAGACTTTGTTAGCCAGCATAGTCAAGAATCCGACTGGAGCGATCGCTACTTTCAACATTATTAGCGATAATGAGCGTCAACAACTCTTAGGCTTCAACAACACCCAAACTACTGCTTTACCCTACCAGTGTATCCACCATTGGTTTGAACTACAAAGCGATCGCACACCCGAAAACATCGCCGTCGGATTTCAAGCCCAGCAACTAACTTACTTTGAACTCAATGCTCGCGCCAATCAACTAGCTCATTACCTACAAAAACAGGGAGTTGGCCCTGATGTGCTAGTGGGCATTTGCATAGACAGATGTCTAGAAATGGTCATAGGAGTTCTAGGTATCCTCAAAGCAGGTGCAGCTTATGTACCAATCGACCCAATTTATCCCCAGGAACGCCAAACTTTCATTCTCAAGGATACTCAGACCCCTGTGCTACTAAGCCAGCAAAGTCTAGCAGCCGGCATCCCCACACAAGGAATCCAAGTCATTTGTTTAGATAGCGATTGGGAAGTTATAGCCCAGGAGTCTACAGAAAACCCAGTTAGTCAGACAACGGCTCTGAATCTAGCCTACGTCATCTACACCTCCGGCTCCACTGGCAAACCCAAAGGCACATTAATTCCTCATCGAGGTTTGGTCAACTACTTGCACTGGTGTACGCAAGCATACACAGTCTCTGAAGGAGAAGGAACGCTAGTTCATTCCTCTCTAGCATTTGACCTTACAATCACTAGTCTGTTTTCACCTTTACTAGTAGGGCGGCGGGTAGAGCTACTTGTGGAAGATAAAGGTACTGAAACCCTCAGCAATGCCCTACGTCACTATTCCAACTTAAGTCTCGTTAAAATTACACCTGCTCATTTAGAATTGCTCAACCAGCAGATATTACCAGAAGAAGCTGCTCAAAGAACTCGCGCCTTCATTATTGGGGGCGAAAACTTATTGGCACAGAATATTACCTTTTGGCAAAAGTTTGCTCCCGACACCATGCTCGTCAATGAGTATGGGCCAACAGAGACAGTTGTGGGATGCTGCATTTATAAAGTGCCAACTCACCAACACTTATCAGGATCAATTCCAATTGGTGAACCAATCGCCAACACCAAACTCTATGTGCTCGACCAATACTGCCAATTAGTGCCGATCGGTGTGGTGGGTGAGTTGTATATTGGGGGTCTGGGACTAGCTCGCGGATATCTGAATCGACCGGAACTGACCGCAGAGAAGTTTATTCCTAATCCTTTGGGCATTGAAGTTGGAGAACGTCTTTATAAAACTGGCGATTTAGCTCGTTATCAACAAGACGGGACGCTGGAGTTTCTGGGGCGTCGTGATGACCAAGTAAAGATTCGAGGCTTCCGTATTGAGCTAGGAGAGATTGAAACCGTACTACATGAGTATCCAGGATTACAAGAATCAACAGTCTTGGCGCGGGAGGATGTTCCAGGCAATCAGCGTTTAGTAGCATACATTGTTTGGCGGCCAGAGTCACCATCGCTGGAAGAACTACGAAGTTTTCTCAAACAAAAACTACCTGAATACATGGTGCCCTCAACCTTTATATCGCTGAAAGCACTACCATTAACTTCTAACGGTAAAGTAGATCGGCGATCGCTGCCAGCACCGGATACAGCCAGACCTGATTTAGACGCAGCTTATACACCACCGCGTACTAATATTGAGGAGATACTAGCTAATATCTGGAGTCAGGTACTTGGTCTTGAGCAGGTGGGCATTTACGACAACTTCTTCGACTTAGGCGGAGATTCTATTCTCAGCATTCAAGTCATCGCTAAAGCCAAGCAGGCTGCTATACAGCTAACTACCAGTCAAATTTTTGATCATCAAACGATCGCCGAATTAGCACCGATGGCAGGCATTACCGCAACAATTCGGGCTGAACAAGAAGCGATCGTTGGTTCATTACCCCTGACACCCATTCAGACGTGGTTCTTAGCGCAAAATCAGCCTGATTCACACCACTGGAACCAAGCGATCGAGCTGGAAGTGAAGCAACAACTCGACCCGCTGCTGATCGAGCAAGCGCTACAGCAATTACTTGTACATCACGATGCCTTACGTCTGCGTTTCGTGCAAAAAGAATCTGGTTGGCAACAGTTTAATGCTAGTTCAGATGAGGCTGTATCCTTTATCTGGCTGGATTTGTCGGCGCTGCCACTAGACCAACAAGAATTAGCTATTGAGACAGCAACCGAGACAGTACAGGCTAGTCTCAACCTGTCGTCCGGGCCATTGCTGAAGGTGGCCTTTTTTGACTTGGGTGTGCAAAAGCCAGCGCGAATGCTGGTGACGATGCACCACCTAGTCATTGATGGTGTCTCTTGGCGGATTTTGCTGGACGCTTTACATATCGCTTGCCAACAGCTGACTCGGAGTGAAGCAATCAAGCTGCCATTAAAAACAACCTCGTTCAAGCGGTGGTCACAACGACAACAGGAGTACGCACAGTCAGCAGAACTGAAGCAAGAATTACCTTACTGGCTTTCAAAGTCACGGAAATACGTTGCTCCTCTGCCAGTAGATCATCCTGATGGTGACAACTTAGTGGCTTCTGCCCAAATTGTGTCAGCAACACTCACGGTGGAAGAAACCAAAGCATTGCTTCAGGAACTTCCTCAAGTTTATCGAACCCAAGTTAATGATTTGTTAATAACTGCGGTTGCCCAAACTTTAGCACAGTGGACTAGAAAGCTAACGCTACTGATTGATTTAGAGGGTCACGGGCGAGAAGATATTTTCGACGACGTGGATCTATCGCTGACTGTGGGCTGGTTTACAACTATCTTCCCAGTTCTTTTGGAACTGGGTGAGGCAATCCATCCAGAAGATACTTTGAAATTAGTTAAAGAGCAGCTTCGCCAAATTCCGAATCAAGGTCTTGGCTATGGCGTACTGCGCTACATGAGCCAGGACGCAGAAATAGTTGAACAACTGCAAGCCCTTCCTCAAGCCCAAGTTATTTTCAACTACTTAGGTCAGTTGGATCGAATTATCCCTGAAGATTCTATGTTTCGACTATCCCATTTAACTCCTGGTCTTAGCCGTAGTCCACAAGGAAGCATGAGCCATTTGCTGGAATGTAATGCATTTGTTATGGGTAGTCGGTTGCAACTGGATTGGATGTATAGCAAGAACAATTATCAACGTGCCACAGTTGAGCGTCTGGCTCAAGGTTGCATAGAAGTGCTGCGGGCCCTGATTGTTCATAGTCAGTCTACTGATGCAATTGGTTATACTCCTTCTGACTTTCCTGATGTCGAACTGAGCCAAGAAAAATTAGAAAAGGCTTTTGCTGAAATAGACTTTTCTTAAGTGGAGGATGAAGTGAACAAGAAAAATATTGAAGCAATTTATCCGCTTTCGGCTCCACAGCAAGGTATGCTCTTCGAGACACTATATGCTCCAGAGTCAGGCATCCATGTTGAGCAATTGACTGGTGTTGTTGAGGGAAAATTAGACATTTTTGCCTATGAGCAAGCTTGGCAACGGGTGATAGACCGCCACCCCATCTTAAGAACATGTTTCGTCTGGAAAGAACAGGATGAACCACTTCAGGCCGTGCTTCTCCAAGTCAAAGTCCCGCTAGAACAGCTAGACTGGCGACATCTCACATCCTCCGAGCAGCAAAAGCAACTAGAAGCTTTCTTGCACTCAGAGCGCAAACAAGGCTTAGGACTTGCCAAAGCCCCACTGATTCGCCTGACGCTAATTCATCTCGCTCAAGACCATTACCAATTTATTTGGACTCATCACCACATTCTCATCGATGGATGGTCTGGTTCTTTGATCTTCAAGGAAGTCTTAGCCTTTTACGAAGCGTTTTCTCAAGGTCAAGATTTACATTTAGAAAAACCCCGTCCATACAGGGACTACATTGCTTGGTTAAAAAAACAAGATAGTTCCACAGCAGAAACATTCTGGCGGCAGACTCTACAGGGTTTTACCAGACCAACCCCACTGGGAACGATCGCACAGCCAACTGGTTTCTCTGACCAAGAACAGCCCTACGCCGAACGAAGAGTTTTCTTGTCAGCCACCGCCACAGCAACACTGCAATCTTTGGCAAGACAACACCGCCTGACCTTGAACACGTTGGTTCAGGGAGTCTGGGCGCTGCTTTTGAGTCGTTATAGCAGTGAAGAAGATGTAGTTTTTGGCATCACCGTCTCTGGTCGTCCGTCAGAACTGGAGGGGGTTGAATTGATGACCGGACTCTTCATTAATACTTTACCAATACGGGTAAAGATTTCTCCTGAAGCATCCTTCTGGTCTTGGCTCAAAGACATCCAGACTTATAACTTAAAGCTACAGCAGTATGAATATAGCCCTGGCGGTCAAGTCCATCAATGGAGTGAAGTGCCTGGAGCATTGCCCCTTTATGAAAGCCTTTTAGTTTTTGAGAATTTTCCAGATGTATCTATTCTCCAATCCTCTGATTTAAGTCTTAATATTTGTCAGACTAGTTTTAAAGGCTCGCAAACAAAATATGCTTTGACTTTGCTCATAGTTCCAAGTTCAGAACTCATAGTTGATATCATTTACGATCAACGCTGCTTCGAGCAATCTGACGTAATTCTGATTCAAGAGCAATTCTTAAGTTTGCTAAATACCATAGTTGGCGATCCGGAACCACAGATAGCAACACTTTTAAACAGAATTCCAGTCTGTCAAATTCCCAAGTTTAGTTCACCTCAGAGACATAAGCAACAGGAATTTGGTCTTGCCTACGTAGCGCCCCGTAATCCTGTTGAGGAAGTCCTAGCCGGAATCTGGCAGCAAATTCTTGGTGTTGAGCAAGTGGGAATGGACGACAACTTTTTTGAACTGGGTGGACATTCCTTGCTTGCCACTCAAGTTATGTCCCGCGTGCGCGATGCTTTCCAGATTGAACTACCACTACGTCACTTATTTGAATCACCTACTATCGCTAGCCTAGCTAAACAGATGGAAATAGTGATGAAACTGGAACAGAAGCTAGAAACTAATGCCATTGTCCGGGTTTCCCGATCTGGCAATTTACCATTGTCGTTTGCTCAAGCTAGATTGTGGTTATTGGAGCAACTATATCCTGGCAGCTTAACTTACAACGATCTATCTGGCTTACGCCTCGTGGGTTCCCTAAATTTAGCTGTGCTGGAGCAGAGCTTGCAGGAAATAATCCGTCGTCACGAAGCGTTGCGTACTACCTTCTATATGGTAGATGGGCAACCATTTCAGGCGATCGCTCCCAGCCTAACTATTAGAATACCAGTAGTAGACTTGCGGGAGTTACCAGAAGCACAACAAGAAGGTCTTGTTCAACAACTGATTACAGAAGAATCGCAACGCTGTTTTGACCTAGTACAGGGGCCATTACTAAGATGTACTCTCCTACGTATCCACGAGCAAGAACATATAGTATTGTTCACAATCCACCATATTGTCTCAGATGGCTGGTCAATGGGTGTGTTTGTTGAAGAATTGGCAAGATTGTACCAAGCCTTCTGTGCTGAAAAACCTTCTCCACTTCCAGAACTACCCATACAGTATGCAGACTTTGCAATCTGGCAAAAACAGTGGTTGCAGGGGGAAGTATTAGAAAAACAACTGAGCTACTGGAAAAAGCAATTAGGAAGTAACCTGCCTGTACTACAATTACCTACAGTTCGCCCACGGGCAGAAGTTAAAACTAGCCCTTGTGCAACTCAATTCTTCGACATTCCCTTTAATTTATCTCAAGAATTGCAAGTGCGATCGCGCCAAGAGGGTGTCACTTTATTCATGACCCTATTGGCAAGTTTTCAAATATTACTACAACGTTACACTCAGCAGGACGACATCATTGTTGGCACTGATGTTGCTAATCGGAATCGAGCCGAAGTTGAATCATTAATTGGCTTTTTTGTTAATCTGCTGGTCTTACGCACCGATTTGAGCGGAAACCCCAGTTTCCGTGAGTTACTAGGGCGAGTCCGCGAGGTAGCATTAGGAGCTTATGCTCATCAAGATTTGCCCTTCGAGAAATTAGTAGAGGCTTTGCAACCTGAGCGGAATTTGAGTAACACATCGCCACTATTTCAGGTTTTGTTTGTCCTTCAGAATACCCCAATGCCAACCTTAGAATTGCCTGGACTAACATTAAGTTTGTTGGAAATTGAAAACAAAATAGCCAGGTTTGATTTAGCACTATTTTTAACAGAAACAGAGCAGGGAATCTTGGGTAAGTGGCAGTATAACGCTGAACTTTTTGATGCTGCTACCATCACTCGGATGACAAACCATTTCCAGACGCTACTTAACAGCATTATGTCCCAGCCTGATGTGCGGATCGGCAATTTAGAAATGCTGACTGAAGCTGAAAAGAAACAACAAGTTAGGCAAAAAAGAGAGCGCAAAGCATTTAATCAAGAAAAGTTAATCGGCATTACTCCCAAGGCGATTAGCTCGTTGCCAGAAAAATTAGTCAAAACTGGTTATTTCCAAACAGGACAAAAATTTCCGCTAGTGATTCAACCTACTAGTAACGATATCGATTTGATTGCTTGGTCTCAAATTAACCAGGAATTTTTAGGGAGAGAATTGTTAAAACATGGCGCAATTTTGTTTAGAGGTTTCAATGTAAAATCAGTATTGGAATTTGAAAATTTTGCTCAGGTAATTTCTCCCGACTTATTTGATGAATATGGTGATTTACCCCGGACTGGAGAGGGTGGTAAGGTTTATGGTTCTACTCCTTACCCGTCTGAAAAAGCTATCCTCTTTCATAACGAAAGTTCTCACTTACATCAGTGGCCTCTGAAAATTTGGTTTTTCTGCGTCCAAGTAGCACAACAAGGTGGAGAAACACCGATTATAGACTGTCGAAAAGCTTATAAAATAATCAATCCCAAACTCAGAGAAAGATTAGCTCAAAAACAATTAATGTACGTCCGTCACTATACCAATAGTCTGGATGTAAGCTGGCAAAACTTCTTTCGTACCAATGATAAATTAGTTGTAGAAAATTATTGCCGTCAAGCTATGATTGATTTTGAATGGTATGATGATAATAGTTTAATTACTCGCCAAGTTCGTCCAGCTTTGGCAGTACATCCAAAAACTAGTGAATTTGTATTTTTCAATCAAATTCAGTTACACCATATAGCATATTTAGACGCAGAAGTTAGAGAATCTTTATTGTCTACATTTGGAGATAAACAGCTACCGCGTAATGTTTATTACGGAGACGGCACTCCTATAGAAGACTCAGTTATTGCAGAAATCGATGAAGTTTATCAGCAATCTCAAACGAGCTTTCCTTGGCAGCAAGGCGATATTTTGATGTTAGATAATATGCTGATTGCCCACGGACGGAATCCTTATGTGGGTTTTCGTAAAATTGTTGTAGCAATGGGCGAAATGATTAAAGAAACATAACTAATGAGTTAATTAAAAGGGTAAAATTAGTTTATATGTAGTTAAGCATTCAGGATACTTAAAACCAGTTTTTACGAGTCTCTTAATCCACTATATCTACCATATAAGAATTATTTTAAATTTGATTATGCAATTGAGAGAAATTTTCAACTTATTAATCGCTATCAAAGGAGGATAAAAATTATGGTGCATTCCAAACAACGCAATACCAATCATGATACTATAGCTTCTATGTATGACTTGAAAGGTATAGAGCATCATGAGATTAGATTAAATTGTATAGATAGATTAATTCTAAAAAATATTCTAGAAGGAGCACACATTTTTGACCTGGGTTGCGGTACAGGGCAAATTGCACAACGATTACTGAAAAGAGGGTATCAAGTAACAGGACTTGATAGTTCTGAAGGAATGCTTAACGTTGCAAGGGAGAATGCACCAGATGGGAAATTTATTCTAGATGATGCCCGATTTTTTACATTGCCACCAACTTTCCATGCAGCTATTTCGACAGATGTTGTCCTCAACTATATCCTCAGCATTGAGGAATTTAAAGATGCATTAAAAAATGTGTATAATGCACTACTGGAAAATGGAATTTTTGCTTTTGAATTGTATTTGGAAGAATTGTGTGAATTAGATTGGATAAATAGTAATTCTGGTGGTGGTGTCAAAGATAATAATGTCTGGGTGGATATTTGGAGTTACGATACAGAAAATAAAATTGGTCGAAAGGATACTACTAGATTCCAATTAGTAAATGGTCTTTGGCAACGTTCAGACAGGAGTTTTTTCTTAAAAGCTTATTCAACAACAGAGGTTAAATCGGCTCTAGAACAGGTAGGATTTAGAAAAATTACCATATATGATACCAACCGTGATTTGGGAGTAGAGCAAAGGTCTGATACTGCTACTGCTGTCTTTGTTTGTCATAAACCGTTAAGTGAGTAGACAATATGCCAAATCAAATAACTCAGGGGTTTCGGCTTTCTCCTCAGCAAAAGCATCTTTGGTCATTACAGCAGCATAGTTTAGCTTACTTTGCTCAATGTGCTATTCTTCTTAAAGGCAATCTCAAACCAGAAGCGTTAAAAGCTGCTTTAGAGCAAGTCGTTGTTCGACATGGAATTCTGCGTACAACTTTTCAACACCTACCTGGAATGAAAATTCCGGTGATGGTTTTAGGAAATACGAAGATTTTATCGTGGCGTGACATTTATCTGAGTCATTGTGAACCAAAAAAACTCTCAAGCAAAATAGAATATTTTTTCCAAGAAGCACGCGGTTTTTCTCTCGATTTTGAGCAAGGCGCACTGTTGCATGTATCTCTACTGACGCTATCAGTAAATAAGTACATTTTACTTATCAGTCTGCCTTCTCTTTGTGCTGATACATGGACACTCAAAAATTTGGTAACTGAAATTAGCAATTCCTATTCTGCTTGCTTACAAGAAAACGCAGTATCAGAAGAAGTTGTACAATATCTCCAATTTTCCGAATGGCAAAATCAATTACTCGAAGATGAAGATGCCCAAACAGCTAAACAATACTGGGATGAACAAAAGATTTCGACACTTGCCTCTTTAAAGTTGCCTTTTGAGAACAAACTATTACAGCTATCAAAGTTTGAAGTAGACTGTTATCGGTTAAATATTATTCCTAACATAACAGCTAAGATTACCACTTTAGCTCAAAAGTATAATACTTCCGTTGCTGTCGTTTTACTAGCTTGTTGGCAAACGCTGATTTGGCGACTTACAAGACAGGCAGATATCGTCATTGGTATGGCTAGCGATCGCCGCGATTATGAAGAACTACATAACTTACTAGGACTTGTTGCTTCTTGGTTGCCAATTAAAAGTTATTTTACACCAGATTTATGTTTTAAAGAAGTTGTAGAACTAGCAAATCAAACTATAGAAGCTAGTGCAGAATGGCAAGATTATTTTGTGCCAGAACCGATAGAAAACGAGCAACTGACTTTTCCCATCGGTTTCGAGTTTGAGCAGCTACCAGAAGAACTCGTTGCTGGCGACGTATCATTTTCTCTGGAGCAATATTACAGTTGTATTGAACAGTTTAAAATAAAACTTACTTGTACTCAACGCCAGCATTCTTTAACAACAGAATTTTATTACGATATCAATTATTTTTCAGCCGATACTATTGAACGAATAGGCAGACAATTTCAAACTTTATTAACTAGTGTAACTGCTAATCCAGAAGAGAAAATTAGCCAAGTAGAGATTCTCAGTCCAAGCGATCGCCAACAATTATTAGTTGAATTTAACCAAACCCATCTTGACAATCTACAAGATAAATGCACTCATCAACTATTTGAAGCACAAGTACAAAAAACACCGAATAAAATAGCCGTTGTCTTTGAAAACCAGCAATTAACCTATGCACAGTTGAACAGCAAAGCCAATCAACTTGCTAACTATTTGCAGCAACAAGCAGTCAAGCCGGAAGTTTTAGTAGGGCTTTGTGTGGAGCGATCGCTATTGATGATTATTGGACTTTTGGGCATCCTCAAAGCTGGTGGAGCCTATTTACCGCTAGATCCAACTTTACCCAAAGATGGTTTTGCCAGCCGATTGCAGAATACCGAAATACCAGTAATCTTGACACAACAGCGATTAGTAAATGCCCTACCAACGCATACAGCACAAATAGTCTGCTTAGACACAGATTGGGATACCATTGCTCAACACAAAGATGAAAATCCTATCAGTGAAGTGACAACTGAGAATTTAGCTTATGTTTTGTTCACCTCCGGCTCCACTGGTAAACCAAAAGGAGTTGCGATCGAACATCAACAACTTCTAAATTACCTTAACGGAATTACCCAGAGGTTAGACTTATCAGCAACAACCAACTTCGCCACTGTTTCTACCTTAGCCGCAGACTTAGGTAATACTAGCATCTTTGCTGCTCTTTGTACTGGTGGATGTCTGCATGTATTGTCTGCCGAGTGTGCTACTGACTCAGCAGCCTTGGCAAAATACTGCCGCACACATCCTATTGACTGTCTAAAAATTGTCCCTTCTCACCTTGCCACGCTTCTTGCTGCTGCACCATCCGATTCCATCTTGCCGCGCCAGCAATTAATTCTGGGTGGTGAAGCTGCAAATTGGCAACTGATTGAACAGATTCAGCAGCAAGCACCATCTAGCTTAATTTTCAATCACTACGGCCCTACAGAAGCCACCGTGGGGGTTACTACCTTTGCAGTTGATCGGCAAATTAATCATGGACAGACAGTACCCCTTGGTCGTCCACTTGCCAATACGCAGATTTATCTACTGGATGAGCAACTGCAACCAGTACCCATTGGCCTACCGGGTGAATTGTACATCGGCGGTGCAGGATTAGCTAGAGGTTATCTGAATCAACCTGATTTAACAGCAGCACAGTTTATTCCCAATCCTTTTGAGGAGGCAGGAGGTAAGGCAGCCCCCGTCTTGGCGGTTCCCGTCGATGGGGGACTGCCGAACCCGAAGGGCAGGAGGCAGGTGGCAGGAGGGAGTAGATTATATAAAACTGGCGATCTAGCTCGTTACTTACCTGACGGCAATATTGAATTTATTGGACGAGTCGATCATCAAGTAAAAATTAGAGGCTTCCGCATTGAACTTGGAGAAATTGAAAGCGTATTGTGTCAACATTTGCAAGTGCAACAGGCTGTAGTTTCTGTTCAGGAAGACAATGACAACAAATTTTTAATAGCCTACATTGTTCCTAAACAAACACTCAGTGTTAGCGAACTACAAAGATTTCTGAGAGAGAAACTGCCGGAATACATGATGCCTGCAACTTTCATCATGTTAAAAGCTCTGCCACTGACACCCAATGGCAAAGTGAACCGTAGAGAACTCCCAGAATCAAATGGCGATCGCCCAGAATTGGCAGCAACTTATGAGCCACCACAAACTGAAGTAGAGCAAGCGATCGCTAATATCTGGCAACAGATGCTTCATGTTGAAAAGGTGGGTATTTATGATAATTTCTTTGATCTCGGTGGTCATTCATTACTTCTTGTGCAAATTCACGCCAAACTACGAGAAATTTTGCACACTGATATATCAGTAATTAACCTATTTGAATATCCAACCATCAACTCATTAGCTAAATATTTAACACAAGAACCAACTGAAACATCCTCTTTTGAAGAAAGCACTCAGCGTGCTGAGAGCCGCACTGCTTCTAGACAGTCAAGAGCGCAATATAGATAAATATTTCTAAAAATGACTTAAACCTTTACTAACGACAAATGAAAAATGACAACCTTCAACAAAATCAAATCGGCGACTTAGATATAGCTATTATTGGTATGTCTGGACGGTTTCCTCAAGCTAAAAATCTTGATATTTTTTGGCAGAATTTACAAGAAGGTTTGGAATCAATTTCGTTTTTTTCAGACCAGGAACTAGAGTCTATAGGGGTAGACACAACTACACTTAACGATCCCAATTATGTCAAAGCAAATGCTGTACTGGAAGACGTAGAATTATTTGATGCCTCATTCTTTGATTACTCTCCCAAAACAGCAGAAATAATGGACCCACAGCACCGTCTGTTTTTGGAAACAGCATGGGAGGCTCTAGAAAGTGCTGGTTATGATTCTAAAACCTATAAAGGTCGGATTAGTGTTTATGGTAGTGCTAGTATTAGTAGCTATTTTTTATTCAATCTTTTTTCTAACAGTGAACTCATAAAATTAATTGGTCTTGACCAAATTAGACATAACAATCGTACAGATAATCTAACTACAAGAGTTGCTTATAAATTAGACCTGAAGGGATCAGCTATCACTGTTCAAACTGGATGTTCTAGTTCCTTAGTTGGTGTTCATTTAGCATGTCAAAGTTTAATAGATCGTGAATGCGATCTAGTCTTAGCAGGTGGAGTTTCTGTAACTACCTTACAAAAAATCGGCTATTCTTATCAAGAAGGGGGAATTTTGTCTCCTGATGGACACTGCCGCGCCTTTGATGCCAAAGCACAAGGAACTGTTGGCGGCAATGGTGTAGGTATAGTTATTTTAAAACGATTAGCAGATGCGATCGCCGATCGAGATTATATCTATGCTGTGATTAAAGGTTCAGCCATTAATAATGATGGTTCAGCCAAAATTGGCTATACAGCTCCCAGTATCGATGGCCAAGCCAAAGTGATTGCAGAAGCTCTTGCCATCAGTAGAATCGAACCTGATATGGTCAGTTATGTAGAAGCACATGGCACCGGCACAGTTTTAGGAGATCCGATTGAAATTGCAGCACTAACTAAATCTTTTCGCGCCAGAACTCAGAAAAATAATTTCTGTGCCATTGGTTCGGTAAAGACGAATATCGGACATTTAGATACCGCAGCTGGTGTTGCTAGTTTAATCAAAACTGTTCTCGCACTCAAACACAAGCAGATACCACCCAGTTTGCACTATAAGCAGCCCAATCCCCAGATTGATTTTGCGAACAACCCCTTTTACGTTAACGATAAGCTGTCAGAATGGAAGTCAAACGGACACCCTAGACGCGCAGGGGTCAGTTCCTTCGGCATTGGTGGCACTAATGCTCATGTGATTCTAGAAGAAGCCCCTGTGGAGAAGCAGGGGAGGCAGGGGGAGCAGGGGAGGAAATATCATTTGTTGGTTGTTTCTGCGAAAACGGAATCAGCGTTAGAGGCAGCTACGACAAATCTGGCTAATCACCTCAAACGCTATCCTGATTTAAACTTAGCTGATGTTGCTTACACTCTGGGGATAGGTCGTCGAGCTTTTGACCATCGTCGGATGGTAGTTTGTCAAGATATTGAAGATGCAATCAAAGTTTTAGAGACAAAAGACCTGCAACGAGTTCTCACCCACTATCAAGAACCTGGTGAGCCAGAAGTTGTGTTTATGTTTCCTGGTCAGGGGTCGCAGTATGTAGGGATGGGTCGAGAACTGTACCAAACTGAGCCAATTTTCCGGGAACAGGTTGATGATTCCTGTGAACAACTCAAACATATATTAAAGCTAGACTTACGGACTATTCTGTATCCCAGCGAAAAACAGACTCAATGGGCGACACAGCAATTAACCCAAACTCATATCACCCAGCCGGCGCTATTCGTGGTTGAATATGCCTTAGCACAGTTGTGGTTGGCTAAGGGAGTCTGTCCTAGTGCAATGATTGGTCATAGTATAGGAGAATATGTCGCCGCTTGTTTAGCTGGGGTATTTTCTCTAGAAGATGCATTGATGCTAGTTGCTAGGCGTGGGCAATTGATGCAGCAACTACCTTCAGGAGCAATGCTTGCTGTGGCACTACCAAAGAGAAAAGTTATACCGATGCTAAGTGATAAACTCTCTTTAGCAGCAATCAACGCACCAGAACGTTGTGTAGTTTCAGGATTAAGTTTAGAGATAGAAGATTTGCAAAACCGCTTAACTGAGCAAGGGGTTGACTGTCGTCTTCTTCGTACCTCCCATGCCTTTCATTCTCAAATGATGGACTCGGTTATTGAGCCATTTATGAATTTGTTAGCAAAAGTCAATCTTAATCCACCAAAAATCCCATTTTTATCTAACTTAACTGGCACTTGGATTACTACAGAAGAAGCAACAGATAATAGTTATTGGGTTAAGCATTTGCGGTCATCAGTACGCTTTGGCGATGGCATTAGTGAATTGTGCAAACAGTCAAATCGGATTTTTTTAGAAGTTGGATTTGGTCGCACTTTAAGTACTTTAACTAAGCAACAGTCACAGGGACAATTGGTGCTTTGCTCCATAGGTCATCCTCATGACCAACAATCTGAGGTTGCATTCTCGTTGAATACTTTGGGAAATTTGTGGCTGTACGGTGTACAAGTTGATTGGTCAAGTTTTTATGCTCATGAAAAACGTTATCGACTACCTTTACCAACTTACCCATTTGAGCGTAAAAGATACTGGATTGAGTCTAGTAAAGTTAATGATTTGAATCAATTGCAGAATGAAAAGATTAATCATTTGGGAGATAAATCACAAGATTTATTTGTTGATTCTCATCAAAATAATATCCTTCAATTGCATAACAGAGGTAAAAAATATGATAATTTTCTTGAAAAGATTATCAACAAACAAATTACTGTTATGTTTCAGCAGTTAGAGGTGTTAGAAAAAGATATATAGCAATTCTATATAAATCGCAAATCTTATTTTAACTAACCACTAAGACGTCAAGATAAAAAAGCAAATATTTTATAAATCATTTAGGACTGCTATTAAATACATTTAGTGATAAATAAATTTTGAAAAAATATTATGAATAAAGATTCGCAATATCAGAAATTAGTATTAAGCCTCAAGGACATTGTGAGTGAGTCATTGGGAGTCAAATCATCTGCAATAGATATTCATACTCGGTTTCTAGAGATGGGTGTTGACTCTCTGATATTGCTGCAAATAAACCGCGCCATTCAAAAACAGTTAAGTATTAATATTCCTTTTCGTTTATTACTTGAAGATTTATCAACAATTCATGCCTTAGTAACACACATAGCGCAAGAACTATCTCTAGAAGATATCATTACAGAGGCTTATTTTGAAGAATCAACACTTGCTGTTAAGGCTTCAGATACACAAGAGTTTGAGCAAGAAGATGAAAAATCTGTAACAGGTACAATGCTGGAACAAGTAATAGAACAGCAGCTTCAGCTAATGTCTAAACAGCTAGATATTTTGCAAAAAGCAGGTTCATCTAAGAAGAGATTACCTTTACAAGCAGCAATGCCATCTGCTCCTGTTCAGCATAAATCTGGTTTTCAAGAAAGTCCATCATCGATTCAAGCTGAGTTTAATCAACAACTCATAAACCAAACAATTGAGCCTCAAATTCTGGCAAATGCCCAACAGCTTGAATCAGAATCAAAGATGTTAACTCCCCATCAACAAAAACATTTAGATTATTTAATTGCACGTTTTGTCAAACGTACTTCAGAATCTAAGCGACTCTCACAAACTTATCGTTCTTACCATGCTAATAGCAGAGCGATAACAGGGTTTCTGCCCTCAATTAAAGAGATGTTATATCCCATCCACGGACAGCGTGGAGAGGGAGCCACGCTCTGGGATGTTGATGGCAACGAATACGTAGACATTTCTATGGGGTTTGGCGCGCTTTTATTTGGTCATTCGCCTTCGTTTGTCATTGATGCGATTCAAGAACAAATAAACCAAGGTATACTGCACGGCCCACAATCGCGTCTTGCCGGTCAAGTTGCGGAGTTAATTTGTCAACTGACAGGCGCACAACGGGCAGCTTTTTGTAACGATGGCTCAGAAGCCGTGATGGGAGCAATACGCCTAGCACGCGCTACCACAGGACGCTCCAAGATTGCTTTATTCGCTGGTTCTTATCACGGTATATATGATGGGATATTGGTGCGAGGAGTAACAACCAGCGAAGGAACGCGGCGTTCTATCCCTAGAGCTATAGGTATTCCATCTTACATTGCTGATGATGTTATTGTACTCGACTATGGCCAACCTGAATCCCTAGAGATTCTCAAAACTCATGCTCACGAACTAGCGGCAGTTCTGGTAGAGCCGATACAAAGCAGTCGGCCAGATTTGCAACCCAAAGATTTTTTGCTCCAACTCAGACAACTAACTCAAGCAACAGGAACCGTATTAATTTTTGATGAAGTGATTACTGGCTTTCGGATGCACCCAGCTGGTATTCAAGGATTATGGGATATTCAAGCAGATTTGACCACTTATGGTAAAGCTGTTGCCGGTGGAATGCCAATTGGGGTGATAGCTGGCAAAGCAGCTTTGATGGATACCCTAGATGGTGGGATGTGGAACTATGGAGATGAATCTTATCCTCAAGCAGAAACCACAGTGTTTGCGGGTACTTTTTTTAAACATCCTTTGGTAATGGCTGCGGCTTGGGCTGCGCTCAACCATATTAAGAACAGCGGCCCGAAGCTACAGCAGGAGTTATCTCAAAAAACAACGAGATTAGCCCAGACTCTTAATAGTTACTTTGAACAAAGGCAAGTTCCTATTCAAGTCGTCCATTTTGGTTCGCTGTTTCGTTTTATAGCTTCATCTCCTCTCAAGTTTGGTCAATTGTTTTTCTACCATCTGCTGGAAAAAGGCGTTTATGTCTGGGAAGGACGCACCCTTTATCTGTCTACGGCTCATACCGATGCAGATATTGAATATATAATTCGAGCAGTGAAGGAAAGCGTAGTAGAAATGCAACAAGGGGAATTATTACCATCTTCCCCAATTTCAACAACGCTCAAAATTCCCCTGACGGCAGCACAAAAAGAATTGTGGTTTTTAGCACAAATGGGAGATGAGGTTTCCCGCGCCTATAACGAATCGAGAACTATCCACCTACGGGGAACTTGCAATTTATTGGCAGTACGTAAGGCTGTTCAAGAAATTATCAATCGTCACGAAGCGCTGCGAACTACTTTTAGCCCAGATGGGGATGAGCAATTGATTCATTCCACTTTGACTATAGACATTCCTGTGAGCGACTTTTCAACTTTAGATAAAAGTCAACGAGAAGCACCGCTATCGGAGTTCTTAGCACGAGAAGCTCAACAAATTTTCCATTTAGAAAAAGGGCCATTACTGGGCTGCCACATAGTCAAGTTAGAGGAAGATCATCATCTTGTGGTTCTGACGAATCATCACATTGTTGCTGATGGTTGGTCGATTGGCATTTTGCTACGAGAACTAGCTGCAATTTATTCAGCAGAGTGCCAGGGTATTCCTAGCCAACTTCCGCAACCGATGAAATGGAGTGAGTATGCTCTGTTGCAAGTAGAAAGGCAGCAGAGTCCAGAGATGACAAAAGCTGAAGCTTATTGGTTAAGTCAATTTGCGAGCTCAGTACCTGTGTTGGAATTACCAACCGACCGTCCTCGACCACCAATATTTTTGTACACTGGTGGGCGAGAAAATATCATCCTTGATTCAACATTATATAATGCTCTGAAAAATTTAAGTGGACAACGCGGTTATACTTTATTTACGATTCTTTTAGCAGCATTTATAACATTATTACAACGATTGACGAATCAACAAGATATCGTTGTTGGTATTGCTTCAGCCGGACAATCTGCGATCGCAGATGAATCTCTTGTTGGTCACTGTGTTAATCTATTGCCTATACGTAGCCAAGTTATTGGCAACCCAGGATTCACGGAGTATTTGAGTGCAATCCAGCAGGTATTGTTAGATGCTTACGAGTATCAAATTTATCCATTTATTAAACTAATTGAAAATTTAAAGTTACCACGAGATCCTAGCCGTACCCCTCTCTTTACCACAGGGTTTAATTTGGACAAAGCTCAATTTGAGTCAAAGTCCTTAAAGCAAGAATTTGAGGTTGCTAAAAATTCTACCAGTGCTACTAAGCTTGATATTAATTTAAATATTTTTCAGACAGATAATGAGCTACTAGTAGAACTGGAATATAATACCGATCTATTTGACTCCCAAACAATCCAGCGTTGGCTCAGACATTACGTAACCTTACTAGAAGGTATTGTTGCTAATCCAGAGCAGCCCCTTGCAGAATTACCTCTATTGACGAAAACAGAACAACAACAGTTGTTGGTGGAATGGAATAATACTCAAACTGAGTATCCTGGGGAGTATTGTATCCATGAGTTATTTGAAGTTCAAGTGGAGCGATCGCCCGATGCCATTGCTGTGATCTGTGAAGACAAACAGTTGACATATCAACAACTGAATGCTAAAGCAAATCAGCTAGCACACTATCTGCGATCGCTCGGCGTAAAACCAGAGGTCTTAGTGGGAATCTGCGTGGAGCGATCGCTTGAAATGGTGATTGGAATTTTAGCTATCCTAAAAGCAGGTGGAGCCTACTTGCCATTAGATCCTGCATATCCGCAAGAACGTTTAGCGTTTATGTTGGCAGATGCTCAAGTATCAGTGTTGCTAACACAACAAAGACTAGTCAAGGAACTACCGCAACACCAAGCTCAAGTTATCTGTTTAGACTCTGACACTCAAACTTTGATCGCAGAGCAAAACCAAGAAAATTTTGTTAGTGGAGTTCAACAAGCAAACCTTGCTTACGTTATCTATACCTCTGGTTCTACAGGAAAACCCAAGGGCGTGATGAACTCTCACCAAGGCTTAAGCAATCGCTTACTTTGGATGCAAGATGCTTATCAATTAACAGCAACTGACCGAGTTTTGCAAAAGACTCCCTTCAGTTTTGATGTCTCCGTTTGGGAATTCTTCTGGCCTTTATTTACGGGTGCACAGTTAATTTTAGCTAAACCAGGAGGTCATCAAGATAGCGCCTATCTTGTGGAACTAATTAGCTTTAAGCAAATTACTACATTGCACTTTGTCCCCTCAATGTTGCAAGTATTTCTAGAGGAGCTGGGGCTGGACAAGTGTAGTAGTATCAAACGAGTTATTTGTAGTGGTGAAGCACTTTCATTTAAGCTTCAACAAAAATTCTTTACTCGTCTAGATTCACAACTGTATAATCTCTATGGCCCAACAGAAGCAGCTATTGATGTTACCTTCTGGAACTGTCAATGCAGTAGTAATCTGCCAATTGTTCCTATTGGTCGCCCGATCGCCAATACCCGTATATATATATTAGATCGGCATCTGCACCCTGTTCCCATTGGAGTTCCAGGTGAATTACATATTGGTGGTGTAGGGTTGGCGCGGGGTTATTTGAATCGTCCCGATCTTAGCAGCCAAAAGTTTATTCCTAGTCCTTTTGCGTCTGGAGAACATCTGTACAAGACAGGAGATTTAGCACGTTATCGTGACAATGGAAACATCGAATTTTTAGGAAGAATTGACTATCAAGTTAAAATCCGGGGTTTCCGTATCGAATTAAGTGAGATTGAGACGAGATTGAACCAACACGCTAAAGTACGCGAAGCCGTGGTGGTGACTTGGGACGAGGAACTTACTGACAAGCGGTTAGTAGCTTATGTCAGTCCTCAACCCAACCAAGAACTTACAGTTATTGAACTGCGTAGCTTTTTGAAAGATAAGTTACCAGAATACATGATACCTTCTGCCTTCGTACTACTGCAAACTCTGCCGCTAACGCCTAACGGCAAGTTGGATCGGCGCTCACTACCAGCACCAGAAACTATCCGCCCAGAGCTAGAAGCTGCTTATGTCATGCCCCAAACACAAATGGAACAAACTATCGCTACTATTTGGCAAAAGGCTCTCAATATCGAGAAGATAGGCATTCACGACAACTTCTTTGAACTTGGTGGTCATTCATTACTTATGGTTAAGGTTCATAGCCAATTACGTGAAATATTTCAAACCGATTTATCAATGATCGACATGTTTAGATATCCAACCATAAGCTCTTTAGTAGAATGCTTTACCACAATCAAAAATCACACATCATCCTTTCAGAAAACTGAGATTAAAATTGAGAAGCTTAAAGATGGTAAAGCTCAACAACAAAAACGTCTGCAAAAACTAAAGTCAATTAGTAAGAATTTAGGAGTTAAGGAATAATCCTGCAAAATTTTCTGCAAATACTAGCTTATAAATAGTAATTATCAAGAGATTATTTAGAAATACTAAAGGATTTAAAGAATCATGAATGATTCAACAGCATCTACTCCCAAAACAGGCTCAGAAATAGCGATTATTGGTATAGCAGGAAAATTCCCTGGAGCCAAAAATACTGACGAATTTTGGCAAAATCTCCAAAGAGGTGTAGAGTCAATATCTATTTTTACTGATGAAGAACTATTAGCTTCTGGGATAGATGCAGCGACACTTAATAACCCAAAGTTTGTCAAAGCACGAGCTGTATTAGAAGATGTAGAACTTTTTGATGCTTCATTCTTTGGCTTCAATCCCAGAGAAGCTGATATTACCGATCCACAACATCGTCTATTTTTAGAATGTGCATATATTGCCCTTGAAGATGCTGGCTATGACTCAGAAAATTATCAAGGTTCTATTGGAGTTTACGCCGGAGCTAGCTTCAGTGGCTACTTACTCAATGTTTATTTAAACGAAGATATTATTAAATCTATAGATTATCACCAACTAGCGATCGCAGGTGACAAAGACTATTTAACTACCCGCGTTTCTTACAAACTTAATTTAGAGGGGCCAAGTTACACTGTTCAAACCGCCTGCTCAACTTCATTGGTTGCTGTGCATTTAGCTGCTCAAAGCTTACTCAATGGAGAATGTGATATGGCTTTGGCTGGTGGTGTTTCCATAAATTCTTCTAGAAAAACTGGCTATCTTTACAAAGAAGGGGGAATTGGTTCTCCCGACGGACACTGCCGCGCTTTTGATGCTCAAGCACAGGGAACTGTTGGTGGCGAAGGTGTAGGCATTGTGGTTTTGAAGAGATTAGACGATGCTCTAGCAGATGGAGATACCATCCATGCCATCATTAAAGGTTCCGCTGTCAATAACGATGGATCTTTCAAAGTTAGTTATACAGCACCGCGTATAGATGGTCAAGCCAAGGTGATTAGAACTGCTCAAGTTGTTGCCGAGGTTGAACCTGAAACGATTACCTACATTGAAGCTCATGGCACAGGAACCTCACTAGGAGATCCCATTGAAATCGCGGCGTTAACACAAGCTTTTCAAGCTAGCACTGAGAAGAAAGGCTTTTGCGCCATTGGTTCGGTGAAAACCAACATTGGACATTTAGACGCTGCTGCTGGGGTAGCAGGTCTGATCAAAACCGTCCTAGCCCTGAAACATCAACAGATACCACCTAGTTTGCACTTTCTAGAACCATCACCGCAAATTGATTTTGCTAACAGTCCTTTTTATGTCAACGCCAAACTTTCCGAATGGACAACAAACGGCATTCCTCGCCGTGCTGGAGTTAGTTCTTTTGGAATTGGTGGGACTAATGCCCATGTGATTTTGGAAGAAGCTCCGGTAGGGGGGCAGGGGGAGCAGGGGAGGAAATATCAGCTGTTGGTTCTTTCTGCGAAAACGGAATCGGCATTAGAAACAGCTACGGCGAATCTGGTTAATCATTTTCAGCAATATCCTGAGTTGCATCTTGCTGATGTGGCTCATACTCTTGGTGTCGGTCGTCGAGCTTTTGATTATCGCCGGATGGTGGTATGCCAGGATCTGAACGATGCACTAAAAGTGCTTGCTACTTTAGATACACAACGAGTTTTCACCCAATACCAACCGTCTGGTAATCGTCCTGTGGTGTTTATGTTTTCTGGGCAAGGAACGCAGTACGTGAATATGGCTAGAGAACTCTACGAGAGTGAGCCAACCTTTACACTTGCAGTTGATCGTTGCTGTGAACTACTGCAACCACATCTAGGTTTTGACCTCCGCCATATACTGTATCCAAATGAGACACAGAACGTAAAAGCAACGGTGGAACTCCAACAAACATCTGTTGCCCAGCCAGCACTGTTTGTCATTGAATACGCCCTAGCTCAATTGTGGATGGCATGGGGTGTACAGCCAGAGGCAATGATTGGTCACAGTATTGGGGAGTATGTAGCTGCCACTTTAGCAGGAGTTTTTTCTCTGGAAGATGCCCTAATGCTAGTCGCCATTCGAGGACGACTGATACAGCAACTTCCCAGTGGGGAAATGCTCTCTGTCCAGCTTCCCGAAGAAGAAGTACAACCTCTGCTAAATAGCCAACTGTCTTTAGCCGCAAGCAATGGGCCTTCTTACTGCGTGGTTTCTGGTGCAACTGAAGCAGTTAATAGATTGCAACAACAACTAGAGTCCAAAGGTGTAGCTTGTCGAAAGTTGCATACTTCTCATGCCTTTCATTCTCAGATGATGGAGCCAATTCTCCAGCCATTTACACAGCAGTTACAAAAACTTCAACTTCATCCCCCAACAATTGAGTTTGTGTCTAACGTCAGTGGCACTTGGATTACTGTAGCCCAAGCAACAGACCCCAACTATTGGGTAAAGCACTTACGGCAGACAGTGCGCTTTAGTGAAGGGATGACTGAGTTGTTCAAAATACAGGAGCGGATATTTTTAGAGGTTGGGCCTGGAAGGACTTTAAGTACCTTTGCTAAACAACATCACCAGGATAAACTGGTGGTACTAACCTCAATCCGGCATCCACAAGAGCAACAGTCAGATGTCGCATTTTTACTCAACTCTTTAGGGCAACTCTGGCTTTTTGGTGTCAAAGTAGACTGGTGTGGTTTTTATGCTCACGAGCAACGCCATCATATTCCTTTGCCAACTTATCCATTTGAACGCCAACGTTATTGGATTGAACTACAAAAACAGCCACATCTAGCAGGACAATCTCAACCAAAAGCAACTGCAACTGAGTTAAGAAAATCTCTCGTAGAAGCTTGTAGAGTAAAGGCTCTTGTTAGCATCGCTACACTAGACGCGCAAACTTATTTGCTGAACAAACAGTGTTTGGATCGTTTGTGTATTGCCTACATAAACCTTGCTCTCCAGCGTTTAGGTGCTTTTAACAACTCCAATCAACAGTATTCTTCTAAAGAGTTGTGTGAGCAATTTCAGATTATTCCTCGCTATCAACAATTGTTGTGTCGCTTTTTAGATGTACTAGTAGAGCAAGGTCACTTACAACAAGAAAAGGATTTATTTACAAATCTTGTTCCCTGTTCCATCGACTCTATTAATACTTTGGTAGAAGAAGTTAAAATCAGATACGTAGATACACTCCATGAGCTAAATCTAGTCCGGGAATGTGGCGAGAATCTGCCAAATGTACTGATTGGCGAAAAAGAACCATTAGAGTTGTACTTTGCGGTCAAAGACAACAAATCAGAGCCAGAAGCAAATTCCGAATTGCCTCTGAATACCCACTTACAAGGGATCATGCGAGCAGGTATGGAACAGGTGGTAAAGTCATTACCATCTGACATTAACCTGAGAATTCTAGAAATTGGTGGTGGACAGGGTATTGCCACGACAGAATTGCTACCTCTGTTGCCATCTGAACGAACTAACTATACTTTTACAGATGTCGGTGGTTTGTTTTTGAATCAAGCCAGACAGCAGTTTAGCGCTTATCCATTTGTTGAATATCATTTTCTAGATATTGAGAAACCGCCAATTACACAAGGATTCAACAGCCACAGCTTTGATGTGGTGGTAGCTGTTAATGTATTGCATGTAACCCGGAACATGACAAAAACCCTAGAGCATGTGCGATCGCTATTAGCTCCTGGAGGATTCCTGCTATTGTGGGAGATAACTCAACCACAATTAAACTTTGATATTACCGATGGTCTGTTGATGAATCCGTTAGAGGATGAAGGACGCAGCCGTGGTAATCCATTTTTATCACAGGAGCAATGGCAGGATGCACTACGTTCTCATGGGTTCGTTGAGGTAGCAGCTGTCTCTGAAACTGAAGCTTTCGGCGAACAGATTTTAGTGGCTCAGACTGCTGCATCGGTAACTGACTCAGCACCGACAGCATTTACAGTCACAAAGCAAAAAACTCCTAAAGAGCAATACCAAGACTTATTAAGTAAAAAGCCAGATATTGCTGACTGGTTTTACATCCCTTCTTGGAAACGCACCATACCGCCGCAGCCTTTTCAACCCGGACTTGGGGTAACTCAACCAGGATGCTGGTTAGTGTTTGTGGATGAGTGTGGCTTGGGTGAAAGGTTGGTAAAACGACTAGTACTTGAAAAGCAAGATGTTATTACCGTCAAAGTTGGAGAGCAATTTCAACAAAGTCGCGAATATTCTCAACACACATATACAATTAACCCTGAAAAAGAAAATGACTACAACAGCTTACTCAAAGAACTTCGGACTCTGGGTAAAATCCCAAAAAGGATTGTTCATCTGTGGAGTGTGACACCAAATAGTTACACAAACTCAGCAATTGAAGCTTTAGGCTGGTCGAGTTTATTGTTTTTGGGGCAGGCGATCGCAGAAAATAATCAAATAGATGCTGTAGAAATTGGCATTGTCTGCAACAATTTGCAGGAAGTTACAGGTTCAGAAATCCTGTGTCCAGAAAAGGCATTAGTTCTTGGAGCTTGTAAGGTTATGCCATTAGAGTATGCAAATATAACCTGTCGCAGTATTGATGTTGTAATTCCTGAATCAGAAAGTGGAGAAGAACAACTCACCAAAGCGCTAATAGCAGAACTTACAACCCATACATCTGACCAAGTTATTGCTTATCGTGGACGTAATCGCTGGGTACAAGATTTTGAACCTGTTCAATTACATGGAACCGTTGCGGGAAATCTCCTCCGAGAGCAGGGAGTATATCTCATTACTGGTGGATTAGGAGGTGTTGGTCTACTGCTGGCAGAATATCTAGCACAAACCGTGCAAGCAAAACTGATCTTACTAGGGCGTTCAGCTTTTCCCGACCAAGATAAGTGGTCTGAATGGTTATCTACTCACGATCAGCAGGATAGCATCAGCCAAAAGATCCAAAGATTGCAGGCTATGAAAACATTAAGTGCAGAGGTAATGGTAGTCAGCGCCGATGTTAGCAACCTTGACCAGATGTCAGCAGTGCTTAAAAGAGCCAATCAGCGATTTGGTGAGATTCATGGAGTAATTCATGCAGCCGCAGTTTACGGCGGAGGAATGATGCAACTCGCCACAAAAGAAACTGTAGCAAGTGCTTTAGCACCGAAAGTGCAAGGAACACGAGTACTTGAAACTCTCTTTCAGGAGAGCAAGCTAGATTTCTTTGTACTCTGTTCATCCCTAAGTTCCTTTGCTGGCACATCTGGAATGGTAGATTATACTGCTGCAAATGCCTTTCTTGACTCATTTGCTCAATACAGTGCTGCTAAATATGGAACATGGAAATTCATTAAGTCTATTAACTGGGATAGATGGAACAACGTTGGAATGGCGGTTCCTGTCGAAGCACGGCATCAGGAAATCACAGGAAAAGAGTTGATAGCAGGAATGGCGGCTTTTGAGGGCATAGAGGCATTTAAACGTATTTTATGCAGTAGCACAGTTTCTCAGGTCATCGTTTCAACACAAGATTTTCTCAGCTTAATTAAGCCAAAGGAATCTGCTGAGTCCTTGGAGGAAAAATTAGCCGAACTGAGTCAATATAAACCAACTCACCCCCGCCCTAATTTGGCGAATACTTATGTTGCTCCTGGCAATGAAATCGAGCGAAACCTTGCTGACGTTTGGCAACAACTCTTAGGTATTGAAAAAGTAGGCATTCACGATAATTTCTTTGAGTTAGGAGGAGACTCTTTATTTGCAACTCAATTAGTTTCTCAATTGTGCAAAGTTTTCCAAATAGAACTCTCTTACAAAGGCTTCTTTAACGGCCCGACTGTAGCTGAGTTAGCTGAAGTTATTGTCCAAAAAATGGCCGAGCAAACAAATTCAGAGGAATTAGCTAGAGCCATAGCAGAGATTGAACAACTATCAGAAAATGAGGTACACGCAATAATTACTTCGCAAAAATAAGTAATTCACTTGATTTCAATGAAATGATAAATACTTCCAGAATAAATATAACTACGTAAACAATTAAAGGTTTGTAGTGAGGGCTTCAGCCCTACTTTGTTCGCGTAGCGTCTCGGAGAGAGGGATGAAGCCCTCACTACAAAATAGTTTCAATGTTTTTTACATTAGTTAATATAGTTTGAATTATTCTCACTGACTTACTTAAATTCTGCTATCGATTTTTTACAAACCTAAAGGGACAGATATTGAAATGGACTTTATTACATATGTTTTTATTGAGAAATTATCCTGACAGAATGATAAGCTTGTCAGAAGACCGTCTTGTATCTCATCAAAGGTAGAGGCAGGGAATTAAAATGAGTGACCTCTCGCAACGGATTGCTGATCTTTCACCAGAAAAACTTAAACTTCTGGTACAACGGCTTAATAATAAAAAAGGGGAAGTCTTGTTGCGATCGCAGCAAATAGTCCCTCAGAGTCGAGAATTAAACTCATTTCCTCTATCTTTTGCCCAGCAGAGGTTGTGGTTCCTCAACCAGTTACAACCTGGGAATAGCGCCTACAACATCTCTCAACCCATGCGTCTTGGAGGATGGCTCAATGTGGCGGCGCTGGAGCAAAGCTTCAAAGAAGTTGTGAAACGTCACGAAGTTTTAAGAACTACATTCACAGTGGTTGATGGACAACCTCTTCAAGTTATTGCTCCGAGTTTGAGGTTTACATTACCAATGGTAGATTTACAAGAACTCCCTCAAAATCAGAGGGAGGCTGAAGTTTTGCGACTGGCGAGTGAAGAAGCTCAACAGCCATTTGACCTAGCCAAAGGCCCTTTGTTGCGAGCTAATCTATTGCAACTGGCGGCAGCAGAATATGCATTATTATTGACAATGCATCATATTGTCGCAGATGGCTGGGCTATAGGTGTGCTGATTAGTGAGATCGCAGATTTGTACAAAGCTTTCTCTGTTGGTAAACCATCACCACTTTCGGAACTATCCATTCAGTATGCAGATTTTGCTGTTTGGCAACGACAGTGGTTACAGGGACAACTAGAAACTCAACTTGCTTACTGGCAGCAGCAACTAGGTGGTATACCTGTTGTGGAACTCCCTAGCGATTCCCCCCGCTCAACTATCCAGACTTTCTCTGGAGCAAGGGAAGCCCTAGTATTACCCAAAACCTTATCTGAGAAGCTCAAGACTCTGAATCAGCGGCAAGGCATCACATTATTTATGGTACTGCTGGCAGCATTTGGGACTTTGCTGCACTGGTACACCGATCAAGAAGATATTGTTGTCGGTACTGATATTGCTAACCGCAATCAAGCCGAGACTAAAGAATTGATCGGGTTCTTTGCTAACCAGTTAGTATTACGTACAAATTTATCGAAAAATCCTACTTTTCTAGAATTATTAGAACGAGTCCGCGAAATGACTCTGGAAGCTTATGCTCATCAAGATTTGCCCTTTGACAAACTAGTAGATGCTCTAAATCCAAAACGGGAATTGAATCGCACACCACTATTTCAAGTCAAACTTGTTTTGGAAAATACCCAAACCCCCTCTTTAGAACTTCCAGGTTTAACTATCAGTTCATTGAAAGTCGAAAACAAAACAGTGCAGTTTGACTTGCTGTTGGAGTTAAACGAGACAGAGCAGGGACTATTTGGGATATGGGAATATAGCACTGACTTATTTGAACAGGACAGCATTGTGCGGTTATCGAAAAATTTTGCAACACTTCTAGCTGAGGTTGCGACACACCCAGAAGCTAAATTGAGCGAGTTAAAAGCAGTTCTCAATCAACTAGACAAGCAACAGCATCTTGCTAAAGAACAAGTTTATCAAAATACTATCCAGCAGAAATTAACTAACGTTAAGCGCAGAGCTAATAGCAGACAATCAACATCAGGAAATACAAATCATGACAAAAATTGAATCTCTAGGTTCTGTGAGACGTAAAGCTGTCAATATATCTCCAGAAGACTTAATAAAAACTGAGTTTCTCCAGCCAGGAAAGAATTTTCCTTTAGTCATCAAGCCTAATGTAAAAGGAGTGGATCTGCAAAACTGGGCAAAGAATAATCGGGAATTTTTGAAAACAGAATTATTACAATATGGAGCAATACTATTTCGAGATTTTAAAGTCAAGTCAATAGAAGAATTTGAGCAAATCATCGCCGCAATTTGTAAAGAAGCGATGGAGTATCGTTATCGGGCATCTCCACGAACTCAAGTTGGTGGAAGGATTTATACCTCAACTGACTATCCTGCCGAGCAAAGTATCTTTCCTCACAATGAACACGCTTACTCTCCTACCTTCCCGTTGAAAATCTTCTTTTTTTGTATGAGTCCAGCAGCGGAGGGAGGAGAAACTCCAATTGGTAGTTGTCGAAAAGTGTTTGAGCGGATTGATCCTACCATACGCGATCGCTTCATTCAAAAGAAAGTCATGTATATGCGTAACTTTGGTGATGGATTTGGTCTTCCTTGGCAAACTGTATTTCAAACAACAGATAAAACTAAGGTAGAGGAGTACTGCCAAAACAATGGTATTGAGGTTGAATGGAAAGAAAATAATCGCTTAAGAACTCGCCAAGTTGGCCCAGCTGTTCTCAAACATCCTCAAACAGGTGAAATGGTCTGGTTCAATCACGCAACTTTTTTCCACGTCTCCACATTGGAATCAACAATCCGCGATTCGTTATTAACAAATTTGCCAGAAGAAGACCTCCCAACTAACACATACTACGGTGATGGTTCTGCAATTGAGCCATCAGTGTTAGCTGAACTGCGAGATGCTTATCAACAACAAATGGTCACTTTCTCCTGGCAGAAAGGAGATATATTGATGCTGGACAATATGTTATCAATACATGCCCGGAAGCCATTTGTTCCTCCCAGAAAAATTTTAGTAGGAATGGCTGAACCTTACACACCCCAAGCATTTAAATAACACCGAGGTAGAAATATGCAAGTAGAAAATATGGAGGGGTTTAGACTTTCACCTCAGCAAGAGCATCTCTGGTTACTACAACAAATTGATCAAAGTTGGGCTTATCGTAGCGATTGTGCAATTTTGATTGAAGGTAATGTTAACATCAGTAATTTAGAATTAGCATTGCAAGATGTTGTCGATCGCCATGAAATTCTTCGCACTAGTTTTACTTGTCTGCCGGGAATGACTATTCCAGTACAGGTAATTACAGATAGCAAAGTAATCTTAGAAAAAACTGACGATCTTAGTAATTTGAACCCTCAACAACAAGAGGCGAGAATTGAAGCATTTTTTAAAGAATTTAGCCAGCAAATTTTTGATTTTGAACAAGGTTTAATTTTACATACATCCCTGGTAAAAATTTCGCCAGAAAAATATTTATTATTTATCAGTTTGCCTGCTCTCTGTGCAGATAGCGTCAGTCTCAATTGTTTATTGCAACAACTAACTATTTCCTACTTAGGAAACTTGGACGAAGAATTATCTGAAGAGCCACTACAGTATGCAGATTTTTCAGAATGGCAAAATCAAATATTGGAAGCAGAGGAAACGCAAATAGGAAGAAAATATTGGCAACAGCAAGACTTCTCTGCTGTTACACATCCCAAGTTACCTTATGAAAAACAGATATCTGAAAATCACAACTTTCAACCAAAATTAGTAAATTCAATTATTGCCCCGGAATTAATAGCTAATATTGAAATATTAGCCGATAAATATAATACTTCTGCTTCTATATTTTATCTAACTTGCTGGGTGGTTCTGTTCCAGAGACTGAGCGGACAATCAGAGATGATCGTTGCTACGGGAGTTGATGGCAGAAAATATGAAGAACTCAAAGGAGCATTAGGACTTTTTGCCAAATATTTACCACTTCATTGTCATTTAGAAGATAAGCTTCGATTCAGCCAAATTTTGCAGCAAATTCATGAATCTGTAGAATCTATCTCCAAATGGCAGGAGTGTTTTACTTGGGAACAAATATTAAAATTAGATACTAAATTAGATAGTTTGCCTTTTTTACCTGTGGGCTTTGATTTTGCTGAAGAAAATACAAAGCATTGTGCAGGGAATCTATCGTTTTGTATTCAGAAGCTTTATAGTTGCACTGAGCGTTTCAACATTAAACTCTCTTGTAGACGCAAGGATGATTTTTTAAGTGCAGAGTTCCATTATGACTCTAACCTATTTTCTGAACATGATATTACCGATTTAGCAGAGCAATTTCACAAGTTATTAGAAAGTGCCACGCATCATCCAGAAGCTGCAATCAGTGAATTAGAAATTATCAGCGATCGCACCCGACATCAACTCCTATTTGAATTCAACCAAACACAGGCTGATTATCCCCAAGACAAGTGTATTCACCACTTATTTGAAGAACAAGTAGAGCGGACACCAAACAATATTGCTATTACATTTTCTGACAAGAAACTTACCTATCGTGAATTAAACGCTCGTGCCAATCAAATGGCTTACTACCTCCAAAGATTAGGAGTTGGCAAAGAGGTATTGGTAGGAATTTGTGTCGAGCGATCGCTCGAAATGATTGTTAGTATTTTGGGCATTCTCAAAGCTGGAGGAGCTTATATTCCACTCGACCCAAATTATCCATCAGAACGTTTAGCCTTCATATTAGAAGATACCAAAACACCAGTATTATTGACTCAACAACGACTACTGGAAAAATCCCCCCTTCTTAAGGGGGGTTGGGGGGATCATCTTGACAACGCCCAAACAATTTGCTTGGATACAGATTGGGAAATTATTGCTCAGGAGAGTCAAGAAAATCCCTCGATAAAAACTCATAGTGAAAATTTAGCTTACGTCATTTACACTTCTGGTTCTACAGGTAAACCCAAAGGAGTGCAGATTGCACATCGCCACTTAGTAAACTCTACAACTGCTCGAATTACTTACTATCAAGAACCTGTTAGCAGCTTCTTATTACTTTCTTCGTTTGCTTTCGATAGTTCTGTGGCTGGTCTTTTTTGGACTCTTTGTTCTGGAGGAATTCTTTGTCTTCCTCAAGAAGGGTTGCAATTGGACATCCCAAAACTATTAGAGTTAATCGTCCAAAATCATGTCTCCCATCTATTAAGTCTTCCATCTCTGTATACTATTTTATTGCAAGAGGCAAAACCAGAACAATTAACATCACTTCGCACCGTCATTGTTGCTGGTGAATCTTGTCCAGCAGAATTAGTACAACATCATCACCAATTGCCATCAAAACCATCTTTATTTAATGAGTATGGGCCAACGGAAGGCACAGTTTGGAGCAGTGTATATCATTGTCACTCTCAACAAACCAAAGGGCAAGTATCGATTGGTCAACCCATTGCTAATACGCAAATTTATCTACTTAACTCTCATTTACAACCTGTTCCTGTTGGCGTTATCGGAGAAGTTTATATCAGTGGTGATGGTTTAGCTAGAGGCTATCTCAACCAAGCTGCCTTAACTAGTGAAAAGTTCATTCCTAACCCATTTAGCGATCGCCCCGGGATGCGCCTATACAAAACGGGAGATTTAGCTCGTTATCTGAGCGACGGAAACATTGAATTTCTGGGAAGGCTTGACCAGCAGGTTAAAATCCGGGGTTATCGTATTGAACTGGGAGAGATTGAGGCGGTACTAAGTCAACATCCAGAGGTGCGGGAGGTTGTAGTTATAGCCCAAAAGGACGAAGTTCAGGATATGCGCCTCGTGGCATATCTGGTTGCTAACCAGCAGCCAGTTTCTCTCATTAGTGAACTTCGCCGCTATTTGTTGGATCATCTACCTGAATATATGATCCCGTCAGCCTTTGTTCTCCTCAAGGAAATGCCACTGTTACCTAACGGCAAGGTAGATCGTCGAGTGCTACCCGATCAGCCACAGCTGAATCTGGAAGAAAACTTTGTGGCTCCTGAGACTGAACTTGAGCAAACTATTGCTATAATTTGGCAAGAAGCACTCCACGTCGAGAAAGTAGGTATTCATCACAATTTCTTCGATCTCGGCGGTCATTCATTGCTGATGGTTCAGATACACAGCAAACTGTATCAAACTCTGAATAAAGATATATCAATTGTTGAAATGTTTCAATATCCAACTATTAGTGCGTTGGCGAAACATTTAAGTCAACAGTTAACAGAAAAGCCTGATTTGCAACCAAGCGATGATTTAGTTAAGACTCGTAGAGAATCAAGGAAACAACAAAGACAACTCCGACAAAAACATCAAGAAACAAGCCAGTAGGAGGAGGCTACGATGAATCAACCAAATGCATTTGATAGCCTCGATGAAATTGCGATCGTTGGCATGGCTGGTCGTTTTCCTAAAGCTAAAAATATTGAACAGTTTTGGCAAAATCTCCGAGATGGTGTCGAGTCAATTTCTTTTTTCAGTGATGAAGAATTGTTGTCTTCTGGCATTGATCCAGCGACGCTGAGTCAACCTCAGTATGTAAAAGCAGGATCTGTATTAGAAGATATTGAGTTCTTTGACGCTGCATTTTTTGATTTTTCTGCGAAAGAAGCCCAAATCACTGATCCACAACAGCGTTTATTCCTGGAGTGTGCTTGGGAAGCTCTGGAAGGCGCTGGCTACGATTCTGAAATATATGCAGGTCGGATTGGTGTTTACGCTGGTGTCAGTTTAAATACTTATTTTTTATCAAAACTTTATACACAACCAAAAATAATAGAATCAGTCGGTAGTTACCGAATGTCCATTGGAAATAGTCCAGATTTTCTGCCTACACATATCTCATATAAATTAAATTTCAAGGGGCCAAGCATTAACGTCCAAACTGCCTGCTCAACTTCGTTAGTTGCCGTTCATTTAGCTTGCCAAAGCTTACTGAATGGCGAAAGTGACATCGCTTTGGCAGGTGGTGTTTCAATCCAAGTGCCACACAAAACTGGTTATCGCTATCAGCAAGGGGGAATCATGTCTCCCGATGGACACTGCCGTGCTTTTGATGCCAAAGCCCAAGGAACTATTAGCGGTAACGGTGTGGGTATTGTAGTTCTCAAGCGGTTAGAAGATGCTTTAGCTGATAAAGATTGTATTCATGCTGTGATTAAAGGTTCAGCTATTAACAATGATGGGTCTTTGAAAGTTGGTTTTACGGCTCCTAGTGTAGATGGGCAAGCAAAAGTAATTGCTGAGGCCCTGGCAATGGCTAGGGTTGAATCTGAGACGATTAGCTATGTAGAGACTCATGGCACCGGTACAGTTTTAGGCGATCCCATTGAAATCGCCGCGCTGACACAAGCTTTTCGCCCCACAGATCAAAAGAACTTTTGTGCGATCGCTTCAGTAAAAACCAATATCGGACACTTAGATGCTGCGGCTGGTGTTGCTGGTTTAATCAAGACTGTTCTCGCACTCAAACACCAGCAGATACCACCTAGCTTACACTTTCAGCAACCCAATCCCCAGATTGATTTTGCTAATAGCCCCTTTTATGTTAACCACAAGCTTTCAGAATGGAAATCAAACGGTACTCCTCGCCGTGCGGGGGTTAGTTCCTTTGGGATTGGCGGTACTAATGCTCATGTGATTGTTGAAGAAGCCCCGATGGGAGGGCAGGGGGGGCAGGGGGAGCAAGGGGGGCAGGGGAGGAAATATCAACTGTTGGTTGTTTCTGCGAAGACTAGTTCCGCGTTAGATACTGCCACAACTAATCTAGTTCAATATTTAAAGCAGCACCCTAATATTAACTTAGCCGATGTTGCTTATACTCTCGGGGTAGGTCGAAGGGGTTTTAGCGATCGCCGAATATTAGTTTGTCAAAACCTTAACGATGCAGTCACAGTCTTAGAAACGCCTGTTTCGGAACGAATTTTCACCAAATTCACCGAACCATCTGGGCAACAAATTGCATTTATGTTCCCCGGACAGGGTGCCCAGTATGTAGACATGGGTAGAGAATTATACGAGACTGAGACAATTTTCCGCAAACAGGTTGATTATTGTTGTGAATTTCTCAAATCTTATCTGAAGTTAGACCTGCGGACATTATTGTATCCGCATCAGCAAACGGAAGCGGCAACACAACAACTACAACAAACTCATATTACCCAAAGCGCAGTATTTGTAGTTGAGTACGCCTTGGCTCAGTTGTGGATGGCTTGGGGTATACGTCCTTGGGCAATGATTGGTCACAGCATTGGAGAATATGTCGCAGCCTGTATTGCTGGTGTGTTCTCCTTAGAAGACGCATTGGTACTCGTAGCCAACCGAGGACAACTGATGCAGCAGCTGCCATCGGGAACAATGATCGCTGTTTCACTACCAGAGCAAAAAATCCAACCCATGCTAGGGGAAAAACTCTCTCTAGCTGCAATCAACGCCCCAGGTATGTGTGTAGTTTCTGGATTGGAAGAAGCGGTTAATGACTTACAAAACCGATTAACAGAGCAAGGTGTAGACTATCGCCGTCTGCATACTTCCCATGCTTTTCATTCCCCAATGATGGACTCGATTCTGTTGCCATTCCAGGAACAGGTTAGCAAAATTAGCCTTAATTCTCCAAAAATTCCTTTTGTGTCTAACGTCACCGGCACTTGGATAACCCCAGCACAAGCAACAGACCCGAAATACTGGGCAAAACATTTACGCCAAACAGTGCGCTTTAGCGAGGGAATTGCCGAATTGCTGCAACAGCCAAAGCGAATTCTTTTAGAGGTTGGCCCAGGACGGACATTAAGTACCTTAGCTAACAAGCAAAAAGCAGTCCAGCAGGTAGTTCTTTCTTCAGTAAGACATCCACAGCAGCAACAATCAGATGTGGCGTTTTTGCTAAATACATTGGGTAGACTCTGGCTGGAGGGAATAAATGTGGATTGGTCAGAATTTTATGCTCATGAAGAACGTCATCGTATTCCCTTGCCAACATATCCTTTTGAGCGAAAAAGATACTGGATTGAGCCTATCTTAGCTAATGATGACAATCCATCGCCTAAAAAGGAGATTCCTGTGTCTCAACCAGAAGGTGTCATAATCAACTCAATCAAAGCTCCAAATACGCAAATAGTCAACCAAAAAGACGAAAAACCTATAGCAAATACAGCCATTGAACAGATCATTTCACAGCATCTTCAGGTTATGTCTAAACTGGTAGACTTATTACCAAAGGGAAGTTTGCCCAGAGAAGTTTTGCCTTCATTGGAAGCTATCCAACCTCTTCATCCAGATGGGCAAATTGCTCAAACATCAATTAATGGCTCTGCGTTGAGTGTAAATCAGTCTACATCTACTAAGGCAGACTCTGAGCAACAAATCAAAGACCGAAAAATTGCTCCTACACCCAAAGTTGCTTCCCAACAAATCGAGAAAGAATCGATGATGTTGAGTCCCCGCCAGCAGAAACATCTGGATGCTTTAATTGCACGTTTTGTCAAGCGTACCCAAGAATCCAAAAGACTCACCCAAGCTTATCGTTCTTGCCATGCCAATAGCAGGGCAGTATCAGGGTTCTTTCCCTTTATTAAGGAGATGATATATCCAATCCATGCAGAGCGTGGAGAGGGTGCTAGACTCTGGGATGTCGATGGCAACGAATATGTAGACATTTCAATGGGGTTTGGTACGCTTTTATTTGGTCATTCGCCATCTTTTGCGATCGCAGCCATCCAAGAGCAGAGCAAGCAAGGTATACTACATGGGCCACAATCGCGTCTTGCAGGTCAATTAGCTGAGTTAATTTGCGAGTTAACGAGTGCAGAACGGACAGCTTTTTGTAACGATGGCACAGAAGCAGTGATGGGGGCTGTACGCATAGCACGTTCTGTTACAGGACGCTCAAAAATTGCTTTATTTGCTGGTTCTTATCACGGCGGTTCTGACGGAGTTCTGGTCAAAGGAGTAACAACCAACGACGGAACGCTGCATTCTGTCCCGATGACTTCAGGTATTCCATCATACTTGGCTGAGGATGTGATGGTGCTGGAGTATGGTACTCCCGAATCTCTGAATATTCTTAAAGACCATGCTCATAACTTAGCAGCAATTTTAGTTGAGCCGATACAAAGCAGTCGCCCAGATTTGCAGCCCAAAGAGTTTCTATTTCAGCTAAGACAATTAACTCAAGAAACTGGAACTGTTTTAATTTTCGATGAGGTAGTTACTGGCTTTCGGATGCATCCCGGCGGCATTCAGGCTTTATGGGGTATTCAAGCAGATATCACAACTTATGGTAAAGCTGTTGCTGCTGGCATCCCTATTGGGGTGGTGGCTGGTAAAGCTGTTTTCATGGATGCATTAGACGGAGGTATGTGGAACTATGGAGATGAGTCTTACCCCCAAGTGAAAACAACTTTTTTCGCTGGTACTTTTTTCAAGCATCCTCTCGTTATGGCTGTCGCCTGGGCTGTACTCAATCACATCAAGAACAGTGGTTCTAAACTTCAAGAGGAGTTAAATCAACGGACAACACAATTAGTTGAGATTCTTAATAGTTACTTTGAACAAGAACAAGTACCAATTCAAGTAGTTAATTTTGGCTCTCTCTTCCGTTTTTATTGCCAGACTCAACTTAGTAACTTGCTTTTCTACCACTTGCTCGAAAAAGGGATTTATGTCTGGGAAGGACGTACCCTTTATTTATCTACAGCTCATACTGATGAAGACATTGAGCAGGTGATTTGGGCAGTCAAGGAAAGCGTAGTTGAAATGCAAGCAGGGGGATTTTTTCCATCTGAACAGATTTCCACAAATGGCGGACAGTTGATGAGCAATCAAACTGCTTCATCCTTTAACTTAGCTACTAAGTCCCTTGCGGTTACTGCAAATGCAAATGCTGATGAGTTGTTTGAAACCTTGCTTGAGCAAATGCCTGACGCTTTGGGAAATACTTATGCCGCTTCCCGTAAAAAGGTTGAGCAAGCTATTGGTAACATTTGGCAAGAACTTTTTGGTTTTAACAAAGTGAACATTCACGATAACTTCTTTGAGTTAGGTGGTGATTCTTTAACAGCCCTTCAAGCTATTTCTTTGTTAAACAAAAAACTAGAGATTGAAATTCCTATAGAAAGCATTTATGAAGCACCAACTATTAACTCTCTTGCGAATATTATTTGCCCTGAACAGAATGAAATGCTTTCTGCTAAACAAAGTATTTCTCGTGGTCAAAGACGAAGAAATAAAATAATCCACCGCTAGTAATAAAGCAATTAATAAATTAACGGAGTTCAACAGCTTATGTCTTCAGAAAATCGCTTTTCAGATTATGATGCAATTGAGCGTATTTACCTCCCTGCTCGTAAAGAACTATACGAAATTTATCTGGAGGAGTTAGAGAAATTGATTCTACAACACCTCCCGAAAGGAGCGCACATTTTTGACTTTTGTTGTGGTAGAGGTGAACTAGCACAACTGCTGATCAAAAAAGGATATCAAGTAACTGGACTTGATGGCTCAGAGGTAATGCTACGCTGTGCTCGTGAGAATGCACCTAGCGCTGAATTTATCCTAGATGACGCTCGCTACTTCAAATTACCACCCACTTTTCATGCTGTTGTTTTTATAGGCAACTCCTTAAACGATATTATAAGTATTGAGGAACTGGAAAGCGTTTTTCGCAACTTGTATGTAGCACTGTTAAGAAACGGTTTATTTGTATTTGAATTGAAGTTGGAAGAATACTATACATCAAGTATGAGTGTTCCTACTAGTAGAGGTGATGTTGAAAATGATTTTGCTTGGATTGAGCGTTATACATACGATCCACAAAAAAAAGTAGCTCAAGAAAACTTTACTAAATTCCAATTAATCAAGGAGGAATGGCATCGTTCAGACGTGACCTTTCTATCGAAAGCTTATTCTCAAACAGAAGTTCAGTCTGTTTTAGAAAAGGTAGGCTTTACAGAAATTAGTATTTATGACGAAGAACGTGATTTAGGAGTAGACAGATCTCCTGGAATAGCTTGCTTTGTTTGTCGTAAACCCTAATTGATTTTTACAGACATATCTGTAAATGGAGATAGGAAAGAAGAGGGTTTGAGTCTACTTCATCTTTCTTGACATAGTTATGTTTATTTGCGCCTTTCTACTTAGGTTTTAACAATTGATTTATCAAATGTATAGGTTAATTCGCGGGTAAGCAGGTTAGCACAATAAAACCAAACTATGTAAAAAAACTCTAAGAAAAGCTTTTCGTACCAGTACATTGCTCTTAAGAGTAAAAACGAATAAACAAAATAATTCACCACTAGCATTATTGAGAAAATAATTAACAATTTAACGGAGTTCAACAACTTATGTATTTAGAAAATCGCTTTTCCAATTATGATACAATTGAACATGTGTACAGATCCTACAGCGAAAAAGCGTACGAAACTTATCTGACGAAGTTAGAAGAATTGATTTTACAATACCTTCCTAAAGGAGCGCACATTTTTGACCTTTGTTGTGGAAGAGGAGAACTAGTACAATTACTTCTCAAAAAAGGTTATCAAGTAACTGGACTTGATGGCTCAGAGGTAATGCTGCGGTATGCTCGTGAGAATGCACTTGGTGCTAAATTTATCTTGGATGACGCACGCTACTTTAAATTGTCACCTACTTTCCATGCAGCTGTGTCGATAGGTGATTCTCTCAGCTATGTCATAAGTATTGAGGAATTGAAAAATGTCTTTCACAATGTGTATGCATCACTACTAGAGAACGGATTCTTTGCATTTGAATTGGAATCAGAAGAATGTCACCAGTCATTTATTAACACAAATTATCTTGGTGATGTTAAAGATGACTTTGCTTACATTGAGCGTTTGCTCTATGACACAAAAGAAAAATTGATTCGAGAAAGTTATACTCAATTTCAAATGATTAACGGAGCATGGCAGCGTTCAGACTTAACTTTGCAAAGAAAGGCTTACTCCTCAACGGAAATCGAAGTAGCCTTAGAAAGCGTAGGTTTTACGGAAGTTAGAAGTTATGATGAAGAACATGATTTAGGAGTAGATGGAGCTGCTGGAAGAAATTTCTTTGTGTGTCGTAAAACTCTAAGTATATAGAGAAAAAACGACACAGTTATGAAACACTATACTATCAAGTGCATTGTTTCTCTATTTTGTAACCCAATGAAACTATAGCAATCCTATTTGATTTACAAACTACTCGTAGAGGCAGGGAACAGATTTGTTTAGATATCATTTAGGATTGCTATATAACAATCCTAAATGATTTATGAAATAAGAAAATTGCATATGATGAATAAATTAAACAATTTTCATCAAGTAGATGAAGCCGACATAGCTGTTATCGGTCTATCTGGGCGGTTTCCCAGAGCGAGGAATATTGAAGAATTTTGGCAGAATCTGCGAGACGGAGTAGAATCAATTTCATTTTTTTCTGCTCAAGAATTAGAGTCTGCGGGTATAGACTCTGCTACGCTTAGTGACCCCAACTATGTAAAAGCAGCAGTTCCACTAGAACATATAGATTTGTTTGACGCGTCATTCTTCGGCTATAACCCTAGAGATGCTGAAATTATGGATCCCCAACACCGCATTTTTTTGGAGTGTGCGTATGTTGCACTTGAAAATGCTGGTTATGATCCTCAAAGATACTCTGGTTCAATAGGAGTTTACGCTGGTTCAACTATAAGTAACTATTTGTTCAATCTTTATTCAAACCCCAACATTAGAGAGTTGGCAAGCGATGTGGAAATTAGTCTGGGAAATCATCCCGATTATCTTCCCATGCGCGTCTCTTTTAAATTAAATTTAACTGGCCCAAGTTATGCAGTCCAAACTTCCTGTTCTACTTCTTTAGTTGCCGTCCATGTTGCCTGCCAAAGCTTGCTTAATTACGAATGTGATCTGGCCTTGGCGGGTGGCATTTCGATATTGGATATGCAGCCAAAAGGTGGCTATCTCTATCAAGAAAATGGGGTTTTGTCTCCTGATGGACACTGCCGCGCCTTTGATGCTAAAGCAAAGGGAACTATTTTCGGTAGTGGTGTCGGAATTGTGGTTCTCAAGAGGTTAAAAGATGCTCTTGCTGATGGCGATCGCATTCATGCAATAATTAAAGGCTCTGCTGTCAATAATGACGGTTCTTTGAAAGCTGGATTCACAGCTCCGAGCGTCGAAGGTCAAACGGAGGTGATTGCAGAAGCCATAGCCGCTGCTGGGGTAGAAGCCGAGACTATCACTTACCTAGAAGCACACGGGACAGGAACACCATTAGGCGATCCGATAGAAATTAAAGCTCTGACAAAAGCTTTTCGTACCAGTACACTCAAGCGTGGTTTCTGTGCTATTGGTTCAGTCAAAACCAATGTTGGGCATTTGGATGCAGCTGCTGGGATCGCGGGCTTAATTAAGACGATTCTGGCTCTCAAACATAAACAAATACCACCTAGCTTACATTGTGAGCAGCCCAATCCCCAGATCGACTTTGCCAACAGTCCCTTTTATGTTAATACCACACTGGCGGAATGGAAATCGGACAGAATTCCTCGCCGGGCTGGAATTACTTCTCTTGGTTTTGGTGGAACCAATGCTCATGTGATTGTAGAAGAGGCCCCGGTGGGAGAGCAGGGGGAGCAGGGGGAGCAGGGGGGGCAGGGGAGGAAATATCAGTTGTTGGTTCTTTCTGCGAAAACGGAGTCTGCTTTAGAAACCGCCACAGTAAATCTGACAAATCATCTCAAGCAGCATCTCGATATCAACCTGGCTGATGTGGCTTACACTCTCCAAGTTGGTCGTCAGACTTTTAACCATCGCCGGATACTGGTGTGTGATGATCTTGATGATGCAGTTGAGGCACTGCATACTCTGGAAGCTCAACGAGTTTTTACCCACTACCAACAGCCCTGTAATCGACCCACTGTATTTATGTTTCCTGGACAGGGAGCGCAGTATGTGAATATGGGTCGGGAGTTGTACTACAGCGAACCCAAATTTACTGAGGAAGTCGATCGCTGCTCTTTGATACTAAAATCTCACTTAGGGCTGGATTTACGAGATATTCTCTATCCCAGTGAAGCCCAAACCCAAATAGCTACAGAGCAATTAAAACAAACTTCTATTACCCAAAGTGCGCTATTTGTCATTGAGTACGCTTTGTCCAAATTGTGGATGTCTTGGGGTGTGCTACCAGAAGCGATGATTGGTCACAGCATTGGGGAATATGTGGCAGCAACTCTTTCCGGGGTTTTCTCCCTCAAAGATGCTTTAGCGCTGGTAGCTGCTAGAGGACGACTGATGCAGCAAGTTCCAACAGGTGCTATGCTCTCTGTGCAACTTTCCGAACAACAGGTGCAACCCCTGCTGCCAAAAGAGCTTTCTCTTGCGGGAATCAATAGTCCTTCATTATGTGTTGTTTCTGGTTCGACAGATGCGATCGATAAATTGCAGCAGCAACTGCTGGAGAAAGACATAGGCTGTCGAAAGTTGCATACATCCCATGCCTTTCATTCTCAGATGATGGATTCCATCATTGAGCCATTTACAAAGTTATTACAAAAAGTCAAGCGAAATCCTCCCCAAATTCCATTTATCTCTAACGTAAGTGGCACTTGGATTACCACAGCACAGGCAACAGACCCTAATTATTGGGCAAAGCATCTACGGCAAACTGTGCGCTTTGGCGAAGGGATGACTGAATTACTTAAACAATCAGAGCGAATCTTGCTAGAGGTTGGCCCAGGACGGACATTGAGTACCTTCGCCAAACAGCATGATAATTTGGAACTTGTGGTGCTGACTTCAATCCGTCATCCCCAGCAGCAACAGTCAGATGTAGCATTTCTACTCAATACTTTAGGTCGTCTCTGGCTTTTTGGAGTTCAAGTAAACTGGTCTAGCTTTTACGCGAACGAACAGCGTCATCGCATCCCTCTTCCAACATATCCATTTGAGCGTCAGCGTTACTGGATTTCGCCACAAGCACAGCCACGCGATGTCCGCGCTACGGAAGTGTCATTGAGTAAAAAACTGGATATTGCTGACTGGTTTTACCTACCTTTTTGGAAGCAATCTACACCTCCAGGGCTGCTCGGTACAGGAGACTTAGGAGAGCAAAAGTCTTGCACGCTTGTGTTTATTGATGAGTGCGGCTTGGGTTCTCAAATGGTAAAACGACTCGAACAGCAGGGACAAGATGCGATCGCAATCCAGATCGGGTCAGAATTCTCCAAACTAAGCGATCGCCTATATACCCTCAATCCTCGACAAAGTAATGATTACGATGCCTTGCTCAATGAACTTCTAGCACAAAACAAGATCCCTAAGACAATTATTCATTTATGGAGTGTCACACCAGACTACCGCCCAGAATCAGAACTTGAATGGTTTGATAGCGCTCAATATTTGGGATTCTACAGCCTATTGTTTCTCACTCAGGCACTTGGAAAACAGAATTGGACTGATAAGTTTCAAATCACAGTTGTCTCGAATAATATACAGTCAGTCACAGCAGAAGAAATGCTGTGTCCAGAGAAAGCGACTATACTTGGGCCTGTTAAAGTCATTCCTCAAGAATACTCAAACATCAGCTGTCGTAGCATTGATGTTGCTGTTCCAAAGCAAGGAAGTTGGCAAGAGGAGAAACTTGTAGATTATTTGCTGGACGAGCTACAAACTAAATCCTCAGAGTTGGTTATAGCCTACCGTGGTCTGAATCGTTGGGTGCAAACTTTTGAGCCAGTACGATTGCCAGAAGCTAAGGGAAAAACATCAAGATTACGCAACGGCGGAGTCTACTTAATTACTGAGGGTCTGGGAAATATTGGACTGATACTAGCAGAGTCTCTAGCTCAGACAGTGCAGGCAAAACTGGTGTTGATTGGACAGAAGAATCTTCCAGAAAAAGCTGAGTGGTTCGGGTGGCTGAAAACTCATGATGATCGGGATGAGGTGAGCTGCAAAATCAGGAAATTGCAGGCATTAGAGAAGTTAGGAGCCGAGGTTTTAGTTTTGAGTGCAGATGTGACCAACTTTGAACAGATGCTCATAGCGATCGCCTCTATCACGGAGTATTTTGGCGACATACATGGTGTTATTTACGCACCAGAGATTCTGGACGACAACTCACAAAAATCTGTTCAAGAAACTTCTCAACCTAATTGCCAGTATCAATTTAAATCAAAAGCTAATGGACTATTCGTACTAGAAAAAGTTTTGCAGGGGAGACAACTTGATTTTTATTTGTTGATATCTTCTTTATCATCTATTTTGGGAGGATTAAGATATATCGCTTATTCAGCAGCGAACATTTTTATGGATATTTTTGCTCTAAAACAAAATCAAACAAATTCCATCCCCTGGATTAGTGTTAATTGCGAACGCTGGCAACTTGAAGAAGAAAAAAATACAGCCAGTAGAACAACACTAGCTGAATTGTTTATCACACCAGAAGAAGGTATAAAAGCTTTTCAACGTATTTTAACAAGTGATAAAATAACTCAAGTTGTTCTCTCCACAGGAGATTTACAAGCTAGGTTTGACCAATGGCTGAACTTAGAATCTTTAGGTGATGTTGAGCAGACCTCTTTTGCTGGGGACATAAAAGAGAAATTAGCTTCAACAAGTCTTGCCAGAATACTCCATCCCCGCCCCAATCTGGGAAATGATTATGTAGCTCCTCGCACTCATATTGAAAAAACCCTTGCTAATATCTGGCAAGAAATTCTTTCTATTGAGCGCTTAGGCATAAACGATGACTTTTTTGAGCTTGGGGGACACTCGCTTTTAGCTGTACACCTAATAGCAAAAATTAATAAACAATTTGGTAAAAATATCCAATTATCTGCCATTTTCCAGAGTCCAACTATCAAACAGTTAGCGAATATTCTACACGAGCAGGCTAATTACCAAACCTCGTCTCCTTTAGTCGCAATTCAACCTCAGGGTTCCAAGCCACCTCTGTTTTTTGTGCATCCAGTAGGTGGAAATATTCTCTGCTACTACGAATTGTCACTTCATTTGGGTTCAGATCAACCATTCTACGGACTGCAAGCACTAGGTTTGAATGGGGAATGTGAACCTTATACCCGCATAGAAGATATGGCAGCTAAGTATATTGAAGCACTACGCGAGATTCAGCCGCATGGCCCATATTTTCTTGGAGGTTGGTCTATGGGCGGTATTGTCGCTTTTGAAATGGCAACTCAGTTACTAAGAAAAGGCGATCGCGTTGACATGCTTGCTATGCTAGACAGCCCAGCACCAGTTAATAGCGAACAAATTGCAGAGATTGATGACTACAACGATGTCAAAATATTAGTCGATTTTGCCACAGATATGGCACAGTCTGCTAGAAAAAACCTATCGGGTTCAGTTGAGCAACTTCAAGGACTGACGCAAGACCAACAATTGAACTATTTTTTAGAACAGGCAAGGATAGTTAACCTCGTACCTTTGGATTTTGAACTAGAACAGCTTCGTTGTCTTCTGAATGTTTTTAAGAGTAACGTACTAGCTCTACAGAGTTATGTGCCAGAAGTTTATCCAAACAAAATTATATACTTTCAAGCTAGTGATGAAGTATCTAATGAATTTTCTAATCCAAGTTTAATTTGGGCTGGACTTTCAGGCAAGCCGATAGAGATAATTCCTATCCCTAGCAATCATTACACAATCATTACTAAGCCTCATATCCAGACTATTTTAGAGTATTTGAATATTTTTATCAATCAGAAAACAAGGAAACAGAATGAGGATTAGTAAAGAATATAAATAATATTTTTTTAGATTCGATATTTTTTATTTTTAGTCTAGAAGTAATATTTTCTTAGCAAAATGAATAGAAAATCCCTAAAAACCAGAGAGATGAATTATATGTTCAGTAAAATCGAAGCACTAGGCACTAGCACAGGAAAGATACTATACAATAGTCATTACCAAAATATTCTTGACCTCTCTGTAGCAAAGACTATGGAGATATTCAAGTCATCTGGAGTTATTCTCTTTCGAGGTTTTGGAGTAACTCCCAAGCAGATGAAAGATTTTTCAGAACAATTTAGTGGTAAACACATTATAGACTTTACAAAAGTCAGCATTGATTCTGACAAGTTTGTTAATTTTGTAGATGGCGGGATGGATGGTCTGATTCCTCATTGCGAAAACTCTTGTTTTCCCTTTCGACCTGATGTTATTTGGTTTTGCTGTACTGTACCAGCCGAACAAGAAGGTGAAACTTTATTCTGGGATGGTGTCCGAGTCTGGGAGGAACTGAGTCAAGAATCGAAACAGTTATTTCTTTCCAAGCAACTAAAGTTTTCTTATAAAAATGTTCCGGTTGATATATTGAAAGGAATAATAGGTTCAGATGCTAATACTATAGATGATATCAAGCGAAGATTGGACAGTTTTGATGGGGTAAGTTATGAGTTTAACGATGATAAAACTGTTTCTGTAGAATATACGTGTTCATCTGTAGTTAAAAACAAATATAATCATCAAAATGCATTTGCCAATCACTTTTGGGTATATCAGAAAAAGACAGAAGAAGCAATTTTTGATGACGGTTCAAGAGCTTCTGATGAAGTTGCTGATGAAATAGAGACAATTTTCGACAAGTTAACAGAAAATATCCCGTGGGAAGCAGGCGATCTGGTAATGATGGATAATTCAAGATTTCTACACGGTCGTAAAGCATTTACCGATAACCGACGGCAAGTTTTTACTACCTTAAGTAACCTGAAGTTTTGATAAATTGTTTCACATTTTACTTGTATATCAACGCGAGTAGACCATTATTTTTCATTAATCGTGAAGCAAGGAAAAATCTTTTATGTCTTCGTCTTCAGCAACTAGCTATAACAAATTTGATGAACCATTTGCCCGAATATATAACGAGACTTTGGGGCCAAGTTACAACAAAATAGCCTTCCCAACCTTGGAAAAATTACTATTACCTTACATTCCTGAAGGAGCGAATATTCTTGACCTCTGTTGTGGGACAGGGGAACTGTCACAATGGCTGCTAAATAAAGGTTATCAGGTGACTGGAATCGATCGCTCTCAGAGAATGTTGGAATATGCTCGTAAGAATGCACCTAATTGTAAATTGATTCTTGGTGATGTGCGTTTCTTTGAATTACCGCCTACTTTCCATGCAGTTGCTTCAATGGGTTTGGGTTTCAATCACATTCTGAATTTGTCAGAATTAACAGGTACTTTCCATAATGTATACAGCGCACTTCATAGCAACGGTATATTTGTATTCGACTTACGTCTAGAAGAAGCATATAATTCTAATTTGAACGGTCGTATATTAGGTGATATTAAAGATGATTATGCTTGGGCAATGAAAAATATTTATTATCCAGAAACCAAAGAATGTCAAGTTTTTGTAACAACTTTTCAATTAAGAAAAAGAGATTGTTGGAAACGCCTAGACAGTAGTTTCTCAGTTGTTGGTTATTCTCAATCTGAAGTCCAGTCAGCTCTAAAAAGTGTCGGCTTTACAGAAGTTATTATCTATGATTTAAAACTTGATTTAGGATTAATTTCAGAGGTTGATATGGTCTGTTTTGTTTGTCGTAAAACTAGCTAAGTTAAATGAATTTATCAGTACGTTTTTCTTTAAAATAAATGCTAAATTTTTGGACAATATATTTTCCAATACTCCGTATTTTTCTCGTATGAAATATGTCAATTTTGGTAAAACTGGATTGAAAGTTTCGCGTTTATGCCTCGGCACTCTAAGTTACGGTAGCCCTGAATGGGAAGAATGGATACTTCCAGAAGAAGCGAGTCGTCCGTTCATCCAAAAAGCCCTAGAGTTGGGAATTAATTTCTTTGACACTGCTGATATGTACTCGCAGGGAGTTAGCGAACAGATCCTTGGGCGATCGCTCAAAGACTTTGCTAAAAGAGAGCATGTTATTATTGCCACCAAGGTCTACTATCCGATGGGGGATAGTCCCAATGACAAAGGCTTGTCCCGTAAGCACATCATGGACAGTATTGATGCCTCGTTACGACGGTTACAGACAGATTATGTAGATATCTATCAGATTCATCGCTGGGACTACGAGACACCGATTGAGGAAACTCTTGCGGCATTACATGATATTGTGAAGGCAGGTAAGGCTCGTTACATCGGGGCTTCCAGCATGTACGCTTGGCAGTTTGCTAAAGCGCTTTACTTGGCTGATATGCATGGTTGGACTCGTTTTGTTTCCATGCAGAATCTTTACAACTTGATTTATCGGGAAGAAGAGCGAGAGATGCTGCCCTTGTGTCAAACTGAGGGGATCGCGGTGATTCCGTGGAGTCCTATTGCACGAGGCTTTCTGGCTGGTAATCAGCCTCGCCATAGTTCCGGTAAGACGATTCGTGCTAGAACCGATTATCAACTCGACTATGAAGAGTTTGATTTTGAAATAGTTGACCGAGTTATAGATATAGCAAAGCAACGCGGTGTATCTGCTGCCCAGATTTCTCTAGCTTGGCTTCTACACCAACCAAGTGTTACTGCTCCTATCATTGGTGCGACAAAGATAAAGCACCTAGAAGAAGCTGTAGCTACATTAGATTTGGTTATGGATAACGACGATCGCACCTTGCTAGAGCAGCCATACAAGCCTCGTGCTATTTTTGGGCTTGACTAGAGGTACAGAATTTGGGGAAAGCTAATTCATTAGATGGTAGACCTCGTTTATATAAAATCAAGACTGTGAAATATATGCAACCTTCAATCTTGCAGTCAGTTTACGAAAATACCTATCAAAGGTAAATAGACCAACTCATGCAAAAGAATATAAACAGAGGTATCACTATGGCAACAATGGGAAAATACTGTAAAGCTTACTCTCTGAAAAAATTACGTCAGTTCAATCAGTGGACAGAACATGCTGAAAATAGCAGAAAAGAAAAGAAACAAATCGACCGTAAGGAAGTTGAAATAAATCGAAACCTAACTGATGACGACTTTCTTTATCTGCAAGAAAACTATGTAGTCACAGATAGTATTTTTCAGGATGAAAATATCATTTTTGACAATGTAACATCTGAATGGCAAAAGTTCTGTAAAAATACACTTTTATTCGATATTCCAGTTGGTTAAAGCATCAGCAGGTTCAGAAAAGAGGTGAGTCATAAAATGAGAGAATAAGAATATAGGACTCATATTTTGATTGCGTGAAAAAACTCAGTACACCTTTCTTCCTTCTTCCCAGTCCCTATTACCCCTTATCCCCTTCAGGGGCCCACCTTCCCCAGTCCCCAGTCTCTACGAGTAATTCACCGAATCAAATCGGATTGCTATACAAGAACTAAGTTTGACGTCGTGCAAGACAAATCGCAGGAGATAAATTATGTATCAAGATGACAAAGAAGACATGACGATTTACAAAGTGGTAGTCAATCATGAAGAACAGTATTCCATTTGGCCTATTGAGCGAGAAAACCCTCTTGGCTGGCGAGATGCAGGTCATAGTGGTCTAAAGGCAGAATGTCTTGAGTACATCAAACAAGTTTGGACGGACATGAGACCACTCAGTTTAAGGAAGAAGATGGAAGAAGTGGCTCATAGCCAGACATAACGCTACCGATTAGTAAGAGGTTTTAACTACAAGGAAGAATGCCTACCAAAGACGGTCTGTAGAGCTGTTTTATTCATGACAACTACACCAACATTTAACTTTTGCGTTACCTGCCCCAAGCCAAATACTCAAGCTTCGCTGCGTTTATTCTGCTTCCCTTATGCAGGTGGTAGTTCTCTCGTTTTTCGCACATGGTTAAACAGTCTACCCACAACTGTCGAAGTTTGTCCCATCGAACTACCGGGACGAGGTATGCAAATGAGGACAGCCCTATTCTCGCAGTTAGAACCCCTTATCAGTGCGATCGCTCCAGTTCTCATTCCATATTTAGATAAACCATTCGCCTTCTTTGGCCATAGTATGGGAGCGCTCGTCAGCTTTGAGCTAGCCCGTTTACTTCGCAAACAGTACAGTTTGTCACCTGTACACTTGTTTGTTTCGGGTCGCCACGCTCCGCAAATTCCCGATCCAAATCCACCCATCCATGCTCTGGGCGAACCTGCTTTCAAAGAAGAACTACGCCGTCTCAATGGGACTCCTGAGGCAGTGCTGGAAAACGCCGAACTGATGCAACTTCTTGTTCCGATTCTTCGAGCAGACTTTGCAGTTCTGGAAACTTATTTGTACACTACCGAATCACCACTTAACTGCCCGATCACTGCTTTTGGTGGTTTACAGGATCACAAGGTTAGTTACGATGAACTCCAAGCTTGGCGGGAACAGACAAATGCTGCGTTCTTACTACAAATGTTTCCTGGGAACCATTTTTTCCTGCACTCAGCCCAATCACTCCTGCTAGAGTCTTTGTCTCAAGAATTGTGGCAAATTACCAACGAGATACAGTTGCTCCCTTAATCCTTTGCCTCACTTCTGAAATCTAAACCAGGTGATTATGAGCTATTTACATAAAGGTTTCAAAAAAAAATTATTTCGACTTTTAGCTTTTATACTTGGTATTTTATTTACTCTCGTTGTTGGAAGCTACACTCCTGCACAGGTCACAAAATCCACTGAAATACTTTGGGATACCTATGGCATACCTCACATATATGGCAAGGATGTCCCAAGTGCATTTCAAGCTTTCGGTTGGGCACAGATGCAAAGTCATGGTAACTTGCTTTTGCGTCTTTATGGTCAAGCACGTGGACGTGCTGCCGAATATTGGGGAGAGAAATATTTAGAATCAGACCGTTGGGTACAGACTATGGGAGTTCCAGAACGCGCTCGTTCTTGGTACACTTCCCAAAGTCCAGCTTTTCGTAGCTACCTAAAAGCCTTTGTTGCTGGAATTAATGCTTATGCTCGGGAGCATGGCGAACTGATTGATGATGAAGTAGAGGTAGTGTTACCAGTCAAACCAGAAGATGTTCTGGCTCACTTACACCGAGTTCTGCATTTTACTTTTATTGCTAACCCAGAAGACGTTGCAGCAAGTGTTGCAGGCGATATTTCAAAGGAGCCAAAAGCAGGGTCTAATGGTTGGGCGATCGCTCCATCACATTCTGCGAGTGGTAAAGCGATGCTGCTTGCAAATCCACACTTGCTTTGGGGGGATTTATTCTTATGGTACGAAGCCCAAGTGACTGCTCCAGGTATTGATGCTTACGGAGCAACACTTGTAGGAATTCCTGTATTGGCGATCGCATTTAACAATAATTTGGGCTGGACTCATACCGTCAACACTTTCGATGGCTGGGATGCTTACAAACTCAAATTAGTTGACAATGGTTATCGCTTCGATGGCAAAGTTCGTCCCTTCGAGACCACAACCCTTTCCTTGAAGGTAAAACAAAAAGACGGTACAATCCGCAACCAATCTCTAGTTGTCAAACGTTCTATCCACGGGCCAGTGCTGACAGAGAAAGACGGTAAAGCTATAGCACTACGGGTTGTCGGCCTTGATCGACCAAAGGTACTTGAACAGTGGTGGGATATGGCACGTTCCCAAAACCTGAAACAATTTCAAACCGTACTCCAACGCTTGCAACTGCCAATGTTCACGGTGATGTATGCAGATAGAAATGGGAATATCATGCACCTGTTCAACGGTAATGTTCCAGTTCGTTCTCAAGGTAATTTTGAATACTGGGAAGGGATTATTCCTGGTGATACTTCCAAAACATTATGGACAAAAATCCATCCTTATAAAGATTTACCACGCATTATTAACCCGAAAAGCGGATGGTTACAAAATACCAACGACCCACCTTGGACAACGACGTTACCTGCTGCTATTAAAGCAGATAATTACCCTTCTTACATGGCACCTCGTTCACCGTATTTTCCTGCGAATTTTCGGACAGAGCGTTCTCTAAAAATGCTCTCTGAGGATAACAAAATTTCCTTTGATGAGATGGTGCAATACAAACATTCAACCCGGATGGAACTAGCGGATCGCATCTTGGATGACTTAATTCCGGCAGCACGCAAGCAAGGAAGTTCCTTAGCGCGACTAGCTGCTGATACCCTAGAAGCCTGGGATCGGCAAGCCAATGCAGATAGCAAGGGTGCGGTACTCTTTGCCGCTTGGGTAGAACAGATGAACTGGGATAAAGGGTTTAGCAAACCTTGGAATGAAAAATCCCCACTCACCACGCCAGACGGTTTAGCCGATCCAGCGAGTGCAGTCGCAACACTAGAAGATGTTGCTGCCAAAGTTGAAAAGGCATACGGGGCACTAAATGTAGCATGGGGGGACGTTTTTCGGCTGGTGGTAAAGAATAAGGATTTGCCTGCTAATGGTGGCGTTGGACGTCTCGGTCTTTTCCGCGTTCTTAATTTTGCTCCAGCATCGCAAAATCGCTTCCAAGCAGTTAGTGGTGATTCGTTCGTCGCAGCCATTGAATTTTCTCAGCCAGTAAAGGCGATGGCACTCATTAGCTACGGCAATGCTACTCAACCCGGTTCACCCCATGTTGGCGATCAGTTAGAGATGTTCACTCGCAAGGAGTTGCGTTCGGTTTGGCGTCAACGCTCAGATATTTTAGCTCATTTAGAAGAGCGCAAGGTGTTCTGAAGTCAACACATTAGAGATATAAGTGAAAAAGAATGTAGAGACGTAGCACTGGTACGTTTCTACAAGGGTTCTGGGTAACGCATATTTAATTTCACAAGATGTCTATTGCCAAAAAGTAATGTGTAGAGCTAGAAACTAACCAAAAGCTTGAAATTGATACACATTATCCCCATTAGGGGAAGTGGCTACGTAAAGCAATGGTTGAAGTTAGAACTGTTGATAAATCCAAGTTTAATGGGTAGGGCAGTGTTAATTAAACACTTGTAAATTGAACTATCTGATAAGAGTAATTTCCGAAAAATACGTAAAAAATTACGTGGTTTTCTAACCAACTGCTCCTTTGATTGGTAAGTAAGTTGATTATTGAATTAACACAATTAATAATGACTCAAATTCTCCAATGGAAGTGTTAAAATCTGGTAAATCTGGTGAACAGAGATTGCGTCTTCATTACTTAGACGGCTTACGTGGATTGGCATCTCTGTATGTTGTCATGTATCATCTATCAGGATACATGGGGCAAGTGCCTATATTTTTGCAATTAATAGGTAAAACTCTCAATTATGGAACTTTTGCTGTAGTTATTTTCATTGTACTTTCGGGTTACGTTCTCATGCTACCTGTAACCCGTTCGCAAAGTGTTTATCTTTCTGAAGGTTTATGGAATTATATTCAACGGCGAGTGCGTAGAATTTTACCTCCTTACTATGCGGCTCTTGTTTTTACCTTACTAGTAGCAGTCATTATATTAGGACTAATTAAATTTTTCAATTTTCAATGGTATCAATTGCCAGAAGTTGAAGATGGTTTTAATCCTTTCTTTTCTCCGATTGACGTGATAACTCATCTGTTACTCGTTCAAAATTTTACTTCTGATACAATTGAATCTATTGATGCACCTATGTGGAGTATCGCTATCGAGTGGCAGATATACTTTATTTTTCCACTTTTTCTGCTACCTATATGGCGGCGTTTTGGCATATTTTCTACTTTATTTTATACTTTTTTAATTAGCTTATTACCATTTTACCTTTGGAATGAACTTATGGAGCCAGTTCATCCTTGGTTTATCGGTTTATTTGCTTTGGGTATGGCAGCAGCAGATGTTGGATTCTCTCAACAACCTAAGTTAGTAGCAATGAGGGAATCGTTACCTTGGAGTGTATTTGTAATTATCTTCTTTCTGATGACATTGATAATTAATCAAGAAATAGAAAGATGGATTTACCATTATATTTGTGGATTAGCAGCAGCTTGTTTACTAATTTACTGTACTAAATGTGTAGTTGAAGGTAAAAAATCACTTATTTTACGGCTTTTTGAAACTCGTTGGGCAATTGCATTAGGAGCATTTTCTTACAGTTTGTATCTGACTCACGCAGTCATAATAACAGTGGTAGAACATTTACTTTCGAATCTTCAAATGCCACCAGTTAAGTTTATATTGGTATTGTATGTGGTGGCTCTACCACTATCATTAATTATTGCCTATTTGTTTTACTTAATCTTTGAGAGACCATTTATGTCCAATTTTTTGAAAAAACGCAAGGTAAAAGATGCTGTGAATTAATTGTAGTCAATAATCAAAAGTTGGGGTAGGGCGTGTTTTTAAACTCGTTATATCCTAGAGCCAATTTCCAAAAAATTGTGGTTTAAAGAATAAAATCTTCCCAAAGGATTGCTGGAATGCTTATTATTCTATTGTGCAGGAGCTAGAGCGATCGTCGAGCAGTGGCAAAAAGTAACCATAAAAAAGCCTCAAATCTATATGCAGATAGACTTTCACATCGTTTTGCTTAGTTTATTGATATATCTGGGTTTCAAGCATTTTTGAGCATTTGGTGTATTTTCCTTGCCCTGTATGGATTTGAGGCTTGTTTCTGCCTGACAAATGTTTAAGTCCCGTTATGTGAAAATATGTTTCAGGCTACTCGCCGCCGTCTTGCAATTTGGTATACTGCCGTCACTGCTGTATTATTGCTACTGTTTGCCAGTGGTGTTTATTTATACTTTCGTACTACACTGATTGAGCGGATTGATGACACCCTTAACCATGTAGTGGAAATAGTGGAGCGTTGCCTCACAACCAGTGGTTGTGCATCTACACTCATATTTGAGCCTATTAATACTGATGCAGATAAATTTCGCATTAATGTAGAAGCCAGTTTTGGTGACAATACCGACACTGTAGAAGATGACCACATCGACCTAGAATGGTTTAGTCCAACTGGTAAATTACTTTGGTCAACGCTATCTGAACCCCTAAATATTCCCATTCGTGTCAATCGCACTGGTGAAACTGTGCGTGTAGTCAAGGGAGAGAGTGAAAATTCAAAATTTAAAATTCCTAACTCCCCACTCTTATTGCGACAAGTCACCCAACGCGTAGAAGTGAGACGACAAGTATTAGGATATCTGCGTGTTAGTCATCCCTGGTTTGAAGTTACTAAACCTAGTCGCCAGTTAATTTTTGATTTGGCATTAGGTATTGGGTTAATGGTGCTTTCTGTAGGCGCAAGTGGTTGGTTTCTTTCGGGTAAAGCAATGGAACCGGTGGGTGAATCTTATCAACGTCTTAAACAATTCACTGCTGATGCTTCCCACGAACTTAGAAGTCCTATCACTTTGATTCAAACTAATGTGCAAGTTGCGCTTGCTGACTTGGATTTAGCAGAGACAGAAACGACTACTTCTTTGCAATATCGACAACAGTTAAAGGTGGTGGAACGGTTAACGCAGCGTTTGGGTAAGTTAGTCAATGACTTACTCTTCCTAGCACGACAGGATAGTGGTATTAGCAAAGATACTTTTTCATCTTGTCCGTTGGACGCTTTGCTAATAGAGGTGGTTGAAGAACAACAATTGTTAGTCCCTGAGAAAGAAATCGCCCTTTCTCTAGACTTAGTTGATCCTCCTATCTCTGAAACTAGCCCCGAATTACTGGAAAATTGGTTTACTCTTGTAGGTAATTGGGATCAACTGGTGCGGCTATTCACAAATTTAATTGCTAACGCTTTGCATTACACTCCAGCAGGTGGACGAGTGAAAGTGGAATTGGCGCGGATAGAAGGAATAAATCGTGTTTCTGGACTACGTAACACCAGTGCCCAGTTGCAAGTTAAGGTGAGTGATACTGGAATTGGAATTCCAGTCGAAGCGCTACCACGCTTGTTTGACCGCTTTTATCGAGTAGATCCGGCACGTACTCATAGGACGGGGAATACAGCTATAGCCAGCGCTACTAGTTCAGGATTGGGATTAGCGATCGCTCAAGCTATTGTCGAACATCATCACGGTCATATTCAAGTTGAAAGTGCCCAAGGAATTGGCACTACCTTTACTATCACTTTACCACTAACTCTTGAGTATTAATTTGCTAATAAATTTTTATTTCCTGTGATAGATGTTAGATTTTAGTCCATTCAATCAGACTTGAATTCTTAGCGATAAAAGTTATTTTATCCCGCTATATTGAATTTGACTGTTACACAAATGTAATGTGTTTAATGACAATGGTTAAGACTTTAAATCTTGAGAATGAAGTATTTCAACTTTTTTAGATTATTTCCGTATCCTTAGCTAGATGCGATAATTTGAGTCATTTGTTAAATATTTAGATGTACTCAACGACCGATAAAAACTAATTTAATTCCCGGTTGGAGAAATCTTTGTAAGAAAAAAAGTTGAAGTTTTTTTAGGAGTTAAGAACAAATATGAAGTCTCAAAATTTCCGCAAGTCTAGCAAGTTATTTGGCGCTCTTTGTGGGGGATTGCTAATTAGTCTGCCAATAATTCCTCAAGCTTTCGCACAAGAATCTACTCCCAATGTTAAACAGCCAGGAGCTGCTTCTTCAACACTAAACCCAAGTCCGAGCATTTTTAGCGAACCACCCTACAACCGCTCTCAAGCTCCCGGATCGCCAGAATCAGGTGTCACACCATCACAACCAGTTCCTCCGGCTGAAGGGCAAGTGTCTCCCTTACCACCACAACCAGGTACCAGAACACCACGCCCAGTTCCTGGCGATCGAACTCAACAGCCTTCACCACCTGCGGTTTCCAATGACCAACAACCACTGGTAGAACCACGGCAAACCCCCAGTGCGACGATCGCAATTACTAATGGTACGGTTAATATCAAGTTAGTTAATAACACTGCGGCTAATATAACTTTCCAAGTGATTGGCGATACTGCACCGCGATCGCTACAAGGTAAGTCAGATGTAACACTGCAAGGTCTAAAAGTACCAGTAACAGTAACATTTGAACGAGAAGATAGCGGACAGTTGATAGTGACTCCACAAGCTGCTTCAGAGCCAGGAAATTTAGAAGTTACATTTAAGGAAGCCACCAATGCAACACAGGGTAGAAGTACAATGAGAATTGAACGAAATGGTTCAGTGTTCTTGAATTAATTAATTTAGAGCTAGGGCGAAGGTAATTCGCGGCTACACAAATAAGAGCTACACCCAGTAGGGGTAAGAGAAAATCAAGCTTTTATAGGTTTTGCCTGTGTAGACGCGGTTTCCAACCGCCCTTTTAAGGTTAAATTGACCGAGACAATTTTAGATTTTCGATGCGTGGATTTTGGATTCAATTGAAATCTAGATTCTAAAAAAAGGTTTCAAGCCCCCGACTTTAGTCGGGAAGAAAATTCCCAAATTTTCAATATTTAAGCCTCTTCTTTATAAGGAGAGGTTAATCCACGCATACGCTCTCTACGAGACGCTGCGCGTAGCTTGCAACTCTTACAGAGTACGCGGACTCGCTAACGCTTCGCTATCGTAAATCCAAACATCGTAAATTGGGTGACTGCTATTTTCGCTGAAGCATTTTAGTTAGCTGATCCAGCAATTGCACTTCTTGCTTGCTGTCTTGCAATGTCCGCGCCAGTATAATTGCCCTTTCGTAAAAATTGCGGGCAGTTAGGTAATTACCTTGTTGCTTATATAACTGAGCATAAGATTCAAAAGATTTTAATTCTTCGCGTAAATTTTGTAATTCTTTAGCGAGTGCTAAACGTTGCTCTAGTAAGTCAAAGGCGCGTTCGTAACGTCCGACAGCAGTGTGAGCCGTAACTAAACCATCAATTGCTCGTAATTGATTAGTGCGATCGCGATTAGTTTTAGCTGTCTGCATTGCTTCACCATAAGTAGCGATGGTATCTTGATAATTTCCAGATGCTAAATAAGCATCTCCTAAATTATTCAAAGTATTTGCTTCACCGATGGCATCGCCCGTCTGACGGCGGAAAATTAAAGCATTTTCGTACAGTTTAATCGCCTTGTTATAATCTCCCAATCGGGCACTTACTAAACCTAAATTACTCAAAGACAGTCCTTCACCTTCAATATTTTTAACACCGTGAGCAATGAAAAGTGCATCTTCGACTGTTTTACCAGCAGCAGCAGATTCGCCTTGTTGCAGCAGATATGTACCGATATTATTTAGCACAAAAATCTGAGATTGCAAGTCTTTAGTATCACGAGCGATCGCTAATCCTCTTCTGAAAGCATCTTCTGCCTCTTTTGAATTACCAAGCTGCACATAAGCCTTAGCAAGCAAATTGTACGTCAGACCTTGTGCTTTCAGGTCGCCAATAGAATGATATAGTTCTAATGCCCGCAAACAAGACGCAATTGTTTTGTCGGCATGTCCTGAAGCGTATTCTTGTTGACCAATACGCAGCCAACCGTCTGCTTCATCTCTTGATTGTCGCCCAACGGAATTATTTAAAGGGCGATGGAGTTGTTCGGAAATATCAACCGCACCCGCTACAGGACTCAGCAAAAAAGCAAACAGTAAAAAACTGTGTAAAAGTACCTGGGGACAAGAAATCGCACCTACACAAATTAAGCCTACCTTTTGCCAGGGAGATACAAGCCGTTGTTTCATAAAAATTACCCGTAAAGTTGCGGGTTTAAGTAGAAGGTCTAAGAAGAAGTTTTAAGGTTTAAATTGAAGACAATTAGTATACGCATTTTTACTTAAGTTATGATTGAGCTAAATCTTCCCCAAAGTATATGGTGCGGATATCTGTGGGCAATTTGTCCTCTAGCATACGATAGCCTTCTTGGAGAAAATTGGCTACTTCATTAGGAGCGATCGCTTCTCCTTCAGCTTGTAGATAAGCAGCGATTCTAGTTTCGCTCCAGTGGAAAGTTTGAGCCATTAACACAATTAATCGTAAAACTGGCGGTAGTTGGTCTAACGCCTGTTCTACATAGCACCATAGCGGCGGCGAAGTCGCTTGCAGAGAATAATGAATTGCTTCTGTAGGTGGTAGTTTAATCTCATTTATACAGAAAGCTGTCATATTAATTAACCAATTCTGCATGGTCAAAGCTTCCTCACCTGATTCAGAGTCAGTTAACTTTAGTCCACCGAGTTCGTAATAAATATGTCGCCAGGTGAGGGCAAATAGATAATCTGCTTGTACAGGCGATCGCGCCGAATGCCGAATTAAGGTGTAGACTATGGGGCTATAGCGACAAAAAATCACTGTAAAGTACTTTCCAGCATCTGGATAGCGCTGAAACAGAGTCAGTAGTTCATGGTCACTGTGATGGAACAGCGACTTCACCAGCGGGTGATTAGCTTCGGGAAAATGAGGAATTTGCACAAGTCTTGGAGTTGATAGTTGTTAAAATAGTTTTGGGAATTGCAATCCCCTAGTTAATCGCATAATATCTTGGTGTTGCTCAGTTTGTAGATGAAACTCAGACTACTTGAATATTGATAAACTAGAAACAAGGACTTAATTTTAGTCTTAATCGACAATCATAAAATCAACTCTCTTAAAGAATCCTTATTTGTTCATGGTTATAGAAGTTAGTGTGATATCGTTCCTGCTCAGTCCCCTTACTTTAGGCTCCTTTCTGCCTTCCCTGCCCCTAGATAGTCTGTTCTCCACCCAAGGCATTATGGTGATGCTGCTAGCAGCTTACGCTGGTGCTATGTGGATGTTTCTCACCAGTGCCCCAAAAGTACACACTGTAATGGTGTCAGATTTAGAGATTGCCCGACAGTTGTACGAAGGGCTGCTAGATTTGCCAGCAGCCGAGGTACCATTGCACTACTACTACAACTACGAACAAACTATAGGCGCAACTGGCATCGATCCTTTATATATGTCTACTGGGCCGAGCTTGTCTAGTAAAATGATGAATAATGCCAACGATGGGCTGTGGTATCAACTGAAGAAAAACACTCAGCTACACGTTATTACAGGTGCGAGTTTAGGTAGCAAAAATCAGCAACGTCACGTTTGTTTTGACCACGACTGCCTAGAAATGATTTTAATGCGAGTCGAAATGCGCGGTTTGAAATTAAAGATTCGTAACCACAAACCCCTGAACTTTTTGGTCAAGGACTATGAAGGGCGAGTTATTGAGGTGGCTGAGGTAGCGAATTAGTTCTGAGATTTTAGATTATTTGAGGTTGGGTTTGGCGTAGTTTGCTACCGTAGGCATCGCTAAACCCAATATTTATTTTTAGATTTTGGATTTTAGATTTTGGATTTTGGATTTTGGTGCAAGCGTTACCGCAGGGGTAGGTAAGTAAATAGGTGTAAATAAAGTGGAAAAAATGTACACATCTCACCTATATGAAACAGATTTCTATGATTGGACGCAAAAGCAGGTTAGCTTGCTCAAAACTCAACAGTGGGAACAATTAGATACAGTTAACCTGATTGAAGAAATTGAAACTTTGGGCAGAAGAGAACGGCAAGAATTGCGAAATCGGCTGGGAGTATTGCTAGGACATCTACTAAAATGGCAATTTCAAGCTGAAAAACGTAGCAATAGCTGGTTGGGTACAATTCGAGAGCAACGTGTTCAAATTAAGCTGCTTCTGCAAGATAGCCCTAGTTTGAAACCCTATCTCAATGAAATTTTCTTCAGTGTTTATGAACTAGGTTTGGCTTTAGCGATTCGAGAAACTGAGTTGGGTGAAAATGTTTTTCCAGAAATCTGTCCCTACACTTTAGACCAAACTTTGAATCCGAAATTCTTACCAAATGTTAATCAGCTTTATGAACAAGGCGAGTAATTGCCCCAATACTATCATTTTCTCACCGTAAACCGTGACAAATAAAAGCAGCCCAGTAATGAGGATCTGAAAATGGAAATTGCTGAGTAGAGTTTTCGATTTTTTTAATTTGTCTGTTCAATTTAGTATACATATTATATTCAAGCTTCCATTGTTGATATTCGATAGAATCTGAAGGATATTTTTTTCTATTTCTTATCAGTTGTTTTTCCCTTGCTTCTACTTCCTGAAATATTTTATTTAGGTCTAATTTTGTAAATTCTCGTAGCTGAATTTGGGCTTTATGTAATGCTTCAGGGCGGTTTTTACCTTCTTGTCGCTGCTGGTAGTAAAAAATAGAAAATAATGCTGTGGCTAAATCATTGACTGACCACAAAGTACTAACAACGCTTCTAGCACCAGCACACAAAAAGCCTGTGGAGAGAGTAAGAATATCGTCAGTTAGGGAAGGAGTACCCAAATTAGTTTCACAGCAAGACAGAAATACTTCTACAAGTTGAGGTAAACGCCAGCTTGGTGTCATCAATTGCCCCAAGGTGATGCTACCATCAGCTAATTTTAACTGTGATTCTAAGGGATTATCGAGGCGAGATTGGGCATGGTGGCAGGAATGAAGTACTTGAACTTGTTGTGCTAACTGTCGATACTTGTTAGAGGTAGCTTGACTGCTGCCAATTAATCTGTTTTCTGGTGGAATGTTGTACATTTTGGCGAGTTGTTCGCCTTCAAATCTGGCACAGGGAAGGTTATCTTCGGCATCTTCCACAGTTCCATATTGTAGAGATATTTCATTAAATGTTCCTACAATATCACGTTGTTGACAAAATTCTAAAATTTGGCAGCTTGGGGTATAACGAATGATAAATTTATCTCCTAAATATTCCTGATATTCTCCTGTAGGCAAAGCAGCGAAGGGAATCTGATGTAGTAACAGATGAGGTACTAAGATTAACTCTTCTATTCCTTCAAGATGTTGGTAAATGAGTTCAGATATTTGCAGGCGTTCAGCTAATTCGCGGAGAATACTATTAATTTGAGTTTCCCATTTTTGGGAATCATTCATATAAGGCAATAACCAATTCTGGTTAATCCAGGCTTGTAACGTATCTAACCCTTGTCCTGTGCAGGTGTGGAGAGTAATTTGGTTTTGCTGCCCAACAAAAATATGAGTGTCGCTGTTGGTAGTGTAGAAACTGAGGATAGCTGTATTGGGTTGGTCAATTAGCTTTTGAATTTTCGATAAGCTGAGGGGGTTAACTTGAATTTCGCCAGCTAATACGGGATCTTCACGTCTGAGATTTTCCCAAACTTGTTGTTTTTGGGTTTCTAAAGATGCGATCGCTTCATTATAAGCTTCCCAAGCAGCGCGTGTATCACTGCGATTATTTTCAGATTTATGGCTTTGGCGTTCTTGGTCAATTTGTCGTTGCAGTTCTTCATACTGCTGCAATAATTTTTGGACTTTTGGGGGGATTTCTTCGCCTTGAGAGAGGTTGTAGCTTGCCATTAAGTCTACCAGGCGTTTAGAACGCGATCGCTCGGAGTATTCAAAAGCTTTTTCTATTTGTCCAGCATTGATGCAGGCTTGCACTATCTTTTCATAAACTTCAATAGTTCCCTGTAAAATTTGTTGACGACGAATTTCAGAACAGCTCCAAGCACGAATCTGCTCTACTGCTTTAATAGCAAAGTCGTATCCCTCAATTGCTTCTGTCCAACGTCCTAACTCAAGAGCTTTATCTCCGAAATTACCTCCATATTGGAGACAATCTGTAGGCAAGGTAGTGGGTGTGCAAATTTCTAAAGATAAGCGGAAACAAACAATAGCTAGCTCAATTTGTCCTTGGTCGTAGTAAGTAAGAGCCAAGTTATTTTGAACCATTGCCCAGTCTTGTGCCAAAGTTTCACGGCTATAAAACTTCAGCGCAGCGTTAAAGTAATCAAGCGCTTGCTCTAAATTTTCTGCCCGATTCCCTTCATAAAGTTCACGGTAGGCATTGCCAAGATTGTTTTGGAGTCCAGCCCAATCTTCTGGAAAGCGTTCATAAGTATATTCTTCTAAAGCAGCTTTGTAGCAATTGATTGCTGTCTTTAAATTTTCTACCTCATCTTCTTGCATCCGTATACGATATACAGCACCTAAATTATTTAGAACCATTGCCCAATCTTGTGGGTATAAGTCTCGAGCATAAATCTGTAAAGCGTTATTACAGCACAAGAGTGCTAGTTCCAAATTTTCTTCTCTATTACCACCTATCCAATCAGAGTAAGCGGTTGCTAAATTATTTTGGGTTCTAGCCCAATCTTCTGGATAATCCTCACGAATATAGACTTGCAAGGCTGATTTAAAAGCTGCAATAGCTTTTTCTAAATTCTGTACCCAATCACCACCAATACGATTACAATAGGCATTACCTAAATCATCATTAGTCTCAGCCCATTTTTTGGGAAATGATATTTTGGTAAAAACTATGAGTGCTGTTTCATAGCCAACAATAGCAATTTCATTACTTATCACTCTACTAACAGGAGTGAATTCTTGAATAATATTGCTGAAATTACTAATAGCTAAAGCTCTATTTTAAAGTTGGATTCAGCACTGTTAAAGCTGATTGCTGCTCTTCTTCAGATGGTAATGATTTAAGTCTCAGCCAAGCTTCAGCATCTTGGAGCATTTGTTGCAAAAACAGGATGACAAATCTTTTAGCAGTCAGCGAACCCGGTTTGACATCTTTCACCCAGCGATTGATCTCTTCTAACCTTTTCGTTAAACCAGGGCCTATGACAGATGCTTCCTCTATGAGTAATCTTAATTGTTTTTTAATTTCTTTGGCTTGCAAATAATGATATACCTCAAATCTGGAGTAGGTCGCTGAAATTTTAAAATTATTTAATGAGTCTAAGTGATAAGTAGAAAACTCTATATAGCGGTTATCAGTTGAGTGAGGTATAAGAACCCCACCCCCAACCCCCTCCCCGCAAGCGAGGAGGGGGCTATAGTGTACCTCATTTGATTAGGAAAAGCTATATCTTTAGACTAGAGATGTAGCACCAAGGTAGACTGTTGTCTGTGTCATCCTAAATATCTGCCAACTTTTCTAGCAATTCTTCAGCTAAATCCAACAACTCAATTTCATCAACTTCATCACTACTTCCACGATTACTTTCTCCACATACTACATTAGCAGCCAAAACATTTTTCACAGCAAAAATCTTATCTTCTTCGGATAAATTCAAACATTTTTCCAACTCTACAGCAACTTCTTGGATTGTCCTTAAACCTAAACGCGCTCTTACTTTCACAGCTACTGAATCGTCACTTTCGAGCAGTTTTACCAAAGCTGTTTTCAGTCCATCATCCTCGCCAGAAAACTTCTCAACGGCGACACGCACATATTCCCGGACGCTCATGTTTGCCGCCAATGCTTTTTGGAAAACTACATCTGGTACATCTACCAGCAAAACACCTTCGTTATCACTAGCTTGATATAAGTCATCCCCTTGTTTGACGGCCACCAGCAAATCTGCACCCAAGGTATGTAAATAGTGCAACACCGATTCCAACTCATGTTCCTTTAAAGCCGACTCCAACTTGGACACAGCCGCTTGCTTTACTCCCAGTTTTTGGGCTAGCTGTGCCTGAGTCAATCCTGCTTTATTACGTATTTCCCGCATAGCATCGGTAAGATATAAGCGCAGATACTCTAACTTTCCGGCCAGAATCACCTCTGGTTCGTCGCTTACCTTTTGCTGTAACCAAGCTTGAAAATTAGGCTTTTTCATAACTTTTCCCTCTGCTGCAATTCACGTAATCTCACTCTTGCAGACTCTTTGTCTCTATCTTTAATAGCATCGTCGTATTTCTTCATAAAGGCGTGCAGCACAAGAAATCGTTGAGGAATTGCAGCCGTTAAAATAAACCTTGGATTATGTTCGCTCTTGGTCATACGTAACTCATATAGGTCATCTTCGAGTTTCTCAAAGATGCCATTAGTGAGTGATGCGAGTCCTTTATTACACAGGTAGCCAAGGTTAACTTGCAAACGCCTAGTTTCGGAAGGACTCAGTAATGGCTTTGGTGGATTTTTTGGTTGCTCTTGTTCAGGAATCATCCTAATGAAAAAAGCAAGCAATTCTTTGGGGATTTCCCCATTGACATCTTGATAAAGTTCCCAAGTCCAATTCACTTCCTACCTCAGAGTATAGTATTCCTTATAACGAATGTCAATTCTATTATTCTTTATAAGGAATATCATATAGATTACGGTAGTGCAACTAAGATAATAAAACATTGAGTTATAAAAATGGTGCGTTAAACAAAGCCATATAGCGCTTTTGAGTTGAGTTCAACAGACCTAACTCCCAACCCTTCCCTACTAGCGTTAGGGAGTAAGATTCAAAAAAAAAGAGAGGTTAGACTGTATTGCATACAAACGAAAAACGCTATAATGTCCCATTTCCACTCAAGCTAAAATAGGTAAATCCCCTAACAGAGATGATTTATGAACCAGCCGATATCTGAGAAAGTGCGCTGGACTACCGCCGATTTAGAGTTGTTTCCAGATAACGGGAATCGCTATGAAATTATTGACGGAGAATTGTTTGTGACTAAAGCGCCTCACTGGAATCATCAAAAAACTTGTGTCAGAATTATTACTCCATTGCATATTTGGTCACAAGCTACTTCTTTGGGACAGGTTGTACCTGCTCCAGGAATAATTTTTGGCGATAATGATAATGTTATTCCCGATGTTGTCTGGGCTAGCAACGAGAGATTACCTTTACTTTTAGACGAGGCAGGGCATTTGACTGGTGCGCCAGAACTGGTTGTAGAGGTGCTATCTGCTGGTAGTGAAAATGAAAAGCGGGACAAAGAACTAAAACTTAAGCTCTACTCATCACGAGGTGTCAGAGAATATTGGATTGTAGATTGGCGCAAGCAACAGGTGGAAGTATATCGACGTGAACAAGCGAGTTTAAAGTTAGTTGCTACCTTATTCAATGGTGATGAATTGAGTTCACCCATATTGCCTAATTTTACTTGTGCGATCGCACAATTATTTACTTAAATAAAGCAGTCATTATCAATTACGAATTATTTTAACTGTGCTGTAAAAACTCGACTTTGGGCAATAACGGGTCAGTCACAATACCCACACCGCTAAAACCCCAGCGTTTGAGCAAGTTTCCTAACTGTGTACGCGCAATAGATTCCACTGCAAAGCGATTTGCCACTTCTGCTGCATGGGCGTTGAGATAGCTAAGGGCGTCAAAGTTTTCCTGAAACAGCAATAAATAGCCCGATGTTTCAGCATCAGGACGAGCTATCAGATAATTCCCGTCAGTTTTTGAGCGCACCAAGTAATAGACATCAGACAGCATGGAGATGAAATTTGTTGGGGAGGAAAAAAGTCCTTCAAATAAAAAACATAGAGGAATATCGCACAACTTTAATTTTCAAGTATCCCTCATTGCTTTAACATCAAAAATGTAAAATATTTATTTATCCAAATTTGCCGCTGACATAATCTCTGGTATCTTCCTGCTGAGGATTGTTGAAAATTATTTCTGTTGCATCATACTCTACCATATAACCATTACGGGTTCCTGTTTCGGAAGTCCGAACATTAAAAAAGGCTGTCTTATCAGAAACACGCGCTGCTTGCTGCATGTTATGGGTGACAATGACAATAGTATATTGCTCTTTAAGTTCGTGAATCAGTTCTTCAACACGCAAGGTAGAAATGGGGTCAAGAGCGGAGCAAGGTTCATCCATCAGTATAATTTCAGGTTGTACTGCGATCGCACGAGCAATACATAACCGTTGTTGTTGTCCACCAGATAAAGACGAGCCACTTTGCTGTAGTTTATCTTTGACTTCATCCCACAAAGCTGCTTTTCTGAGACTGCTTTCTACCAATTCATCCAAATTACCCTTATAGCCGTTGATTTTGGCTCCAAAAGTAATATTGTCATAAATTGATTTGGGAAATGGGTTTGGTCTTTGAAACACCATCCCAATTCTCCGACGCACTTCTACAGGGTCGATGTCGGATGCATACAAATTTTTATCGTAAAAAAGTATTTTACCTTCTGCCCGAAATGACTCAATCAGGTCATTGAGACGGTTATAGCATCGCAACAATGTACTTTTACCACAACCAGAAGGGCCGATAAAAGCTGTCACCTGATTTTTCGGTATATCTAGCCAAATATTTTGTAAGGCTAAAAACTTGCCATAGTAAACGTTGAGATTTTCAGTGCGTAAAACGGTTTCAGTGTTATTCACTGTCCTAGTGTTGGTAGCCATAAATTAAATCTAGTGTTAGTTTAAGCGATGAGATTTGCACTGTGTATGGTTGTTTACTAAGCTTTTTTGCGAGTTGCCCAGCGAGCGATGATACTTGTGATTAGAACCATCAATACCAAAATTAAAGATGCTGCCCAAGCTAGAGATTGCCAATTTTTAAACGGAGAAATGGCGTATTTGTAAACTAAAACAGCCAGAGAAGCTGTTGGTTGGAATAAACCATCTGGCCAAAAATTAGAAAATAGGGCAGTAAATAGCAAAGGTGCGGTTTCTCCAGATGCTCTGGCGATCGCTAGCGTTGCTCCGGTTACAATAGCTGGTAAAGCTGCTGGTAAGACTACTTGACTCACCGTTTGAAAGTTAGTCGCTCCTAAGCCTACAGATGCTTGTCGCAAATCTTGCGATACTAACTGCAATGCTTCATCAGTCGTTCGCAGAATAATGGGCAACATCAAAATTGCCAGTGCAAACCCTCCACCGAGAGCTGAATATGATCCTAAGTTCAATTTTACCAGTGTTAAAACTACAATCCCATAGGCAAATACCCCAGCAATAATTGAGGGGACTCCACTAAGGACGTTAGCTGCAAAACGCACCCATCTAGCTACTTTTGCCGAACTAAATTCTGTGATGTAAATCGCCCCTAAAACTCCAAAGGGGATACTAATCAAGGCAGCAATTCCTACCATCAGCAGCGTGCCTAAAATTGCATTACCAAAGCCTCCTCCCTTTTGGAGAGCTTTGGGTGGCAATTCCACAAACACAGCCGGACTCAGACTGCTAAAGCCTTTAATAATCACGTAAGAAAGCACTGCTAGCAAAGGTAAAAGTGCCAATACTCCGCAGATAAATGCGACTACAGTCATCACTGTATTAAACAGTGTCCTTTGAGACGTGGGGGAGCGAGTTAAACTGCGCTCTGGAAAATTAGAAGTCATAATTTAACCCAAAACTAAGCTATATTCGCTTGACTCTCAGAACGATCAACTCTGCCAGAATATTGACTACCAGTGTCAAAAAAAATAGAATTAAAGCCGCGTACATTAAAGCCGCAACTTGTAAACCACTCGCTTCTGAAAATTGATTTGCCAATAGAGAAGAAATCGTATTGGCTGGTGCTAAAAGAGAAAGACTGATGTTGTTGGAGTTGCCGATTAACATCGTTACAGCCATTGTTTCTCCCATTGCCCGCCCAAGTCCTAGCATCACAGCACTCACTATACCCGAAAAGGCTGCTGGAATGAGAACTTGTAAAATAGTTTCCCAGCGGGTTGCTCCTAGTCCTATAGAGGCTTGGCGCAAACTTGGGGGTACAGAAATCAAGGCATCGCGGGATAAGGCTGTGATGATGGGCAAAGTCATAATCGCTAAGATGACTCCCGCCGGTAACATTCCTGGGCCTGTAGGAGAAGTACTAAAAAATGGCAGCCAGCCAAAGTAACCATTAAGCCATTTTCCTAAGTTGGTTAAGATTGGCACTAAAACGAAAATACCCCACACGCCATAGACAACGCTGGGAATAGCTGCGAGCAGTTCTACTGCAAAAACCAGTACCAGTTTCACTTTAGCAGGCAAAAAATCCTCGCTCAGTACAATAGCAGTACCAACCCCAATTGGTACTGCTATCAGCAAACCAATAAAAGAACTCAAGAGAGTTCCATAGATTTGAGGTAGAACTCCGTAGCTGTCATTAACCGGGTTCCAAGTGGTGTTGACTAAAAAGCCAGTACCAAACTTTTGGATGGCAGGCCAAGAGGCAATTGCAACCTGCGACCCAATCCATAATAAAGTTCCAGCAACCCCAAAAGCGAAAATTTTAGTCAGCCAAATAAAACCCAAATCTAAGGATTTTTCGGCGTCAGAGCGATTTTTCATCGCTGATGACAGATTTTGAGAATTTGTAGTCATGAATACCGACTTTCAGAATTAAATCAGAGAAAAATATGGGAGGCAACCAGATTAGTAAAATTGTCGCCTCATCATCTATTTAAACTGATACAATAGTAACTCCATGTTCAAAGTTACTACTGAATAGGGTTGTTTGATTGCTTACTTGCTAGCGCTACTACCACTGGCGACAGAAATTTTATATTCTGGGCTGATTTGGTCAGCAGCAGCAGCCACCTTTGTAATCACATTTGGCGGTAGAGGAACATATCCTAATGCACTAGCCTGCTTCTGTCCATCAGTTAAAGCATATTCGATCGCAGCTTCAATCGCCTTGGCTTTTGCCGCATTGGGATATTTCTTGTAAGCCAAAATCCAGGTGTAAGTGACGATGGGATAGGAATCAGCCCCTTCGGGATCGGAAATAAAGGAGCGGAGATTTGCGGGTAGAGGTACTGATTCGAGAGTTTTAGAAGCTGACTCTTCACTAGCTACAACAAACTTACCGCCTTTATTTTCCAAAGCAGCAAAGTTGAGACTATTTTGTTTGGCATAGCCATACTCGACATAACCAATGGAACCTTGAGTTTGTTGGATTTGGGCAGTAACACCCTCGTTACCTTTAGCACCTACTCCCTTAGGCCAGTTGACAGTTTTGCCTTCACCAACTTTACTCTTCCACTCAGGGCTGATAGTGCTGAGGTGTTTTGTGAACACACCTGTAGTTCCGCTACCATCGGAACGATAAACAACTGTGATTGACTCTTTCGGAAGCTTTGCACCTGGGTTAGCCTTGGCAATTTGGGCATCATCCCAAGACGTGATTTTGCCTAGTAGAATATCGGCATAAACGGCTCGTGGGAGTTTGAGTTCTGGAACATCAGGCAAGTTGTAAGCTAACACGATGCTACCAGCAGTCACAGGCAGTAAAATAACACCTCTATCTGCTGGTACTTTCTGGATTTCTTCATCCTTCATTGCGACATCGCTGGCACCAAAGTCTACAGTGCCTTTGATAAATTGTTCAACTCCAGAACCGCTACCAACTGATGCATAGTCAACTTGCAGATTGGGATATTTTTTGTTTAAATCTGTGAACCAGGTATCATACAGTGGTGCCGGAAAAGACGCACCAGCCCCGCTTAACTTTACGGTTCCGCCAAGGTCTAATTTAGCTGGGCTAGAAGCAGTAGTATCTGTAGCAGTGCCAGAAGGCGCATCCTTGGTGGCTGTATTATCTGGTGTTTGCTGTCCACCACAAGCTGTTAGGCTGATTGTCAGTGCTAACACTGAAATTGAACCTGTGAGGCGATGAATTTTTGTTGCACTAAGACGTGAGAGCATCGCTATCAATTTTTTAGTAACTTTTCAGGTGAGCGTTTCTAAGATACTCCCAAAGGACAACAATAGAGATTAACAAAAGGTTAACAAAGCAATAAAGATACTTGTTTTTTTGATGAAGAGCAAACCCTTGTTTCTAGTTTTGATTGATAAATTTTATACTTTTACTTTAGGTTTAAGATAGAAATATTACTACAGTAAGTTTCTTGTATCTATTTACAAAATTTTATTGATAGTGTAATTTAGTTAGTCAATTCATAAAAAAAGTATATAAATATTAATTAAGATTAAGCATTCAACACTTTGTAGCCAAATTTAGGCACTGCTCTGCAAAACTAGTATAAATACTAATATAAATAATGCTATTTTACCATATTTTAGGTTAAACACCAGAATTCACAGCACGCCTCAGCCAAGAAAGTCAGATAAGAGACACTTCAGCTACAATTCGTAGAACTGAAAAATTACATACCAAAAAGGCAAAAGAAAATATGCTAGTTCTTAAGATGTAAGCACAAATTTCATTTCAATATTTAATGAATATACTAGTTGCTGTTGGTTTTCCCTTTTGCTTTTCTTTGGTTGCCTGATAAATGTTTGCTGCTTCCAATCAATTACTATGGTCTATGATTGGCTTACTCCTGACAATGGGTGGTACGTTCTTAGAAGTTTATGGCATCACCTTACCTTGGACTTGGAGTCAGCACGGAATTCAGACTTTTTCTTTAGGTGTCACTTTTCAAATTGGCGCAGTATTGTTGGTGGGTTGTTTAGGGGGAAAAAATGCGGGTGCGCTCTCACAAATTGCCTATTTAGTCATGGGGTTAACCTTATTACCAGTATTTGCCGATGGCGGCGGTATTGGTTATGTCAAGCTGTCTCAGTTTGGCTATCTACTAGGCTTTATTCCCGGAGCTTGGATTTGTGGCTTAGTTGCCTTTAAAGCGAGACCCCGACTAGAAACTCTTGCCTTTAGTTGTGTCTGTGGCTTGTTAACTCTCCACCTATGCGGTATTACTTATTTGATTATTATCTATCTTTTTCAGTGGAAAGGCACAGAAAATCTCCCCTTGATGCAAGCAATCCTTAGATACTCGTGGTTTGCACTACCAGGTCAACTAACTGTGGTCTGTGCAGTTACTGTAATAGCATATATATTGCGTCACTTAATGTTCTATTAGTTCATTGTTTTTGTCCTTTGTCCTTTGTCAAAAGCTCATGACCAATGACCAATGACCAATGACTCATGACTAATGACTAATGACCAATGACCAATGACCAATGACTAATTTGCCATGCGTTTAAAAAATCGTCTTTTCTGGATCGCTGCCTTCATCGCTTTTTTCTTAGACCAAATAACAAAGTACTGGGTAGTACAAAGCTTTAGCTTGGGGCAGACACTACCACTCTTACCTGGGATATTTCACTTCACCTATGTCACTAACACTGGTGCAGCTTTTAGTCTGTTGAGTGGGAAAGTAGAGTGGTTGCGCTGGCTATCTTTAGGAGTGAGTTTAGTATTGATAGCGTTGGCGTTAATTGGCCCAACATTAAATTTGTGGGATCAGTTAGGCTATGGCTTGATTTTAGGTGGAGCTATGGGCAACGGTATTGATCGTTTTGTTTTAGGCTATGTCGTTGATTTTCTTGATTTTCGCCTAATAAACTTTGCTGTATTTAATGTGGCAGATTCATTTATTAGTATCGGTATTGTTTGCCTGTTAATTGCTTCTTTGCAAAAAACACCGACTTCAACTGGCAGATCCCATTAAACTATTAAGCCTGGGATGATTAATCCCAGGCGATTGACTTAGTGAAACCCTTGCTTAGTCTTATATGCGAAGACTTTACATATAAGGTTTTATCAATTTTTATTTGTTATCTAACACCAGTTTGCATAACTGGTGCAAGAGTTCAAGAAAGATGCACCTGCGATCGCTGATGGCAAACCATTATTTAGATTATGCCCCAGCTTTTAATTTAATTACCTGTGGTAGGAGTTTTTGGCGAACTAGAGCCGGGAGTACTGGGAGAGCTACCGGGTTCGATACTGCTGCCAGGAGTGCCAGGAGTGCCAGGTTGTTCAGGTGTGGTTGAGCTTCCTGGTTCGGTAGTGCTGCCAGGAGTGCCATCAGGAGTGGTTGAACTTCCTGGTACTGGAGTTAAGTTGCTAGGTGCGCCATCAGGAGTGGTTGAACTTCCTGGTGCTGGAGTTAAGTTGCCAGGTGCGCCATCAGGAGTGGTTGAACTTCCTGGTGCTGGAGTTAAGTTGCCAGGTGCGCCATCAGGAGTGGTTGAACTTCCTGGTGCTGGAGTTAAGTTTCTAGGTGCACCAGGTGCCGATGGGGTTGTGCTTCCTGGTGCTGGAGTGATTTCAGGAGTGCCAGATTCAGGAGGGGTGGTTCCTGGTGTAGTGGTTCCTGGTGTAGTTGTACTATCAGGAGTGGTGGTGCTATCAGGCGTTGTTGTTTCTGCTGGTACTGTAGTGCTACCAGGAGCGCTAGGCGCAGGAGCGCTAGGGGTGGCTGCTGTGCCGCCGGAACAGCGGGAGTTGAGCGGAAAATGCTCGCACAGAATTTTCATACCTTCTGGCGACATCTTGATTTCCGTTGGTGCGCTAGTGGAGTCGCTACTAGATTGGGCTATGGGGGATTTACTGGATTCGGCTACAGCAATATTAGTGGTAAATGCCAAAGATAAAGCTGTACCAATCAGGGTCAGAGATTTTCCCATCATTACTGTAATTAACCTCAACGGAACACTCGCCCTATTAAAGCAGATAATTAAGATTTAGAAAATCTTCCTAAATGAGGATATTTAGGTTTGTTTCAAAATATGTGAATATGTAAAATTGGTAAAATTTAAATCAGTTATTTATTGACAACTAGTGTTTAAAAAGACAAATATAAAGACCATACTTATAGTTATTGAACGATTAATACAGCTTAGGTAAGCCTTTGAAAATACAAAAAAATCTTTTCTCATAGAAAAAAGTGATTTTAATTACAAACTTATTCTAGCTATAATAGAAATTTAAGTATAAATTAAATCAGAAAGTTCCGTAGAGCTAATTTATGCTTTGGCTTATGAGTAAAATGATGAAAGACTAACATCTAAAATTGATTGTAATTTGCCCGATTCTTCATTAAAAACTGTGATGTGAACAGCCGATGAGTTCTCCCCAACCCCCTCACAAGCCACAAACGTTACTAGGTCAACTGACTCAAGCAGTACATACGATTCAAGCTAGGGTCGATTTTTCAAAATTGGCGCTCAAGCCTAATGCCAAAGTACCGGAACTTTGGGTGCAGGATGCGGGGGCGGATAAAGCAGAAGTATATCCACTGTTGGGCGATCGCTATATTCTCGGTCGTAGCTCCAAATCCAGCGATATCGTCATCCGTAACCCTGTTGTCAGCCAAATTCACCTGTCACTATCGCGGAATTCTACTCAGCGCACACCAGTTTTCACGATCAAAGACGAAAACTCCACCAATGGCATTTATCGGGGCAAGCGTCGTGTTAGCTCCCTAGAACTGCGTCACGGCGATATTCTGACTCTGGGCCCGCCAGAACTCGCCGCTTCTGTGCGGTTACAATATGTCGATCCACCAGCCTGGTATGTCAAAGCTGCTAGTTGGACAGCTTATGGAGTTGGTGGTGTTAGTGCCCTATTAACATTAGTGATTGGCGTCGAATGGCTGAAATTTTCAGTCAGACCTTTACCGACAGCGACACGCGCTCCAGTAGTTGTTTACGCGCGTGATGGAGCCACTCCCCTAAGAGAGCCTCGGACAATCTCTCATGTAGACATGAAGCGATTAGAGGAATTTGGCCCTTATTTGCCTGCTGCGGTAGTGGCTTCAGAAGATAGTCGTTATTACTGGCACTTTGGAGTTGATCCTCTGGGGATTTTACGAGCTCTGTTGATTAATAGCCGCACTGGAGATGTGCAACAAGGAGCCAGCACTGTAACCCAGCAAGTTGCCCGCAGTTTGTTCCGCGAGTATGTAGGTAGACAGGATACCATTGGCCGCAAATTGCGGGAGGCAGTTGTCGCTCTAAAGCTCGAAACATTTTACAGCAAAGATGATATTTTGCTGATGTACTTAAATCGGGTTTTTTTGGGAGGTGATACCTCTGGCTTTGAGGATGCAGCCCGATATTACTTTGAGAAGTCAGCGAAAGAATTAACTTTGGCAGAAGCAGCAACATTGGTAGGAATTTTACCTGCTCCCAACGCTTTCGATTTTTGTGGGGATGGGCCAAATAAGCTAGAAGCAGCTGAATACCGAAATCGTGTGATTAAGCGATTGCTGGAGATGGGCAAAATTAAAGCAGAGGATGCGAACCGAGCTAGACGTTCGACTGTCCAAATTAGTCCTAAAGTCTGCGAACAGCAAGCTAAAACGATCGCACCTTATTTTTACAGTTACGTCTTCTCTGAACTGGAATCAATTTTGGGGGAAGGAGCTGCAAGAGAGGGTAATTATATCATTGAAACCAAGCTCGATCCAGCGATACAGAGACAAGCAGAAGCAGCGTTGAATAATTCGGTAAACAACTCTGGTAGAACTTTTAATTTTTCTCAAGGGGCAGTAGTCACTCTTGACTCTAGTACAGGCAGTATCCTCGCAATGGTAGGCGGGACTGATTACAAAAAAAGTCAGTTCAATCGTGCTGTTCAAGCCAAAAGACAACCAGGTTCCACCTTTAAAATCTTTGCTTACACTGCCGCCATTCAACAAGGAATTTCGCCATCCAAGAGTTATTCCTGCGCTCCTTTAACTTGGCAAGGCTTTACTTATAAACCCTGTCGTGCTGGTGGTGACACAAGCTTCGATATTGCCACCGGGCTGGCGCTTTCAGAAAATCCTATCGCCTTGCGAGTTGCTAGAGAAGTCGGACTGGATAAAGTAGTAGCAATGGCGCAGCGTTTGGGGATAAAATCAAACCTCGATCCGGTTCCTGGCTTGGTACTGGGTCAAAGCGTAGTCAATGTTTTGGAAATGACTGGTGCTTTTGGCGCTATTGGCAATCGCGGTGTGTCGAATCCTCCCCATGCCATTAACCGAATTTTAGACAGTGGTGATTGTCGCGATCGCAATGATATCAAAACCTGTCGTGTAATCTACTCTTTCGACCAAGATCCAGGTGCCAACAAACGAGTGTTAACAAATAATGTCGCCGATGAAATGACTAGTTTAATGCGCGGTGTAATTGCAAGAGGTACTGGTCGTAGTGCTGCCATTGGACTAGGGGAAGCTGGAAAAACTGGTACTACTGATAAAAATGTTGATTTGTGGTTTATTGGTTTTATCCCCAGTCAGCGACTTGTAACTGGTGTTTGGCTAGGAAACGACAATAATTCACCGACATCTGGCAGCAGTGCTCAAGCAGCTCAATTATGGGGAAATTATATGCGGAGAATTACACGGTAAATTGAGGATGGGCATGGAGCATTAATCACTTTAACCTATCAAGAGTGAAATCAGGTTGAATTTGCTGTGCTTTATCGTAGGATGCGATCGCTTCTTCATTGCGTCCTAAATTCAGCAGTGCCTTTCCCCGATTGTACCAAGCTTCATGGTCATCAGGTTTAATAGACAGTGCTTGGTCATAGGATGCGATCGCTTCTTCATATCTACCGAGTTTGTTAAGTGTAATGCCTCGCCGTCTCCAGACATAAAAAAGGTCAGACAAGTCATCCTTAGGTTCCAATTCTAAAGCTTTGTCTAGGCTAATGAGTGCTTCTTCATATCTATCCAGTTCGTTAAGTGTAATGCCTCGCCAATTCCAGACATAATAAAGGTCAGACAAGTCATTCTTAGGTTCTAATTCTAAAGCTTTGTCTAGGCTAATGAGTGCTTCTTCATATCTACCCAGTTTGTTAAGTGTAATGCCTCGAAATTTCCAGACATAATAAAGGTCAGACAAGTCATTCTTAGGTTCCAATTCTAAAGCTTTGTCTAGGCTAATGAGTGCTTCTTCATATCTACCCAATTTTTCCAATGAAATACCCCGACTCGTCCAAGCATAGTCATCATCTGAGTTAATTTTTAGTGCTTGGTCGTAGGATGCGATCGCTTCTTCATATCTACCCAATTCTTTCAATGAAATACCCCGACTCGTCCAAGCATAGTCATCATCTGAGTTAATTTTTAGTGCTTGGTCGTAGGATGCGATCGCTTCTTCATAGCGTCCTAATTTATCCAGCACATAGCCATGCCAGTTCCAAGCATCGTGGTAATCTGTTTTAACTTTCAAGGCTTCTGTAAACGAGGCGATCGCTTCTTCATTGCGTCCTAAATTCTCTAGCGCAATTCCCCGACTGACCCAAGCTTGGTAATTATCTGGTTCAATTTCCAGTGCTTTGTCGTAGGATGCGATCGCTTCTTCATTGCGTCTTAAATTCCTTAGCGCAATCCCTCGGTTGTACCAAGCTTGGTGGTAATCAGGTTTAAATTCTAGTGCTTTGTCATAGGATGCGATCGCTTCTTTATAATCTTGTCCAGCAGACTGCAATTTTCCCAGGTTAATCAGTAAATTATATTGACGAGTAGGTATTTGATGGTCTTCTGCTATTAATTCTTGAATTCTTAGTATTTCTTGAGTTCTTTCTTCTGGTGTTAGAGCGAGATATTTTTCATAATCTCCATCCTGAATTATCCGTGATGATTCTTGTTCTAAAGTTTCTGAGTCTATAGGGAATTCAAATAACCCAGAACGCCAGTCAAAAAAGTCTGGCGCACGTTGAATAAAATATTTAATCGCAAATATCGGTAGTAAGAACACAAAACAAATATTAAAGTTATCCTTAAACCGTTCTCGCTGTTGATTGAGGTTAATTAAAACAGGTGGTACACCCTTCCAACTGTATGAATAAATATCTCTACTATTCCAACCTGTTAAGCTTTTGCATTCTTCATATTTATAAAATGAATGCTCTAAACCTGTAATAAATAAAATATTTATTCCTTTTTTTTTATCTAAATTATCAATTATTTCATATAAATTAGTCACAGCTTGTTCTAGCCGTAGAACTTCAATATTTTTATTGGGAATATTTTCTTTTACCTTGGTAATTAACTGCTCACCCTCAGCCGGAGAGCAACGGACAAATAATAAGCCAAAGCCTTCTGTAAAATTCAGAGTGCGGACTAAGGCTTGATATTCCTCATCTCCTTGTGATGGTAAATCCCGATCCCAATCCGTCAGTTCTAGTGCCATAATCTTAGCTGTGTAATGCCCAATATTAAGCGTTAAAGACACAGTTATTTATTTTTATGCCGGATACAATCGATTAAAAGTATCTTGAAATTCTTTAATTCCCTTAATTAGAGGATGAATATCATACCAAACTTGGCTTTCTCCTTCTCCATTTAAATAACGATATTCTAAAATACAGCGATTAAATAATAAGCCTCGATACAATGGATCGTTTTCTATTTCTTTAGAATGATACACAGTTGCCAGTGCTTCCCATTCATTAGCAAAAACTGTATTTCGATAAGTATTTCGCAACTCGCTCATTGAACGCTGTAAGGCTCTGGTAGGAATAGGTAGGCTGTTAGTGTATTTAATCGCCTCCTTCATTAATAATAATAAATTTCGCACATGACCTCCACTCATCAGGCATAGTCTTTCTAAAGCTTCTCGCTGCTCAAACATATCTACCACAGATAAACTAGAGTCTATCAAACTCAGACGTTTTTGCAGTATTTCTATAACTTTATTAATACCGCGTTGATAGGGTTGGTTCTCAGGCGTTTGCACCATAATCATCGGCAATACCTGAGTATTACCATAGATATTAGCTAGGTCTGCGGCGCGATTAGAATACAGCAAAGAAATGGGTACTGTATAAAGCAAATGGCAATCTAAAGCTTGGAGTTGTTCGCTACGGTCGAGAAAAATTTGGTCGTGATTGCTGCGTCCATCTTCTTGAGGTATAGGTACAATCCGGTCTAAGTTATCAGTAATTAATACAAGTTGAGAATATCCTGAAGGTAAGTGCCTTTTGGCATCTTGAATAAACTCATTTAAAGCTGCAATCAAAGTAATTGTATGCGGATTTACACGCTCACGAATTTTTTGGCGTTGAGTAGGTTCTGTTCGCAAATTTGCTGTTAATTTGGCGAATTGGGCAATTTGCCCTTCTATACTTAAGCTTTGTAAGGAGACTTCAGTTAATGCCAAATCTTTTAAATCTTGCCAACGTTCGTTTAACCAGTTCAATAAACTAGCTGGAGAAGTGCTATCTTTTAATGCATCTAATAAGTGGCGGGTACAAGCTAAAAGAATATCAGTATATTGGGCATCTTCTGGATCGATATCTTGTTCATCAGCAGGAAAATAAACAACAAAGCAACCTTGCTCATCTAAATATTGCTGAAGACGCAGTAATTCTGTAGATTTTCCAGCACCGCGATGACCTGCATATAGTTGAGAGGTCATTCTGTCTGAATATAAAATCTCTCTACCTACTTCTACTAATATGTCACCATCTCCCCGCACTTCTGTACAATCAACATAAGCAGGATCTCCTGCGGGTAAGGGACGAAATGGGTCAAAAACATTGTATATCCGCTTTAAAAAGGCAAAATCCTGGGTCATAAATCTAAATTTCACAGGTTAGCGCCATATTATCGCAAACTTACAGAGATAGTTAGAAAATTAAATCGCCATATTCTCGCAAACTTACAGAGATAGTTAGAAAATTAAATTGTCAGGTGTGTTATTGCTCACAGTGGGGCACAATTGACAAATTACGGTGCGTTAGCCTACGCCAGACAGTTATTGGCAAATGAACAGGTAAACAGATTAAAACCAATTCTTGATGAACTATTACCCAAGCTCAATGCTTACCTAAAAACCATAGGAAATAGGGAGCAGGGAGCAGAAGAAGATGAGGGAGATGAGGAGAGAAGATAATACTAACTCTTAACTCCTAATTCCTAACTCAGTACTCAGCACTCCTAACGCCCCATACCCAATTACTGATATCCCTTCCAAGGAGTGACTTCGAGCTTGCCGTTAGGCTTGAATATCACTTGGAAGTGGGCTAGAGGTTCTTTGTCATTGGGAGCAGCTACATTAGAACCATAGATAGCGTTAAACATATTAGGAAGAGGTGTTTCTCGGAAATAATCAAAGGCGACTTGATTAAGTGGTTCATAGTCAGCAATTATACCATCTTTGTTGACTGCTACCCGATATTTTAAATCTCGTGTAAAGGTGGGGGTGCCACTCCAAGTTTGGCGAACTGTATTATAAAGCTTTTGATTTAGACCTTTAGTGATATTAGAGTCAGTAATTTTTGCACCGACTACTTCTGGTGTCTTAGCATATCCTCGCCAAGGGCTAACTTGCAGCACACCATTTGTAGTAAACACTATTCGGAATTGGGCGATCGGTTCATTGGAAATGCGAGCGCGATTAGCAGGATTATAAAGTAGGTTAGGCAGAGGAGTTTGCCCAACTCCTTGATTAGCCTCTTTATTCACCGCTTTATAACCAACGATCGCTCCATCCGCAGCTACACCCAAACGATAGATCAAATCCTGCTCCAATCCTGAGCGTTTAGTCCAAGCTGGATGAACTTGATTATACACTTGGCGATTCAATGCACGCAGCTGGGATGGATCGGTAATTTCTGGAACTGTATTTAAAAGTGCTTCTAAATCTTTGACTACTGGCTTTGTAGTAGCTGTTGGTGTTGGTGTTACCGCCGCGATTGGTGTTGCAGCCGCTGATGCTGGAGGATTAAGGCTCTTTGTTGTAGAGCTAGTTTGCTCATCTGGCTTAGGCTGCGGTGTACGCATTTGGGGAGGTGGAATCAAGTTAAATGCGATCGCTGCTACTGCTAAACTTGATACTCCCACAGCAGCAGGAATAGCCTGCCTGATTACAGCCTGACTAGCACCGCCATAGCGTCTAGTAACTGGTTGTAGTTCTAGGGATAATTCTGGTAAAGTCTGGGTATCAGCAAAAAACTGATCCACTGCTTCTACTAAATCAAATAACTGTACCGTATTCAAATCTATTTCAATCGGCGGACGTTTAGAATTATTAGAGTGAGACTCGAACCCCTCTGGAGCATTCTCTGAATGTATGATTAACCTGTGGCGGTTGCCGTCAATTTTTTGAAACTCTACTAACTCCGATTCTTGGTTGTGTGCTTGCGGATTGGGTACAGTACTCAGAAATTCTTGGGCGTAACCACTAACAGCCCTCACCAAACTTTCAAAAAATTCCCGCCCTCCGGTTAGGGGTTGGTTGTAACCAGATAAATAGCATTCTGCATTTACCAATATTGATAATTCTGGGCGCATTTCCTGGAACTGTGCAGCCCTAGTGACATCACTTAACCCTTCTAAAAGAAGAGTACAATTAGGTAGACTGTACTTACGTTGAATATTCATTCCACTTCACCGTCAAAAAGACTAATCCAGAACCGCTGCATTCCAGCAGTACCAGTACAAAATAGTAATTGTCCTAACAAATTTATTGCTAGTGCATTTAATTTTTCATCAGAAGTTAATGCTAGTACACCAGAACGTCGAGCATTCATCCGGCTTTTAAAATGCGCTCTAAACCGCTCTAGGTAATTAGATAGCCGCAAATTCTGTTCTAATGGAATCTGTTTTTCTTCCATTTGTTGACATATCATTAATAACTGGCGGATGACAACAGTTAAACGCCGTGCTAGGTAGCAAGCAATGACCACCAGAGCTTTTGCTTCCATAATAGTTAAGGGACGGCGTATATGCGCTCTTCGTAGCGGGTTAGAGCTACGCATCCGCCATAAATTTACCCTGTCTTTAACAATTCCTTTAAGATCCAACTCTTGAGCAAAAGCCAGGATTGCTTCCGAACCACCAAGTTCTAAAGCTTCAATTGCCAGTAAAATCAGGTCAATTTGCAGCCTGGTTCTCCGAGGACACGTTTTGGAAGCGATCGCAGGATCTGGTAAAGTGTCCAGAATCATCGGCAGTGAGTCTTGGGTTGGACTGTTGAACGGCGTTAAACTTGCTGAAACATTCATTCTATAAATACCTTGTGCGGTTCCAACAGACTAGATAAAACAAATTTCAGATCGGTAGTCAAGACTTGAGCGTTAGACTTGTGGGAGTAGCATGACTACCTGATATATACATTACTTAACTCTTTCTACTCAAAGTTTTCCCCATATTGAAATCAAAATTTTAAAACATAACTAAATTCACCTCATTTATTAGTGAAATACCTTTTCTAGCTTGGTTTAGATTCTAATTATCGTCAATGAAGGGCGAAGCTTCAGCCTTGACCCCCAGCGTATGACATTATAGTGTACGATTTTTCAGGTATCTGAAATTGGGGACTGGGGACTGGGGACTTGTACTGAGTGTTGCCTTTGGCGCAGCCTGTCGTAGAGAAGTATTGGGCATTAATTATTTATTCTTCTCCCTCATTCCCTGATCTTCCCCATGCCCCATTACCCCTTATCCCCTTCAGGGGCCCCACCATCCCCATTCCCTATTCCCCACTCCCCATTTTATGAATTTAAAGTCTCTCATTCGTGACATCCCAGATTTCCCGAAACCCGGAATTTTATTTCGGGATATTACTACGTTACTGCGCGATCCACAGGGGCTGCGCTATACTATTGACTTTTTAACACAAAAATGCAATGAAGCTGGAATAACAGCTGATTATGTCATTGGTATGGAGTCGAGGGGATTCATTTTTGGTTCACCTCTGGCTTATAAATTAGGAGCTGGTTTTATTCCCATCCGCAAAAAAGGGAAGTTACCAGGAGCCGTTCACTCAATTGAATATCAGCTAGAGTATGGTACAGATTGCCTAGAAGTGCATCAAGACGCTTTACATCAAGGTAGCCGAGTTTTGATTGTGGACGATTTGATTGCCACGGGTGGAACAGCGAGTGCCACAGCCAAATTGGTGCAGAAAATTGGCTGCAAACTAGTAGGATTTGGGTTTATTATCGAGCTACGGGATTTACAAGGGCGTACACATTTACCAGACGTGCCGATCATCTCTTTAATTGAATATTAGTCATTAGTCATTGGTCATTAGTCATTGGTCAATAGCAAAACAACTGGCAAATGACAAATGACAAAGGACAAATGACAAAGGACAAAGGACAAAATATAAATGACATCTACGAAAATTTCCTTGGAGACAGGTCGGGATTGGCTAATCGGGCTAGTCACGAGCGAAACTTTTGTTTATGTGGCAAAGCGGCTATTGCAGGCACTGCTAACTTTGTTGTTGGCGTCAGCGTTGTCGTTTTTCATCATTCAATTCGCTCCTGGTGATTATGTAGATACGCTGCGGCAAAATCCGAAGATATCTCCTGAAAGAATTGAAGAAATCAAACGGCAGTTTGGTCTAGATAAGTCTTGGCCAGAGCAATTTTGGCTGTGGCTATGGCGAATCTTGACTAAAGGGGATTTTGGCACGAGTTTTATTTATCAGCGTTCGGTGGCATCGCTGTTGTGGGAACGAGTACCAGCGACTTTGCTATTAGCGATCGCATCTCTAATTGTCACATGGGCGATCGCCATCCCTCTAGGGATCTTTGCCGCTGTCAAACAAAATAAGCCAGCAGACCGGATTTTACAGGTGATTAGTTACGCCGGACAAGGCTTTCCTAGTTTCATCACTGCCTTAGCGCTGCTGGTTTTAGCCCAAATCACCTCGCCGTTTTTCCCAGTGGGTAGCATGACTAGCATCAATCACTCAGAACTGTCGTGGTTTGGCAGAATCTTAGATATCGGCTGGCACATGATTTTACCTACCATCGCCCTCTCAATTACTAGTTTTGCTGGTTTGCAACGCATCACTCGTGGCGAATTATTGGATGTTCTGCGTCAAGACTACATCCAAACGGCTCGTGCCAAAGGTTTGCCAGAAAACCGCGTCATCTACGTCCATGCACTCCGCAACGCCATAAATCCCTTAATCACCTTATTGGGTTTTGAATTAGCTGGTTTATTAAATGGTGCCTTCATCGCCGAATTTTTCTTCAACTGGCCCGGTTTGGGGAGATTGACTCTACAGGCTTTACAAGCTCAAGATTTATATTTATTAATGGCAAGCTTAGTCATGGGCGCAGTACTGCTGATTGTTGGCAATTTAATCGCCGATTTGATGCTCAAAGCAGCCGATCCACGCATTCGCCTAGAAAATCTCAATTAGCAGCAATTCTAAATTCAAAAAATCAAAACGCATTAGGAAATTTGCAGAGTATTGCCAACTATCAAACAAACAACAAATAGGTAGACAGAGGTACGGATGTTATTGAAGAAAGTCTTCCTAATTCCTCATTCCATCTTGAATTTGGCTACTCTCAGTGTCAAGCTACTTCTGCATACTGCAAAACTTAGAATTGCTGTTTAATTAGTTATTTTACCAAGATTCAGACTTAGTTCTTTACTCTGGCATATTTGAGAGTTTTTTCTAAGCGGGCGGCGGGAATCGAACCCGCATTAATAGCTTGGAAGGCTATAGTTTTACCACTAAACTACGCCCGCAAATTTCCAACCCTATAAACTTAACACAGTTTTTGCCAAAATTCAAGTATCTAGTTGGAATTGGCGGGTTGGATTTTGATCCTGACATATAGATTGCTCAATTCTGGTTTTGTGCCATCGTTATTGTGGGCAGCAATAAAGTTTTCTGTTTTAAAAACTTCGCTCAGGACTTGCTCATATATAGTTTTTTCACTTTGCAGTGTTGCTGGTTCTATTTCTAGAACTACAGCCTGTTGAAAGTTGCCATTCTGATCGATTATCAAGCTAGCCAAGAGTTGTGCTGGCTCAAGTTCCGAATTGTGGACAAGAAAACTTGGGTCTAATTGTTTTGTGTTGCTTCCTCTGTATAAAGCGATAACGTCGGGTAAAGCATCTTGTCGGAATCCTCCTGATTGTATCAAGCTAATCACTTCATTTTTAGATAAGGGAGCTACTATTGCGACCGATGCTCCCCCAGTCGTCGAAGTTGCTGGAGTTTCCCTAGTTGAAGTTGCTGGAGTTTCCCTAGTTGAAGTTGCTGGAGTTTCCCTAGTTGAAGTTGCTGGAGTTTCCCTAGTCGAAGTTGCTGGAGTTTCTTTAGTTGAAGTTGCTGGAGTTTCCCTAGTTGAAGTTGCTGGAGTTTCTCTATTTTCAGGTTCTGAAACTGGTCGATTTGATGGAATACCTGTTGGTAGTTGCGTTCCCTTTCCCAGTTTAATTTCTTGACGACGCTTCCAAGGTAAATTACCGACTGGAACTGTAGGTTTCGGTGTGACTTTAGCTATAGGTTTCGGTGTGACTTTAGCTATAGGTTTCGGTGTAACTTTAGCTATAGGTTTCGGTGTTGGCGTTGGGACTATCTGTTGTCTAGAGGGTTCGCTATTAGGTTGAGAGGCGTAAATTCGGCTCTTTTTCTGGAGATTCTCAGGAGAATTTATTGCACCAAAATCTTCATTTTTAGGCGTAGCTCGTGCTGTTTGTGATGAACGTACTGGTACAGACTTTTCAGTAGGAGATAGTGGCTTTGACGAAACTATTTTGGCTGTTGATTTTGATTTGATTATTGATTTTGTTTTAGGAGCAATGTCTATCAATTCAATGGGAACAGCAGACTGATTTTGCTGGGGAAACCACAGGCTAAATGCATTAGATGAGCGCATCAGCCAGAACACCAGCAAGTGCAGAGAGACTGAACTGACAACGACAAAAATCCACAAACCTGGTGGATCGGTGTGTCGTCTCCAGACCTTGGCTGGAATTGGAGTTTTATCAGCAACCGATGGTGTCATATTATATAAACTGGATATGATTATGCACTTTTACTCATTGGTAATGCTTTAAAATACCAGTCTAAATTTTAGCGATTAACCATTACCTCTGGTGAAACAGCGAAAGTCAAAACTGTTTCATCTACTCCTTTAAGTTCTAGCGGACTACCTTTAGTAATTTCTCCTTCCTGTAAATAATCTGCTACGGCAGCAGAAACCAGGATTGTACCGGGAACAGCAGCAGCTTGCAACCTTGCGGCAATATTCACACTTGGGCCAATAGCAGTATAATCGGCACGTTCAGCGCTACCAAACATCCCCACAACAGCAGTACCTTGGTGAATACCGCACCGAAACTGTACGCTAGTAAGTTTGTCGCTATCGAATACACCTTGCTCTCGCCAGCGCTGGTTCAAGTCAGCCAGTGAGCGGTGCATTGCTCTTGCTGTATTAATAGCACGACGTACTTGTTCATTAGGAGTTAGTTCTTCCGGCGCTCCATATAAAGCTAAGATAGCATCTCCCATAAATTTATCTACAGTGCCGCCATTGCTAAAGACAACTTTGGTCATGGCTTCTAAATATTCATTTAGCAACTCCGCGACTCGTCGGGATCTGAGAGTATTGGCTAGCTGTGTAAAACCCACAATATCGCTAAACAAAACTGTAATTAAGCGTGGTTCTGGGCGCAAATCTAACGTTAAATCTCCGGTTGCGGCTTTTTGCACCAACACAGCAGGTAAAAAGCGCTTTAGCACCGATTCCGTTAAATAAGTATTTAACTCCACAATTCGCCGTTCATTTTCTTTCAACGCTAAAAGATTGCGAACTTCCGCCAAAAGTTCCCGATCGTTGAATGGTTTTGCTAAATAAGCGTCTGCGCCATGTTCTGTACCTTCGATGCGGGTTTCTTCATCTACTTTCGCTGTCAGCAGAATGATTGGTGTTCCTTTCAACGTCTCCTCATTGCGGATCATCTGAATCATCTCAAGTCCGCTCACTAAGGGCATCATTAAGTCAGTCACAATCAAGCTGGGTATAATTTCCTTAGCTTTACTGTGCCCTTCATGACCGTTACGAGCTGTCTGTACATGATAGCCATTACGGCGGAAAATCTCAGATACATAGGTTCGCAAATCGGGGTTGTCATCTACAACTAAAATTGAGTGCTGAGTCTTAAGTGCTAAGTCTTTAGTATCAACACTGGGGGAGAGGTTTATTGTAATATCTTCAATATTGTCTGTTGTTGACTCTACTAGTTCTAAATCAGCCAATTCTACGCTAGCGCGGCTGGTATTCAGTTCGGTAGATGTTTCTAGTACTTGCTGTGCAGGTAAATGAGCATTTCCAGTCACCAGCCATAAACTAAAGGTAGTACCTTCACCATAAACTGATTCCACAGTGACTTGACCACCATGTAATTCTACTAATTCTTTAACTAAAGCTAAACCCAAACCACTGCCTTCATAGGAGCGATTTGCTGAACCTTCAGCTTGGCGAAAGCGCTCAAATAGGTGAGGAATTTGTTCTTTAATAATACCAATTCCAGTATCTTGTACTTGCAAGATGCAACGATCGCGCTCAGATTTTAGTCTGACACCGATCGTCCCACCTTCGGGAGTGAACTTCATGGCATTTGACAAGAGGTTATAAACTACCTTGTCAAATTTTTCCATGTCCAAGTACACCGTCGAACATTCATCTAGCTGGGTGACAAGATGCAGTTTCTTTTTCTCGCAGTAGGGACGAAAAGATTCCACTATTTGGCTGACAAATTCGACTAAATCGCAGGGATGGAAATTTGGCTGCATTCTCCCCGCATTCAGCCGTTGTAAATCTAAAAGTTGATTTACCAGTCGCAGCAGGCGGCGGGAGTTACGCAGGGCGATCGCACTTTGAGAGTAAGATAATCCCTCACCAGCCGCCACTGCCGACTCTAAAGGCCCTTGAATCAAGGTAATCGGTGTGCGAAACTCATGGGAAATATTTTGGAAAAATTCGGTTTTTTGTTTGTCTAATTCCAGTAAGCGTTCAGCTTGTTGGCGAGTTTTTTGATACAAGTGTGACTGCTGGACAGCGATCGCGGCTTGCGCTGCTACTGCTTTCGCTAAATCAATATCAGATGGCAACCATTGGCGTACTTTTTTACCTTCATGTAAAGTAATACTACCGATACATTTTCCATCAGCCAATAATGGCACAAACATTAGCGATCGCGCTGGCATTTTTAAAGACAAATCAAAACCCTGCACATCTGAAAAAGAATGGCTCACATTACCAATTACCACAGGTTCATGTGTCTGTAGCATTTGTTGAAGGATGGGATTCTCCTGTATGGATGCTTGAGAATAGGGTAATCTCAGGGGTGAAACGTGATTATTGCTACCTAAATTATTGTCAAGGGCTGGCGATCTTAAATTTTCTGGATGTTGAAAACTGTCATACAAGCCCACACACTCAACAAACTTATCTTCCTCAGTCCACAAAGACAAGACGCAGCCATCAACTTGTAACGCTTGTCCCAATTGCTGGGTAATTGCCGCAAAGATATCTTGAGGATCTAGGCTAGAGCGAATCGCGCTAGTAATCGTATTAATCAGGCTCTCTCGCTTGGCAAGGGCACGTACTTGTTCGTAAGCATAAGCTTGAGACAAAGCTAAGGCTGCCTGATCTGCTACCATCAGTACTAACTGCACCTCATCATCACCCCAGAAGCGAGCCAGAGAACACTGGTGCAATGCTAGCACTGCCATCAGTTCTTGTTGACAGATCAATGGCACAACTAAACTAGAACAAATGTTAGCAGCAGCAAAAGCTTCCGCACGCTCGCGCAGTTCGGGAGTGTTACCGTGAATGCGCTCATCATCAATCGCATCATGAATCACCTGGACTTCGCGGGTTTCCCACACCGTCTGAGCCAAAAGAGACAGAGGGGGAGCAGAGGATATGGCGGGCAGAGGGGAAAGACTTACTGCCACTTCCCCTTTGCTCTCCTGCACCTCTGCCTCTTCAGAAAGAGGCTTCTGATAAATAAACCCTTTATCCGCCAACTGCTCATCTTGGAAGGGACGTAGCAGACAAACATCCACCTCCAACATATGACCCACTGTATCTACAATTGCTTGCAAAATTTGTCTGTAGTCTAAAGCACTGCGAATCGTATTGGTAACAGTATTCAGCAGCGATTCTTGACGGAGTGTGCGGGTAAGTTCGCGGGTTCTAGCTTTGAGGACATTGTGGGTATCCAAAGCTTGGCGTACCACTGCTTTTAGTTCCTCTGCTTCCCACGGTTTAGTTACATATTTAAATACCTTGCCAGCATTGATTGCTTCCACCAAGTCTTCGACATCGGTGTAGCCAGTTAAAATAATCCGAATAATATCTGGATATTGAGTTGCTGTCAGACTCAAAAATTCTGTACCGCTCATCATCGGCATCCGCTGATCGGAGATGATCACCGCGATCTCTCCCTCTTGAGCCAGCAGATCGAGGGCCGCAGGGCCAGAGGTTGCCCTTAGCACCTTATAATCACGATAGAAAGTGCGGTAAAGCAAGTCAAGGTTGTCTGGTTCATCATCGACAACCAAAATTTTAGGCTTACTGTTTGCTTGGGATTTCATGCACCGCTTTCCTGCTGCAACGGCAGTCGGATAAAGAATAATCTGATCAGGTAAGGATTTTTCTGAGTCAGGTCAGAGCAGAGCATTTCGACCAATAGGGCTGTTTGGCTACATGACTGCTGAGTGTAGGAGCGTTTACTCACAGTAATTCGTCTCAATTGCTTGTGCCGATTCCCGTTTGCGTTGGTGCAGTGTAATTGCTTTCATTGTCAGTTTTGGTGTTATAGAGTCGACGGTTGCTTGCCAAATCTTTTTTTACCTCCTGTGAGCAATGTCTGATAATACATACAGCGCTCATAGCCAGCTGAAAAATCCAGATAAAGCTGCATATTAAGTTTTCCCTCCACAGCTGTTGTAATAACACTTGCAGGTAAATTTTATTTATGGTAGTCATGGTAGAGTCAGCGAAATTAAAACAATAAGATTTAAAGCCAAAGTATACTATTAGACAAATACCTATTCTAATTTAGCAATCAGAACTATCATTAAGACAAGTAGTATTGGTTGAGGAGTTAGAGATTAGGGATTAGGGAACCTTACAGATTCTTGTTCCAGTACCTGTACAGCCTATTTGGATGACTTGGTAGCAAAGTAGTGTCAGGGTAGCGGCGACTGCAAAAACAAGTTCAGTACTGCAACCAAGGGAGGTTTGAAACCAAAGCTTGTCAATAGTGTACTTACTTAACAATTTCAGAAATGCTGCTTACGAACAAGTTATGCTATTCCTCTGCCCACTTGCTCAAAGCTTTATCACTTTACAGATGTTTTTGTGGCAATCAGTTTGATATTTTGCCTACCTAAAACAAGGGATGCAATGAACATACTGAATTTAAGGTTATGGATTTATGAAGTTGTAACTCCTAATACTCTTTCAAAAATGCAGGTTATAAAACTCCAAGCTAAAGTATAAAAATTTGTTTAATCGACAAGCAAAAGTGAATTAGCAATACTGGTTCAGTTAAATCTCCTGGGCAACTTTAAAGTTCTGATTTAGTTTAAATCTTGTTTTAGGATATTTGAGAAAATTTTTGTTGAATAAAATCAATACTAAACTAGCCTTGAAATATCGGTTTTTTCACTCATACCACCAACAGCCAATCGATCCAGCTTCCTACCAATTCCAAATTCGTACAGCTACATCGACTGATTTGATTGGTGTTGCCCAAATTATTACTGAAAGCTTTCACTCCCACAAGGGTATATGGGGATGGGCTTTCCCATTACTACGTCTGGGTATTTACGAGGACTTAAGGCATCGGATGGCATCACCTACGCCCCGTCATCTTTGCTTAGTTGCCCTTGAAGCTACTACTGGTGAGGCTAATAACTTAGTGGGAAGTGTGGAACTGGGTGTACGTTATAGTAGTGATTCATGGAGCCAAGCTGGTGTAGGTTTTCCTTATTTATCTAATTTAGCGGTTCACCCAAAATACCGTAGGCATGGTGTGGCTTCAGGATTACTTACTAGCTGTGAAAAAGTCTCTCGCGAGTGGGGATTTCAAGACTTATATCTCCATGTTTTAGAAAATAACCATCAAGCAAGACAGCTTTATTTCAAGCTGGGATATCGAGTGGATAAAGTCGAATCTAATTGGAATACATTTCTTCTAAGACGCTCAAGCCAGATGTTATTGCACAAGCACCTGAGTGCTGATTCCATTATCTGAATTTTGTTTTGGCTGGCAATTGTCAAGTTTTGTGTTCCATTCCAATTAATTCGATAAAATCTAGAAATCATAGCGGTAATTAAACACAAACTAAGCTAAACCACGTCTACCTTGAGAAGCATAGTTTTTTTGACTTAGAGAAAGCTCAAAACTCAAGCCAGGACTAAATAATATACTTCTCTTAAGAACTCCAGGTTTTCAAGTAGACGAGGTTTGATTAGAAATCTAGCCAATATTAGCTAAATATCCAGATAAATCCGCTTTGATTTGGAGAACTTACATGGTTTAGCAGCCAAGAGTTAACGGTAATGAAGGCTCTTTGAGTTATACTGGTTTTTTCACGCAATTAAACAGGAGTCCTATAGATCAAAACTAAAACAATGTTTGTTAATTTACGAAGCGAGTAAATAGCTTTTGATATTTTTTTTCAAAAGAATATTTTTTTAAACTTTTTACGAAAAATCCCCTCGTCTATTTAAACAAATTATCTTTTTAGGAAATATTTTTAATATTAAAAAATGTTAAATTTAGCCTTTTCGGATTTATGGTTAACAAATTTTTTAAAGCATTCGACTTAGCAGAAAATGGACTATAATGGGAACATAAGGCGAAATCGCGTTGAAAGAAATAATTACTTCCTCATAATAACTTTGTAATTTATATATTTATCTTTATAAAAACTTTAAGAAAACACGAGTATAGTTTACAGACAAATCTAGTTATATCTCATAAAATATAATCACTCAATTACTGAAACAACGCCTATATATAATATTGCTATTTTTAGTTAGATTGACCAGAAAGGTCTTGATAATAAAAGAATTCAAAAACTTGATTTGATATAACAGCTAGTTCCGTTTTGAAGTGCATACTACAACAACATTCATTAAAAGTTTAAACAACATGGATAGCGAACAGCATCAACGCTATCAGACCTCTATGGTATCAACTTATTACCCTGAAACTACTTTCCTTGACTCTGTTGTCATGTCAGACGGAACTGAGCAATCACAAGGCTCGGATATCCTTACACGTTTGCACAGTGGAGAAGTTTTCATCGTCAATAGTCGCAGGCGAAATGGATTAATACTCTTTAAACGCTACCATGCAGAGTTTGCTGGTCCAGGGGCTGCTGTGGGTGGGGATTACGATTGTGATTGCCAAAGGGCACTGCCCATAGGTAATCTTTCTTTATTAACTCCTGAATCTAATGAAGAACGCCAGAAGGCTTACTTGATTAGGCGACAGTGGATTCGATTGATCAAACAAATTACAGAAAACCCACTGCCTGGGCAGCGAGTCCAGAAGATTCTCGATCAATTTGAACAATACTTTCCACCAGAAATAGTAGCTCTTTTACCGGATGTTGCCTTTGCTCTTTTAGTGGGTGTGCTGCCACAAACAGTGGGAGTGGTACGCCGTTTGGGCAGTGAGGTAAATAGCAGGTTTAATTACTGAGTAAATTGCTAAAATTTCAAATTTGCTAAAGCAGCTTTTACTCGATTAACGGTGCGGGCGTTTTCTTCTATCGTTCCGACAGTAATTCGCAATCCTCCGCTAATGTGTCGCACAAGAGTGCCGAGTGTTCTAAGTTTCTGATGAAAAGTTTTTAAGGCAGCTTCTTGTGAATTAAAGCGATTTGCTTTAAGACGCAGGTAAATAAAGTTGGCAGCACTTGGAGTAATTTGTAGTTCTGGTTGCTGGGATAAAATTTCGATGAGTTTGGCTCGTTCACTCAAAGTTTGGGGAATTGATTCCAGCAAGAGTGCACGATTTTGTAGACCAACTAATGCTGCTGCTATGGAAAAACTGGGGAGATTGTAAGGTAAACGAACTTTTTCTAAAATGGCGATCGCTTCGGGATGAGCGACGCAATAACCAATACGGAGAGATGCCAATCGGAAAGCTTTAGAGAAAGTGCGTAATATTACCCAATTAGGACGCTGTGCTAATTCACCTACTAAGGTAGTTTGACTGAATTCAAAGTAAGCTTCATCAATTACTACCAAAATATGCTCTGGCAAACTTCTTAACCATGCCAACTCTGCCGCAGTTAAACTGTTGGCAGTCGGCGAATTGGGATGTACTACGAAAACTACGCGGATGGGGGGATTTTGAGTTTGTTCGATCGCAGACTGTGCGGCCCTTATGTCAATTTCAAAATTTGTTTCATTTCTCCCCACCGCCACTACAGGAATGCCCAAAGTTTGCGCCAAAATTCCGTACATCGAGAAAGTGGGATTGGCAACAAGAATTGACCCTTCTCCTCCTAGAGAGGTAGCGATTAATAAAGAGCGGATTAGTTCATCTGAACCATTACCAACAGAAATATTGGCAGCAGTAAATAAGGATGATGAGAGGGCAGCTGACTGATTAACGTACTCAGCGATCGCATTCTTAAGTGTTTCATGTCCGCCATCGGGATAACGATTTGTTTCAATTACTTGTTGATACGTCCACGCCAGCTTCTCTTTTAACTCAGGTGGTAAATCGTAGGGGCTTTCATTTGTATCTAACCGATCGAACTGTGTGGCGACAGAATCGGCTGTATCGCTGCTAGGATGCGGTTTATACGCGGTAAATTGGGCTAAATCTGAGCGGATGAAGGGAGGCATAGTTTTAGTCATTAGTCATTAGTCATTAGTCATTAGTCATTAGTCATTAGTCATTAGTCATTAGTAACTAACAAAGGACAAATGACTAAGGACATTATTTATGTGTGAGTCTAATATTTTACAACTTCAAGGTAATTGGCAAAAGAGGCGAATTGCCTGCCAAATTTCTTCCATAACATTACCCAAAGCGTGGTCACTATCGAGTTCGACTAACTCCACCCAAGGACGGGAACGCGCAAAGTCACGACTAGCTTCGATCGGAATGACTTCATCCTTTTTGCCATGCAAAATTAGGGTAGAAATAGGGCGTTGCAAAAGCTTTTCTTGGTATTGGGCAGCATCTGTAACAAAATCGTAACTTAAAGAAAGCGATCGCTGCTCCCCATAGTGGTAGACCATGATATATTTTTCTTGCTGCCAACGCTGTACTTCTTCATCTCCTAGCTTGGGCAACCAATGAGATAAAAAATTAAAAGCTGGTGCTAGCAAAACTAAGCGTTGTACTTGCAAATTTTGTTGTCCCAAGTGGGCAGCAGTCAAACCACCCAAACTTGAGCCAATGAGCGTTACTGGTATAGAATCATTGCTGAATTCTGCGGCAACTTGAGCAAGCTGACGAGTAATTGTCAATTGAGAAAAATCGCCAGCATTGAGATCAGGAATTTTCAGCTTTGTCTGAATTTGGGTAAAGCGATCGCCTATATCCCCTGCTTTAGCAGATTTAGGGCTAGAAGCAAATCCGTGAAGATATATGTAGTGCAAGACTGTTAATAGTTAGGAGTTAGGAGTGAAGAGTTAGGAGTTGTAAGTTTTAAGTTATGAGTTTCTTTCTTCAACTCATAACTCATAACTCATAACTCATAACTATTATTACCGCATTGTGACAAATTCCTCTGAGGATGAGGGATGAATACCCACAGTGGCATCAAAGTCTTTTTTAGTTGCGCCCATCTTGAGTGCGATCGCCACACCTTGGATAATTTCAGCTGCACTTTCACCTACCATGTGAGCGCCTAGAACTTTGTCGGTGTTGCTATCAACCACCAACTTCATCATTGTCTTCTCTTGCTTACCAGTCAAACTGTGGTACATGGGGCGGAAGCGAGTGCGAAAAATTTTGACGGCATCACCGAGTTTTTCCCGTGCTTCGGCTTCTGTCCAGCCGACTGTCGCGGCTTCTGGGTTAGAAAATATGGCTGTGGGCACAGTTTCGTGACTGAATTCGCGGCGATTATCCCCAAATTCACTATCGGCAAAGGCGCGACCTTCGCCAATGGCCACGGGAGTTAAATTAATTCGGTCGGTAACATCACCAACAGCAAATATATTCGGTTGAGTAGTTTGACTATATTCATTGACTGCGATCGCGTTTGTGGTAGGGTATCCAGGCCCTTCGATAGAACTAGCCACAACATCAACCCCAGCGTTTTCTAAACCTAATCCATCTACATTGGGAGTTCGACCGGTCGCTACTAAAAACACATCAGCAATTAGTGGTTCTTGGTCATCCCCTGATAAAGTCAGTTTCAACCCTTCTGGGACGCGTTCAATTGCTTTCACCACATTATTCTTAATCAAGCGAATTCCGTGGTTCGTCATACCCTCTTCAATTTCTATGCGGACATCTTCATCAAATCCATTCAAAATCTTTTCACCTCTGGTAATTTGTGTCACCTCAGAACCCAAACCGCGCATAATACAAGCAAATTCCGTGCCGATATAACCAGCGCCAATAATGACGATGTGTTTTGGTTGTTCTTTTAAATGAAAGATTTCGTCGGAGGTAATGCCATGTTCCATTCCTGCTAAATCTGGCTTGATAGGACGCCCACCAACAGCAATTAAAATTTTGTCTGCTGTAACCTTACGTCCATCAACTTCTACAGTGTGGGGGTCTACCAATGTGGCGCGACCAGAAAATAGTTCTACTCCGGCTTTTTCCAAGAAGCTGATGTGTAGTTGTGATAGTCGTCGAACTTCCTTATCTATAGATGTAATGAAATATTCCCAGTCAAACTCCGCATTACCCACTTTCCAGCCATAGCCTGAAGCGTCACTGAACAGTTCAGGAAAGTGAGAGCCATAGACCATGAGTTTTTTGGGAACGCAACCGCGAATCACACAAGTGCCACCAACTAAATCATATTCAGCGATCGCCACTTTTGCGCCGTAGCTAGCCGCTCGTTTGGAAGCCGCCAAACCTCCAGAACCCGCACCAATTACAAACAGGTCGTAATCAAAAGTCATAAGTTTATGTTCTCTTTCGCAACAAGTTAGTTCCTGGGAACTTACACACAGAACGTGATTGAACTATATAAGGATATCCGGTGAACACTGTGTAAGTCCTGTCCTTGATTTAATCTAGCGTTAGCAGATGCTATCTGGTCGTAGGGAATATCACTTTTTGCTTTGGCGGCGGCTATAAAGGCGGTAGTTAACAGTTGTTATAGTTCTACCCCTAGTCAAGCATAAGTCTGTACTACTGCTACTGCATTGAGCAGCTAAGTTCCACAGGACTCATGCAAAATTATGACAAAACGTAATGCCTTTGGCGATCGCAGAGCATTTTTTACCCATTAGCAGTTTTATGTGCTTGGAGATTCTGTTGGGATTACGGGTGTTGTATCTGTTGGAATTACGGGTGTTGTATCTGTTGGAATTACGGGTGTTGAATCTGTTGGGATTACGGGTGTTGAATCTGTTGGGATTACGGGTGTTGTATCTGTTGGGATTACGGGTGTTGTATCTGTTGGGATTACGGGGGGTGTTGGATCTGTTGAGGTTACGGGTGTTGTATTTGTTGGGATTACAGGTGTTGTATCTGTTGGAGTTACGGGGGGTGTTGGATCTGTTGAGGTTACGGGTGTTGTATCTGTTGGAATTACGGGTGTTGTATCTGTTGGGATTACGGGTGTTGGTTCTGTTGGGATTACAGGTGTTGGTTCTGTTGGGATTACAGGTATTGGTTCTGTTGGGATTACAGGTGTTGGTTCTGTTGGGATTACAGGTGTTGGTTCTGTTGGGCTGATTGGTAATGTGTTATTTTGCGGATTTTTATTTGTCGGGTTTTCTGAACTAGAATCAGCTCCAACGTTACTATCTTCAGTGTTTACCTTACTGTTGTTAGTACTTGGTACACTTTGCTGGTTAGTATTTGTCGAGGCTTCTCCTGTTTTCTCTGAAGAGTTTGCTGAGGAATTTGAAGGACTAGGAGTTAACTGCACAATAGAGGGGTTATCAATTACTCCCTCGCCTTTTATCGGTGACTGTGCTTCCAAAGCCGCAGCAGTTTCGGCTTGAACACTGGTGATTGCAGGATCAGGTGTAGGCACAGGACTCTGCCTGTTCAAATCAAGTTCCCGAACCATCTGGCTCGTTTCATAAAAATTTCTTAGATCAAAATCATATAACCTTTGAAATTCACCTTTAATTATAATCACCATTTGCCCTGCTTCTAAAACCTTAGTTTCAGTAGCTTTCTTGTTAGAAACTTCAATGCCACTATTTGTCAGCGCACCTACAATCGTGGTGTCTGTTTGTTGGTCGTAGCGTACAAATAATGCTGAACCACGAATTGCTGCTGCTGCATTTGGTGTTTGTATACGTGTTTGCCCCTTTCCTGGTGGGATGAGCAACAACACAGTCCCGTTTGTCAGTTTAAAGTCACGAGTCTTCGGCAAAAATTGAAATAACGCTTGTTCTCCAACTCGTGCCAAAGAGCCATCATTAAAACGCAAATCTGCCAGAGAAGCTCGACCAGTTGACAACCCGTCCCCAGGAGTCATTGCATCTAATTTGCGTGCAGGACGTTTCTTCAATTGATCTTTGGGTATCAGTTGTACGATGTTGCGGAGGTTCTGAATCTCTGCTCGCGTTAGAGGAGTTATAGCGCTTACCCGATTTGGCAGAGGCAGTACTATAACTCCCCATAAACCAATCACCAATAATGGAAACGATTTATAAAACATAGTTTGATAAATTTTGACCTTCAACTAATATCATAAAAATTCAAGTTTAAGCTAATGCTAATTGTTGTAAGAGTTTTTTTAGGTAAATTAGTTTAAATTTTAATTTAGATTTAATGCATAAATCTAGATAATAAGTGAAATAAATAACTCATATTTTATTTTGAAAAAACTCAGTATACATCTATTACTTTTTTTCGTGTCTACCTGTTCCGTATCTACGTAAGCAAGTTCATGAATCAAATTGGATTACTATCTATATGCATTTAGTTTATTTAAGTTTTCCCTCTGAAAGTTAAATTGTATGCAATAAACTCTGTAGTAGATTTAAAAGTTAGTATTTGATATAAACAATTAAATTAGAAGTACCTTACATATAATCCTTTATAATCAGTTCAGCCAGAGGATCATTAATTATGGGGGACAATAACTTGCTAAGGATTTGTTGTGAAATTACTCACTGGCTGTATTTCACTAAAATTTAAGCAGCAATTTTATCGGAGCCTCTCAGTTTTACAAAAAAATCTGGGAAAAATCCGAAAAGCAGCAATTTTAGTTTGTAGTTTCAGTATATACCTACAAAGCTAAAATAGATGCAATCAACTGTATCTTTGTAGTCGGAACTTCCGATACAGCTTGTGGGTCTATATTTGCCAAACGCAATCAATGCGATCTAACCAGATGCGACTCATGAACTGGAAAAATGTGTTTTTTTGTATTTTGTTAACCTCCAGTGGTGGAACCTGGTGTTGCATTAGAGTAAATGCGGCAGAATCTGCAATTACAGATGTTTGGCATCCTAACAATTTAGCAACTACACAGTTAACTCATGAGCAGTTATGTCATAAGTTGGAGCAAAAGGCAATTAACTCTTTGTGCAAGCTGTCGAGTGAGTCAAATACTTTAGATTCTCAGATGCCGTTAAATCTGGCACAGCAAACACCAGAAACGACTCAAACCCCAGATCAAACCAAAGAACCTATAGATACTCAAAAGCAAAATGACCCGCCACAGCTAGAATCGCAGCCAAATAATGTGCCCATATCTCCTTCAGACTCAAAAGAGCAAATATTAAATTTACCTGAGATAGAGTATTCCCAAAGGCTAGAGAGGTTGATAGAACTGCTACGATCGCCAAAACAACCGTTTGAATCTGATAGCGATCGCGAATTGGGGTTACGGGTGCGGTTACGACCTCTAGAACAACAGCTACCACTACCGATAGAACAACCCGTACCTAAATTTAAACCTATCGGCTATCTACAAGGACGTGTCGGCTACTTCCAAACCAGTAACATTTTTTCCTCAAATGATAGTCCCATAGAAGATGGTTTAATTATTTCTGGACTGACACTAGCCTCTACATATTTTCCTTTGGGATCTAAGACTTTTGTAAATGGCTCAATTGATGGCAATCTGATTCGTTATATAAACCAGTCACAATATCATTACAACCAGGTGAGATTCAATCTCAGTATTTACCAGCAGCTATCCCAACAAATGTTTGGAGAAATCAGTTGGAGCAATCAACAGTTATTTTATGCCAACAGCAGCGATCGCTTCGATAGCTTCAAAGCAGGCGATCGCTTTTTAAATGAAAATTCCCTACAACTGTCTTTGGGACGCCGAGATCCCTTAACTTCAAGATTAACTCTAGATAGCTTCTACCAATTGAGTGTAAATTTTGCCGATCCCCAAAGTCGTAATCGGATAATCAATTCCTTTTGGGTGTCTCTGAACTACTACTTGCAAAAGCCTCTCCAGGTTGGTATTGATTACCAAATGAATTTATCAGACTTTACACAGCGCGATCGAGAAGACGAATTTTATCGGCTATTCGGACACTTAAATTACCAAATATCCGACACTATTAATATGAATATGGAGGCTGGAGTAAGTTTAGGTAGTTCAACCGCCCAAAACATTGATTTTGATGGCTGGTTCTTCACTATTAATTATAGTTTCCAATTAGGTCGGTTTTGAAATTTGTCATTTGTCATTTGTCCTTTGTCATTTGTCAAAAATCAATGACTAATGACTATAAATAGGAAATCCAATCACTCCAGCTACCAGCATAAAGTTTACCCCTGCTAATACCAGCTAATTCTAAAGAAAGTAAATTCACACAAGCAGTAACGCCAGAACCGCAATATACCAATATTCCTGCGGCTGTTTCTAGCTTTTCCCAGCGACGGCGTTGTTCTTCTGGAGGGAGTAGGTAGCCGGAAGAGTCTGTAACTTCTTGCCAGGGATAGTTGACTGCACCGGGAATATGTCCGGCAATTCGATCAATTGGCTCTCGTTCGCCTCGATAGCGATCGCTCTCTCTCGAATCTACCAATATTACCTCGTGGCTATCTTTTTGGCTTTTCACCGCTGTAATATCTACCACCTTTTGTGTTTGTACTTGAGCGACAAACGTACCCATCCGGGGCAAAGGAATAACATCTGTAACAGAATATCCAGCTTTTTGCCATCCAGCCAAGCCGCCATCCAGTACTGCTACTTGCTCATGTCCTAGATAGCGCAACAGCCACCATAGACGAGCCGCAAAGGCAAAGCGCGAATCATCATAAGCGACAACTAAACTTTTTTGGTAATTTACCCCAATCGCTGCCAATTTGTTAGCTATATCATTAGGGTTAGGTAAAGGATGTCTCCCGCCATGCTTACCCACTGGACTGGAAAGATCCTGATTTAAATCTAGGTAATACGATCCTTCTATATGATTTGTTTGGTACTGTTGTTGTCCTAGTTGTGGATCGGCTAAAGAAAAGCGACAATCTACAATAACGACTTGCGGATCTTTTAGATGTTCAAATAGCCAAGTTTGCGATACAACAAATTGGGGATTGGGCATAGGGTATGGGCAGATGAGGGAGATGGGGAGGCAGGGGGAGAAATGACAAATGACCAATGACAAATGACAAATGACCAATGACAACTTAGAGAATTTTATACCTAAGTTAACAGCAGATGGTTCTTTCACCTTTGTCTCTCAAGAGTTTGGTGAATCGTTTCACAGCCATTATGGAGCGCAACAGGAAAGTTTTTGCAAGTTTGTGGAACCTACTCAACTGGCTACAGCAGCGCAAAAACCAGTCTTGCGATTATTGGATGTTTGTTATGGTCTAGGATATAATACGGCTGCTGCTTTGCAAACAATTTGGGCAGTGAATCCTAGTTGTTGTGTTGAAGTAATCGGTTTAGAACTGAATCCAGCAGTGCCACAAGCGGCGATCGCTCATCATTTGTTCGACAATTGGAACTGTAACTATATTGAAATTTTAAAAAAGCTAGCTTTTGAGCATCAAGTACAAACACCTTGCCTGAAAGCGAAGCTACTAATTGGCGATGCTAGAACTACGATAACGCTAGTACGTCAGTCGGGTTTCTGGGCAGATGCAATTTTCCTCGATCCCTTTTCACCACCACAGTGTCCTCAATTATGGACTGTTGAATTTATTAAACAGCTGTCATTGTGCTTACATCCAGATGGTTTATTAGCCACCTATTCTTGTGCTGCTGCTGTACGCACAGCACTTTTGTCTGCTGGCTTGGTGATATCTTCTACCCCACCCGTAGGAAGGCGATCGCCTGGTACTGTGGCAACACATTCTAAAAATGCCGAATCTAAAGAACGCTCCCCACTCACTACCCTCTCAGAAGTTGAAAAAGAACACTTGCTAACTCGTGCTGCTATTCCCTATCGCGATCCTCAATTGAGCGATCTAACCGAAGTCATAGTCAGGCGGCGACAACAAGAGCAACAAACCTCTTGCCTGGAACCTGCCTCCCATTGGCGAAAAAGGTGGCTATTGGGAACACAAGGCAGGGATTTGGATTTTATGGGAACTAATTTGTAGTTTGATTGCAATATCATACGATATGCTACGCCTATGGAGTGCAAGCCTAATTCAACGAGTTTTTACAAGCCAAATAGCTTATTTATATGTTAGTATTGAATATTACATACTCTTTAACAGTACTTGGGTATTGCTATAACTGAGTAAGTAAAAACATTTATATCTAATGATTACAATGATTACTATAAAGACTTGAAACTCAAAATCCGATATTTCGATAGAAAGGAGTCAATTATAACGCTTTCTGACGCCAAAAGGCTAAAAAATCTCCGTAAAAAACCTGATTTAAGATTTGTGAGAATTTATCATACTGGAATTAGAAGCAAAAAATTTGACAAGAAGATACACCTTGTTCGTAACATAAAAGATACATGCTGCGAAAAATTCAGATCGGCAGCTTGACATCATGCATAATCTATATCGAAACTCTGACTCAGATACCGTCGAATATTAAATTTGTTTTTAAAATCTGACACTGTTAACTAACTTGTGCAAAAACTTGGAGTGCCTTTGTGATTCAATGGAAATCCAACCATACAGGCTTTACAGAAAAAATTGTTAATGGGTCAAATCCCATTAGCACAGTGAAGAGTATCGGTTCAAATCATGCCGTGAAATCGCAAAATGCGGAGGGTTCTTCTTTAGGCTCATCTCAAGGAGACCTTATGCTTGAAGATAGGCAAGCAATGTCTTCTTGGATAAAATCTGATGTTAATTGTGGTAATGATTCATTGGTCTCTAGAACACTACAAGCCAAAGGTTCTAAAGTGAATGGGTTTGATTTAGATCCGCCGAAGGTTTTAGTAGTTGACGATCATGCCGCCAGCCGGATGACTGCTGTTGCCCTCTTGGGGATGGAAGGATACGAAGTAATTGAGGCGGACACTGGTTCTATTGTTGTCGGATTGGTAACTCAAAAACAACCAGATTTGATTTTGCTGGATGTAATGATGCCAGGAATGGATGGATTTGAAGTGTGCCAATTGCTTAAACAGGATGAGCAGACTAGGTTAATCCCAGTAATTTTTATTACAGCGTTAAATGACAGGCGATCGCGCATTCGGGGAATTGAAGTTGGGGCAGATGATTTTCTCACCAAACCCTTTGATCGGGTAGAACTGGCGGCACGTGTAAAGTCTTTGGTGCGGCAGAAGCGTCTGAATGAAGATTTAGACCATGCTGAACAAGTACTATTTTCTATTGCCATGTCCATTGAAAGCCGCGATCCCAATACAGGCAACCATTGCGAACGTCTAGTAAAACTGGGACAAGTTTTTGGTGAATACCTCAACCTCTCACGCTATCAAATTCGAGATTTGATGTGGGGTGGCTATCTTCACGATATCGGTAAGGTGGGTATTCCCGATGCTGTGCTGCTAAAAAAAGGCAAACTCACCCCCGAAGATTGGCAAATTATGCAGCAGCACGTTTTGATTGGAGAAAAAATCTGCCAACCACTACGGAGTATGCGCGGTGTAATTCCGATTATTCGTCATCACCACGAACGTTGGGATGGCTCAGGCTACCCTGATAGACTCAAGGGGGATGATATTCCCTACCTAGCGCAAGTATTTCAATTAATTGATATTTACGATGCCCTAACCAGCGAACGACCTTACAAAAGAGCTTTTACTTCAGCAGAAGCCCTTTTAGTGATGCAAGAAGAAACTGATTCCGGTTGGCGTAATCCCAAACTAATGCAGCAATTTGCAGAGTTTATTTGCTCTTGTTAGGAAAAAGGGAAGAGTGGGGAATAGGGAGTCATGATTTGTAGCTGCTGTAATAAACGCTAATTGGTATTATGATAATCTTTGCTTTTGAAGAGTAAAATTATACCTACTCATAAATTCTGACTCCTTTGATATTTTCAGTCTACTATAATTGGCTGGTATGATTTGAGCCGAGATTTTAAAGTACCACCAGCATTAATCACAATTTCACTGATAGCTGATAGCTAATTATGGTAGTTGTAGCAATTCTAGCGGCAGGACGCGGCACACGGATGAAATCACGCTTACCCAAGGTTTTACATTCTTTGGGTGGGCGATCGCTAGTAGAGAGAGTTCTCGAAAGTGTAGAACCACTTTCGCCCTCACGGCGAATCGTGATTGTGGGATATCAATCCGAGGAAGTGCAAGTCGCCATGCATTCAATTCCCAGTTTGGAGTTTGTCGAACAGACTGTGCAATTGGGGACAGGTCATGCTATCCAGCAATTACTTCCTCACTTGGAAAATTACACTGGAGATTTGCTGGTACTTAACGGCGATTTACCGTTAATACGCAGCGAAACTCTTAAGCAGATGTTACAAACTCACATCCGAAATCAAAACGCTGCCACTATTCTCACCTCGCACCTACCTGATCCCACAGGCTACGGGCGGGTTTTTTGTAACGATAAAAATATTGTGCAGCAAATGGTCGAACACAAGGATTGTACGGCTGCTCAAAAACAAAATCAGCGGATTAACGCTGGAGTTTACTGCTTTTGCTGGCCAGATTTGGCAAAGGTGCTTCCCCACCTCCAGACAAACAATGCCCAAAAAGAATACTATCTTACCGATGCCGTGACTCAGGTGGGCCAAGTAATGGCAGTGGATGTAGAAGATTACCAAGAAATTCTCGGCATCAACGATCGCCAGCAACTAGCAACAGCATCCGAAATTTTGCAAAAACGAGTCAAGGAAAAATGGATGCTGGCGGGTGTCACCCTCATCGACCCGACAAGCATCACCATTGATGAAACAGTGGAATTACAGCCGGATGTAATTATTGAACCGCAAACTCACCTGCGGGGAAATACGGTAATTCAAACAGGAAGTCACATCGGGCCAGGGAGTTTAATTGAAAATAGTCAGTTAAGTGAAAATGTCATAGTGCAATATTCAGTAGTCATAAATAGCACCGTGCAGGCCGGAAGCCGAATTGGCCCTTATACTCATTTGCGCGGTCAGGTACAGGTGGGTGCTGGTTGCCGTGTGGGGAATTTTGTGGAATTGAAAAATACGCAATTAGGCGATCGCACCAATGCAGCACATTTGTCATATATAGGCGATACTGTTGTCGGCAATCAGGTAAATATTGGTGCCGGTACAATTACTGCCAACTATGACGGCGTGAAGAAACATCGCACCAAAATCGGCGATCGGACAAAAACTGGGGCCAATAGCGTTTTAGTGGCTCCACTCACTTTGGGAGATGATGTCTATATCGCAGCTGGTTCTACTGTGACAGAAGATGTACCTGATGATTCTCTAGTAATTGCCCGTAGTCGTCAGGTGGTGAAACCTGCTTGGCGTAGGAAAGGTGTTGAAAATGAAACCACAGATCAACACAAATAATTCATCAGTGTTAATCGCAGTTGCTCCGTGATTTTAGACAATAAACCAGGATTTTTGCAAGATGTTTAATCTATAGCAATCCGATATAAATAAGCGCCGCAAATCCGGTGGTTTTTACTTGAATCAGGCAGAATTAATCGATATTCTGGAACAAGGATATCAAGTGGCACTGAAACGAGCGGCGCTAGAAGCTTTTGAGGGGCGTTATGAAGCCCAAGAACTAGCTGCAATGGTTGACCAGCAAGAAACTTTAGCCGAAGCGCTGAAACTGATTCAACAATAGCCGATCAGTTCGTTGCCAGTCCATTCCAAAGTGTCACCAATTTTTTCGCCGTCGTGGTAGGCGGCGAGTAAGATTTCGCTAGTTTTTCCCCAGGCGATCGCTCCACTAGCATCTAAAGCGATCGCTCCTAAATCGCGTTTATTCTCGTCGGCTTCCCCAAAGGATCGCTGCATGGCTTCCTTCAGTGACATCCCATCAGTGACACGCACTACAATCCGTGCAGCTAAACACTCATCGATGATATCTTCGCCAATGCCAGTACAGCTAACACCAGCATTACTAGTAGCATAATTACCTGCTGGCATCGCCGAATCGCTTACCCTGCCAATCCGCTCAAATCCCTTACCACCAGTAGAAGTGCCAGCAGCTAGCTTACCAGATGCATCTAAAGCTACTACACCGATAGTACCGCGTCCGGCATTGCTGGTTTCTAGCAGTTCTGGTTCTGCTACCACACCAGCCATTGTGCTTTTAAAATTATCCTGGCGCTCTTGTATCCACTCTTGTAACCGCAAATCAGTTAAAGCGTTATAGCTGGGAATTTGCATTTCCCGCGCCAACTCAGCCGAACCGAAATCTGATAGCACTCGGTCTGGCGAGCTTTGTAAAAATTGCGCTAAATCAATAGGATTTTTTACCCGCGAAATATTAATCACACCACTAAACCGCCCTGATGCACCATCCATTAGGGAAGCACTCATGCGGATTTGTCCATCAGATTGCAATACTGAACCAGTACCAGCATTAAAGCGGGGGTTGTCTTCAAGCATTAGGCAACCCTGCACCACCGCCTCAGAGGCAGTTGCTCCTGACAATAGCAGAGAATAAACTTCTTCTATTACTGTATGCAGCGATCGGCGCACCGCCTCTAATCCGCCTTTACCGTGAAGAGAACTACCAGCCCCTCCATGAATAATTAATTTAGGTTGCACCTGTAACTCCATTAATCTCTTGCGCTATTTGCGTCTGTATTCCGGTTGGTTTCATTTTGAGCTTCAGAACGGCGACGACGACAACGTTCTGAGCAATATTTCACATCGTCCCAGCAATCTTGCCACTTTTTACGCCATGTGAAAGGACGTTGACATACCGGACAGATTTTTGTAGGTAAGTCAGATTTAGAACGAACACGTCCCATATAAATAAATACTGTGTAAATGAGAATTTCATTTCCGAAGGAGATGGAAGATAATTATAACCAGTTTGCTACGAAGGCAGGATAAATTCGACGAACAAATATATTGTCAATCTATCCTTAGACCTATTTGCAACATCTCTCCTAAAAGAAGAGAGGCTTTGAATCTTACTATCTTTCTTTTTTAGGGACTTGCAAAAAATAAATTACCCCAAATTATTTCTAGATTTGTAGAGGTGCAAGGACTTGCACTGGTGTCAACTTCAGGTTAAAGCCAGTTTAGAAAAAGCTTTTAGCAGATTATCTCGCTCTCCATCGGAGGCTGGGAATGCCTAATGGGAAGCAGCATTTCCAGCCAGAGACTGGAAACGAGATTTTAAAGGAGTTTTAGCTTAAGTTGGCTGATACCAATGAATGGCCATGAAACACCCCTGACGGGTTAGGGCAAGGCTGTTTCATTGCCTAAAAGGTGCTGGTTTACAAGCGTTTCAAGCAAAAAAAATCAGGTGAATAAAAAATCTGATTGCACAAGAAAATTGTGATGCCTCCAGCAAGGTTTCGCCAACGCACTGAAATTGACTCTTGGAGATAGTAATTTTTTAATTACTAACTTCCCCAAATTTATTGGCTATGTTGTTGACAATATCCTTAATAGATTGAGTGAAACAGCCTTGGAGGTTAGGGAGATTAAAAGTGCCTAAACTCATCTCAAAATACTTTTTAAATAACCTCTAAAACTAGATGTTGAAAGTAACTTGATAATACATAGCAATGTGATTTTTAAAGAATTTGTAAATACTAAATAATGTAACTAACTTGATAATATAATGTTTTTTCTTTTTTTACAAAAAATTTACGTAAAACTACTATTCATCCAATTGTAATAGTGCTATTGTTTGTATGTCACTAAAAAACAAGTTGTAGTGGCACGACAATAAACAAGTTGACCTTACTAGTTCTTAGGAAAGTAAAATCATGATTATCAACGATCTTTCTCATGTAGAAACAGTTCTTGAAAATGAGAATGTTCAAGGTGGATTAGCAATTGCAGATGCTTATGCAAAAGCTAAAGCTCTTGGTAAAAACTTCGCTGGCATATTCACTAGCACTGAAAGCTATACTTACTCCGGCAAATACAGCGCAGCTGGTGGTACTTCTCAATCTAGTTCTGCTTCAGCCTAAATATGCTTTAGTACTACGGTGTACTACATTGCATTTTAGATAGAAAAATTGCTGAAAGTTGTCAAAAACTTTCAGCAATGCATTTGTTTTTCAAGGAGAGCTTTATTTATGGAACGATTAAGAATTTCCGATCTCAGTTTTTGTGAAGATGAAGTTTCCGATCTTAGTCAAGTACAAGGGGGATTTGCATCTGGTTTCGTAACTAGTTTTTCTAGTGCTATGACTAGCAAATTTCAATCAGGCTCTAATGTTGGAGGTAGCATTAGTGGCGCTGTTGCTGGCGCTCTTGCTGCTGGTGTTGCTGTTGGAGATGGTAAGATTATTTTATTGACCTCTACATTTACAACAGCTTCCTAAAGCTTGTATAACCGTATCGTAGGTCAGGTTTTATGGGCGATCTCCATAAAAGCTTCTTACGAATATTTCTATACCTCTATCTTATACCACATATAGCAGTATAAGACAGTAGGTAAAAGCGACACTTCAACGTCGCTCACTGACCATGCTTGTTTTTGAGTTCAAAGCTTCTGAAAAGTCAGCCTAGATAACAGCAGTAGAAAATGCAATTTTGACTGTAAAATTCATTTGAAATAGCTTTATTTTGCTATAAATGAATGTTAAAAATACAGCTAAAAATGATTTGCATCAATATTGAATTGATTTTGCTGTATTTGTAGCTAACTTTTCTTTTGCTAATGAATTTAACTCAATGGCAAGACTTGCCAGTACAAAATGAGCATGGTCTTCTATCTCTCAGTTTTATGACAACTGCAAAAAGGTTACTTTGGGTTTAAAACGATATCCACAGTATCTTGATATCAGTTCCATACTTGAGTTGAGTATTTTGGGAAAGTTTTTTAAGTCATGGTTGCGTTAAACCCATAAAAGACAAGCCAGAAATACTCATAGTAGCAGTGAAGTTGTCAAGATTACACTATCCACTAGACTACACGTTTGTAAGTGTGTTTGTGTAATTAATAGGGACGAAAACGCAGCTAGAAAGTGCGATTCATTCAGTCGAAACCAAACAAATAATCAGTAGATGACTGGCTTCTACAGGTTAATCGATGAGGATTAAGTTTGCACTTTAATCCCTTGGAGATGACAAATTCATTGTTATAGCTATTTATTAGCATTTCTTTAATGCTTGTCTGTCAGGGTGCAAAATCACAAAATCATTTGCATACCTAATGACTTGAGGTTTCCATAAATGCCATTTCCCCTTAATTTTTATTTTTCAGGGAAGACGCTTTTTATAGCAGTTCTCGTTTATATGAGTTACACCCGTAGTGGTATGGCTTGCCATACCCCTACACTTGTGATATAAAGTTGTGTAACGCATCTGAATGGGAACCGCTATATTATGGTTTCTAGACCGTGCAGAGCGGCATTAGCCAAAAGTACAGAGAATAGAGTAGTTTTGGTCTGGCTTATCAGTCTCTTTTACCCAGTTCACTTTTATGATGGATTAATGTGACTTTGCTTTCGCTATCCATCACCTGAACTTTCCTCAGTGCAAACATACTAAACAGATTTTAAATCCTTATTAACCAACAACGCAGCCGAAGAGGCTCTTTTATGCTTGCGTATCGAAGCAGCACCAAACACAGTGCAACTAAACAGCGAACCTAGAATTGTTGAGGGTTCTGGGACAGTATAGACGCTCACCTGATTACTTTTAGATTCTATTAATAATAAACGAGTTGACTTATCGAAAGTACGGGAATATTTACCCTTAAAGCTAGTCGAAGCAGATTCCTTTGTTCCGCCAAAAGATTTATCAATAGAAGTTTGACTTGAATCAAGAGTTATGTTGCTACTCGGTTTAAATACAAAAGCATCATTGTTACCTATAGTTGATAAATTTCCAGAAATCTTGAAAAAGTCTAAAAGATTACCAGTATCGCTGTCGTATAACTCATATAAGAACTCTCCACCAGCATTTGCACGTTCAGTCAGTGCATCATCAATGGATGTTTTAAGCTTAAATAAGCCACTGAAATCAAAAGAAAACTCTTTGTCTACTATAAAATCATAACCGATAATTGCAGCCAAGCTTTCCGCCGACCCTGTATAGCCATCACCCTGGCCTTTAGCTTGGCTGAAGGACAAATTGGAAGCAGAGTTGTTTGCATCGATATTAAACTTAGCCTCAGCGTTAGCATCAGCAGTTACTTGACCACCTGTGCTATTTGTTTTAGTGACAGTATCAGTCAAAATCTTAACATTTAAAGGGTTGCTACTAAAGTTGTTGATGTTGAATTTTGACTCAGAAGATGCAATAGTAGCAGCTTGGCTCGGTAAGGTTGCCAATATCGAAGTAGCGATCGCTGGAGTAGCTAGTGTCAAAAAACGCTTTACAACTTTGATGTATTGTTTCATACAATTGCTCATTTGTACTTTTAGAATGCTAGGATTGGAAATTTTTCATGCTTACTGACTCCTTGCTAATGAGCAGGAGTAAAATATAGGCAAGCATGATGGACAACTTAAGAAATTCTCAAGCCGTTTTTGTCTTATGCAGAAGAAATCTTCTATTCTAAGAACGAATCTTTATTTACCGTTATTGCACCGTAAATTCAGTAATAACCGCATCAGTAAGTTAGTCATTAATCCGGCGCAGTAGATAATTAATTACATACCTATACTAGCCGTGATCGATTTGTTTCTTGTAAAGTTTGAGTGAAACGAAGAGTTTTTTTATTGGTATTTACGTAAGGATTCAGGTAGGGAGGAGTTGACATAAGTGATGTTGTTGCCAAAGCATCCTTTGATGAACAAGGAAGTCAGTCTAAAATCAAGCAGCGATCGCCTCTACCAATTGTCGAAGTCAAAATTGGTAGCAATCGGGTTCGATTAAGGTGCATAGTCTAAAGATCACCTTTAGTGCCTCTTATAGCAAAAGGCAAGGGGCAGGAGGTAAAACATTACTCCCAAAGCTGTACTAAGAATCATGAACAGCTAACAGCAACAACAAGCGGCTGACTACTCGATTATCTGGTAATTGATAGAAATTCAACTCTCCTCCTAGTTCCTGCATGAGGTTTTGGCAGATCACCAGATGTAAAGCTGGTGGTTGGTCGAGGTAGGAAGGAGTAAGCACATCTTTAGGTATATTTTGATGTAATTCTGTGAGTAGCTGTGGTTCGATCGCACCGTTATATGTAATCGATAGTTCTAGCGATGTCTGATGTTCAGCCCCTCCAGTTGTAGAAGAATATTTTATATCTAAGGGTTTTGACGCATCTAAACGGCGACACCAAATATCAATTCTGCTGCCGGTTTGAGAACGGTTACAGGCAGTAACCAATAATTCATGGATCACTAATTCAATTTTGACAATATCACCAGCGATCGCCATTGCAGATTGAGCGCTGGAGGTAGGAACGCCTCTAACTAATGAAGAATTCTTGGGCGCTTCTTGCTCGTCAATTGGTTGTCCCAAGCCATGTACACCAATCCACAGCTTTTGTTGTTTGAGTAAATTTTCAATCCGTTCGAGCGATCGCTTTAGTAAACTGGCTATGGGCATAGTTTCCCAACTGATATGTAGCTGCCAGTTCTCAAGTTTTAGCATTCCACTCATGGAGGTGGCTGTATGGTCTAACTGCCGCAGCAATAGCTGGTAGCGCATCTGAGTCAGTTCATTAGCTGGAATGCCCAAATCATGTATTTGTTTAAGGGAGTGCGCCGTTATTCTTTGAATTTCCTCTAGACGACGATGTTTGTACCAGTTAAGTTGTCGTAATTCTTCGGTTGTGGATTCTAAAAGTCGGATAATTTGCTTTTCACGACGCCACCAGGCTAATTGAGAAATCAGAGTTGCTGTCGCACTGAGGCTTTGTTCTGACCAGCGACGCTCTTGATAGTCTACAAGCAACACTACACCAGTGGTTTCATAAACAGCAGTTGTACGTAATGCCATGACCAAAATTTGACTTTTGTCTGGAACATTCAACCATTTCCGGGTTTCTGAAGGTAAATTATCCACCTTCAAAGTCAGGTAACTCTCTGTAGCAAGTGCCCACTGAATTAAGGCTTCAGTCTTGATAGAAATAGATACATCAGAAAAAATCCTAAATTGGCTATTGTCAATCACTCCAGGAATAATTTCTGCCCAACTTTCGCCAGGTGCCCAGGATAGCATTAGCGCTAAGGGACAACCCAAAATTGATGCTATTTGTTCGAGGGCTGTAGATTCTAAATGCTTTTTTTCGACCTCAATGCTGTTCTGGGATTGTGTCAGGATGCGTAAGCATTGCTCAAATGCCTGAGAAGTTTTTTGCTGCTGGGTGGTGCGGTTATGTAATTGCCACTGACGAACCATTACACCAATCTGTTGACTGACAGCCCACAGCAATTCTTTTTCTAGAGTTGTCCAAGAACGATGGCTTTCATGAGTAATCACCAAAAGTGCTGCTGGTATATGTTCGTGAGTGCATTTACAAACAAGTAGCGATCGCACATTATTCTCTAACAACGAGGGTCGCCAGTTAAAAAAGCGTAAATCTTCATCTAAGTTCTCAATTTCCACCGCTTCAGTTGAACTTTGCAAAAGCTGCCCATCTAATTCTTTGAGGGTATGCAGGGTAAATATCAACGGTCGGCGATTATGAGGCTGACTTTGGTAAGTAAATTGATAATTCTTCTCTTCAGGGTCATACTGCAACAGCAAAAAGCGGGTAGCACCTAATCGAGCTAAAACTTTTTTAGCACAACTGTGTAAAGTTACCTGAATGTCATGTTCGTTATAGATACCTTGGGCAACTTGGCTAGTCAGTTGGGCATCCTCTTGAATCTGTTTGATAGTACTTTCCATGCTTTCGGTTGGTACAACTAGGGAAATTAAACCAGCAACACCTTGGACGAAATTTTTGTCTGTGTCCGTCCAGATGCGAGGTTCATTGCTTTCCACCGCCAGAAAACCGACTAAGTTTTTTTGCCAGATAATCGGAGCTGCCAGGAGCGATCGCACCTTCAGCCGTTGCAACAATTTTGCCGTAAAATGGCTTTTTAAAGAACTGCGGGCATCACCAATTGAGACTATTTGGTTAACTGCCAAAGCATAATAAAAGTCGCTTAACTCCTGTACAGTCATTCCTGCTGCTTGCTGACTGCTAGAATTGCGATCCATTTTGACCAGCTGATTGCTCATTCGACACCAAAAGTAGCGCCCTTCGCGCTCAAACCAGTAAACATTTGTCCGGTTGGGGGAGACAAATTTATGAGTTGCTTGCACCGCTACTTCGAGTCTTTGATTCAGGTTACTGAGGGTGCGTAAATTTGCTAGCAATTCTAATAATGGCTCGTCGGTTCGCCTGGTTTGCTGTTGGTGCTTATACATTTCATTTTGATAAAGCACTGCCCCTAGTTCACCTAAAACCATCATCAAACGTGCTTTTGTTTCTCCTGTCAGTAGGTAGCCCCAGCGTTCTGAACCCAATAACAGCAAGCCCAAGCAACGGTCTTTGTAGCGAATTGGTAAAATAATCGTTCCTTGGATGTGGAATTTCTCGGCAATTTTTCGCCATTCGGCGGCGCGGATTTCAGTTTGCAAATCAGCTACGCCTAAAGGACGCTGTTCAATTACTACTTGCTCTAATAAATCCCCAGGACTGAGAACAACTCTTTGGCGTAAAAAGCTCATGTCACGATCGGGTGTGATGCCTCCTTTGCCAAATAATATGTGATTCAGGCGATCGTAAAGAGCAATCCAAATCAGTTTGTAGTCAAACTCTTCCTTGAGATAAGAAATAGTAGTTTCAATCAGAACGTCAACATCATCTTCTTCTCTGAGGCTCTGGAGGACGCGCCCCAAAGAGAGGATCTGCTGTTCGGCGGCTATAGGTTTTTGTGGCTGCCCCATCTGATTTCTTGGTTAACATAACTTGTAATATATAAGATGCCCAGAAAAGCACCCTGAGTAATATTGCCACAAGTGTTTAATATTGAACCTGGACAGCTTAATAGAGGGTTATGTACCCACTAGTACCTACAGCAAAACAAACCTTTGAATTTTTCTTAGTTTGCGTCAGATTAAGTAATGTACTTCTGCCCATTAATGCAGTCAGACTAGATGAGAGAACCAACCAAATCTATGTCTTGGCTGGTGAGGAAATAGAAGTGTTGATTTACCCAAACGGGAAAGTGAGGTTTTTATGACCGATATCAATCTTGCCGCAATGAGCAGAGAGCAATTGAGAGACTACGTAAAAAACCATCCACAAGACCAGGCTGCATTCCAAGCATATATGGACAGACTACAAGATGAACCTGGCATTGAGATCACTTCAATGGAGCAATTTGAGCAGCTAGTCCGCGAGAAAATCAAGCAATCCCAAGCGGATTAACAATTCAAAATTCAAAATTCAAACATTTTAGATATTTTCAGATGGCGATTTAAACCCCAACTGAAAATATGCTACGTGTTTCAGATGGGGATTTAAACCCTTTAATTGACGATAATCTGCAATAGCTCCAAAAATAAAAGCTAATGGATATTTATAAATTTGCCATTCGCCCGCTTTTGTTTAATGTGGTAAAAACCGATTCAGAGTGGTTACACCAGCAGACGATTCGCAGTTTTAATTGGCTATCGCAAACCCCTGCTAGCTGGATAAACCAACGCTTAAAGCAGTCTTTATGTCTGTACGATTCACGCTTAGAACAAAATTTGTTTGGGCTAAACTTCCCAAATCCCGTAGGGTTGGCAGCTGGGTTCGACAAGGATGGTGTTGCTGCTAATATTTGGTCTAACCTGGGTTTTGGCTTTGCGGAACTAGGAACTGTAACTTTTCACGCACAGCCAGGAAATCCACCTCCTCGTTTGTTTCGCTTGCCGTTGGATAAAGCTGCTCTCAATCGAATGGGCTTTAATAACAGCGGTGCAGCAGTAATGGCGGCACGTTTGGCACAAGAAAAGCATGAATTAACCCGATCAATACCCATAGGGATAAATTTGGGTAAATCTAAGGTAACTGCCCTAGAAGCAGCCGCACAGGATTATCTCGATAGTTTTCGTTTACTCAAGGATTTGGGAGACTATTTTGTTGTTAATGTCTCTTCTCCCAATACACCAGGGTTACGATCGCTCCAAGATGCTTCTATGCTCAGTGCCATCTTAGATTTATTACAACAAGAAAATAACGCACAAAAACCAATTTTTGTCAAGATAGCACCAGATTTATCATGGGAAGCGATCGCTGACATTATAACTCTTGCTAAAACCTACCAACTCGCGGGAATTATCGCCACTAACACCACGATCAGCCGTGATGGACTGAAAACCCAAGTGATTGACCAAACTGGCAAATCACCCCAAGAAGAAGCCGGCGGAATTAGTGGTGAACCATTGCGCTCCCGCTCCACTGAGGTAATTCGTTTTATTTGGCAGCAAACTCAAGGACAAATGCCGATTATTGGCGTTGGTGGCATCTTTTCTGCTGAAGATGCTTGGGAGAAAATTACTGCTGGTGCTAGTTTGATCCAGGTTTATACAGGCTGGATTTACGAAGGGCCAATGATGGTACGCCGAATTCTAGCAGGTTTACTTTCCCAGCTAGAACAAAGCGGATTAAATTCCATCAACGAAGCTGTGGGTTTACAAGTAAAAAGTAAAAAATAAAGCTTTAAAGTTCTTTCTTTTTCCTTTTACCTTTTAACTTTTGCCTTGTTCTTCTTCTTCCACTGGGAAAAACTCTTTAGTTTTTTCCGAGTATGACCAGGCAATACCATCAGGGTCTCTGCTGCGACTCCACTCAGGAAACTCTGGATCGTTTCGCCGTTTATAAACCGTGCTGGAATAGACATTTAGCCGTTTAGCAAGTTCAGATTGAATGAGAGAGCCAAAAATTAACTGTTTTTCCAGCGATAGTTTAGCTTCCTCATGGGTTTGCTGTGGGAGTGATTCGGTTTCTGGTTCTTCCTCCTGTGTGGTTGGTGGTGGTGCTAGGAGCGATCGCGCTGTTTTAGTAACTGGTTGAGCCGGAAGTTCTTTAACTGGCTCACTACTATCAAGAATATTGCCGAGAATGCTGGCAGTTATAAAGTAATAAGACTGCCCTGCCTCTTCAGAGTTGACTATACTGGCACCAAATTCCGAGGCTTTACTATCCAAGTAGCGTTTTGCCGTTGTTCCAGGAAAATTGCCCCTGATTGCCAAGTCCATTGGCGTCAGTCTGCCCTGATTTTCACGAACCAATTGATGAAAAATTGGGTTAACTCGCACAGTCCACTGTTGCCATTGATATTCCTGCCAAAGCTTGAAGGCAATTACCAGCACAATTACCGCCAGTAAAATTCTCCAAGTGGCAACTAGGAAAATAATCAAAAACGAGATGGGCAAAAGTAGAACGAGAAAAGCCTTACCGTTATCTTCTATGGATTTCTCACTCATGCCGATTTTTGCCAAGTGAATTTTGGGAAATAATATTATTATTTTGGCAAAAATTGGGACACTTTTTTGTATCTTTTGGCAAAGTTGCGGCAAATTTGTCGGCAAAATCTATCTTAAGTAGGTGTTCTAGGGTTATTACTTTTCTACTTATCTAAGATTGATCTGCGATGCCTACGGCGGTAAACTACGCGCAAAATTTTTTACCAGAGAAAATAAGGGGGTTGTGATCAGAGCGATCGCCATACATCTCAGATAATATCCCTGGAAATTCTCAGCGACGGCTTGCTTATACCGCTCAGACTTTTCTTTTCAAAGCAATAATTCTAAATTGGCTTGCCAGACCCTTGACAATAAATACTACATATACTACAGTAATAATACAAGTCAACTTTCACTAGGAGTTAGCTTTCACCAGTAGCGAATAGCTCAAATGGCAGAGCGCCCACCTTGCCCGCAAGGGCCGACGTATCGAGGGTTATCGCATATAACTAAAACACCCCCGATCAAACTTCTGGAGGTGTAGGTAAAAATCCTACTTCGTTACAGCAAATTTAATGCTGAGTTTTGAATTTATATGTGGTGGGTAGCTCAGTGGATAGAGCGCCTAAATATCCTTATTCACACCTTGCCTGAAAAGGCCGACGAATTGAGGGTTATCGCCTGCCAAGCGGGAGGTCGCGGGTTCAATTCCCGCTCCACTACACCAAACTTAAGTTAGGAGTTTAAAGTGAGGAGTTAGAAGTTTTGAATTCAAAAATTTTTAACTCCTAACTCCTAACTCCTAACTCCTAACTTTATATGTGGCAGATAGCTCAGTTGGTAGAGCGCCGAAAAACATCCTTGTTCACACCTTGCCTGAAAAGGCCGAAGAATTAGGGTTATCGCCTGTTAAGCCGGATGTCGCAGGTTCAAGTCCTGCTCCGCCACCTTTCATTTTTGCCCGCAAGGGCCGGGAGATGAAGCGATGAATTACAATTTTTTCACTAAAAAGAAGACAACTACACCCCAAAATCAACCTATCCCCGGACAAGAAGCAGAAATGGTTCAGGGACGTTCCGGCGGTTGGATGTTTGACGCTGGCATTTGGAAGATGCTACGCCGTTGTTTGTTGGTTGGTACAGCAAAAAGCACTTACTACGCTGGTAAACAGGAATTAACTGAGGATTTTGTAACAGTTGTCAGACAAGCTATTGCCGAAAATCCTGGCCGTGTTGCAGAAGAAATTTTGTATGCTAGCGATGGACGCGCCATCAATAACAGCGCGCCTATCTTAGCTTTAGTGTTGCTATCAATGGGTGAAGCACCAGAAGCAAAACAGGCGTTTGGTGAAATCTTCCCGCAAGTTGTCCGCACTGGTAGCCACTTCTACGAATGGCTGAACTACACCAAATCTCTGCGGGGATTTGGCAAAGTGGTGCGAGAAGCTGGTAAAACTTGGCTCTCACGGGAAGATGTCAAAGGCTTAGCTTATCAACTGTTGAAATACCAACAGCGCCAAGGCTTTACCCACCGAGATGCATTGCGGTTGTTCCATGTCAAACCGCCTACAGAAAATCACCGTCAACTATTTGAGTGGGTAGTTAGAGGGTGGGAAGAATTGCCAGCAGATATCCCCTCAGAGGCATTGGCGCAGATTTGGTGGTATGAGTGGCTCAAGCGGAATCCAACTCAAACTCATGAAGCTATTTCCCAAGGACGCTTAACCCACGAAATGGCTGCACCAGTGGGCAAAATGGATCAACTTGCTTGGCAGCTACTATTTCAGGAAATGCCAATAGGTGCAATGTTGCGTAACTTGGGTTCTTTGACTGAACTGGGTGTGTTGCGAACAGATGAAAATGCCAACTTGCTGCGAGTGGAAGCAGTTCTTAACAACAAAGAACATCTCCGTAAAGGTCGCATCCATCCGATTGATGTTTTGAAAGCACTCAAAACATATCAATCTGGTGGAACATTAGGACGCAGTAAGAAAACTTGGAACCCAGTTCCTCGGATTGTAGACATTTTAGAAAAGGCGGTTGAACTGTCTTTTGATGTTGTGCAACCCACAGGTAAAGTGTTCATGCACGCCGTAGACGTTTCTGGTTCTATGGGTAGTATGGTTGCAGATATGGGACTGACTTGCTGTGAAATTGCCACCACAATGGCACTGGTGACAGCAAAAGCAGAGAAAAACTATATGATTCGTGGTTTTGCTACCGAATTCCGGGAATTAAGTATCACTGCCAAAGATAGTTTTAGTTCGGCGGTTCGCAAAGCTAGCAATCAAAACTTCGGTGGAACGGATGCGTCTGTAGCTTATGACTGGATGATTAAGAATAAGTTCAAAGCTGATGTAGTCTGCTTTTGGACTGACTCGGAAAGCTGGGCTGGGTATAAGCATCCAAGTCAAGCGCTGAAGGAGTACCGCAAAAAAGTAAATCCTAACGTCAAGGCGGTGTATGTCACCTTGACACCTTACCAAATTACCTTGGTAGATCCTGAAGATTCGCTGTCTTGGGATTTGGCAGGGTTTGACCCAGGTACGCCTCGCATTATCCAAATGCTAGCTACGGATGAGTTGTAGATATTGCTGAAGGGTAAAGGATGAAACACTTTATCCTTCATGCTTCATGGCGGGTTATCCTTGTTCGCAACTTGCTTTTTGGGGCCGCAGAATTTAGGATTATCGGTTACGTCTCCACCATTGTGGGGATTAGCGGGTTCAATCCCCGCACCCGCCTTTGTTTGATTTTTTCCTTACGCAAAGAAGAAAGCGATTTAATTTTTGAATGGTCGTTTTTCTATTTCAGCAATGGGTAAAAGTAAGTGGGAATTTATCGAGCGTACACCAAGGAGTCCAAACCTAAACCAGCGAGGAAGGCGACAATCTCCGAACATCAAACTGAGTTGGATAGCTTGGTAGGTTGCAAAACCGAACAGTAGACCTCTTGCAAAAGTCCCCTAACACCCCACTCCCAACCCCTAAGAGCAGGCTCTTAGGGGAGAATTTGACGTAAGTCAAAGGCGGGGTGGGGTTCTTTTTTTGATTTATGTAAGAAGTCTAGTCTTCTAACTTCTACAAATGTTAAGAAAGATGTGACTAATGCATAGGCCTGCGGGGAGAGGGTTGGGGATGGGGTTCAGTACCTACTCAACCGAGAACCGCTATAGTAAACAGCAGTGAGCGCCGATCGAGTGTGCTATTCGATAGACTATAACTAAATCAAAATTAGTGATTATTCTGATTTTGGGAATGGAAAGGACAACCACCTGCCGTTAATTTCTGAAGAAAGACATTATTATCAAAATAATGCTCTAAAGACTCAATCTTCAAATCATCAGTGACACGAGCAATACTAACTCCTACCATCTCTACTGTTTCACCTGTGGGTGCATAGTCTTTGTAGGAACCATTAAATGTTCCCCAATGTCGCCACTTAAAGGTAACATTAGGCGGCCCCGAAAGTACTTCTGTTAATTCCCAAAGGAAGCCATTAGGAAAGGCTTTATAAAAAACTTGAAATGAAGATTCAAAGGTTTCTGTTTCAGAACTGTATTGCTCAGTTTCACCCAAAAAGAGGTTATAAGTACCTTCGGCTGCAACATCTTCAGCAGTGAATTGTTGTCCGCCATTGGTACTCATCTTAAACTTATCAGTAACAATCGAAAGCCACTGTTGAGGATTAGATTTATTAGAAGCTTCCATCTCAAAAGTGCGGACTAAGTTTTGGGCGATCGCTTCTAAAGAACCTTCAGGATGCTGAAATTTTCTCTCTTGATGAAGAAATTCATTGGTGTAAGAATAATCTGGGCGTTTTCCTTCTCGCCACTGTACTTCTTCATCATGAGCAATGACTATATCTCTATCTTGTACCCAGAGTGGCAATTCTGTTGTTTTTTCGCTACTCATACAAGCTGACTGACTATAAACATCATTTCTCAGAATAAAGTTTTATGCATACAAGTAAATCGAAAAATCTAAAAAAGTAAACAATATTCATAATTAACTCAATAAACTTGACTTGTTGTACAAATCCGAATATGAGCAAACAGGGATGCTTCTTGAGCTAGAAACTTATCCTATCAAATTTAGGTTTATTCATCCGCTAGTTGCACAGAATCTGTTTTGTTAAATCAAATCTAATTGCATTGCATTGCTTTCAGAAAAACCGAGGCTCGAATAAACTGGTTTACCTGATGGTGAGGCGTTAAGAATCACTCGCGTGCAACCCATCGCTTTTAAATATTCAATTGCTCTATTAGTTAAGAATTTGGCAATTCCTTGTCTGCGATAAGATTGTTCAACGTAAACGCCCCAAATATATCCAAATTTGCGGTATTCATCTTTGAAAACATTCGGGTATAAGCCTGCAAACAGTTGACAACTTACAGAACCCACGACTGTATTATCAACCTCTGCAACAAAAGCTTTATAAAACAAATCCCGACGCGCTTCTTCTATGAATTTGAGGGTAATATTCTGCCATCCCAGAAGAATATTACTCTCATCAACACCAATATCTAGCCACATTTGGTAAAAGTGTTTTGCAATCAGTGAATCTTCTTTGCTGGTGGCTTCTCTGATAGTTATATGTTTTTCTGTCAGCATAATTCCCAACAAATTTTTGAAACTCATAAATAACTCCTCCCCAAAGTTGGAGAGGAGTTTGTTAGCATCAGCTAAAAACAGACAGTTTGACAGATCCGATCTCAGACTTTCTGTGCGGTTACTTCCTCTGGTTTTTCTTGAGTTTGCAAAGATGCATACAACCTATTCAATGCATTTACATAAGCTTGCGCGGATGCCACAATGATATCTGTGTTGGCTGCATGACCAGAAAACACTTTAGATTTATAACGTAAACGAATCGTTACTTCGCCAATGGCATCAATACCGGCTGTTACTGACTGCACAGAAAACTCAATTAACTCGTTGGGTACATTCACCACACGGTTGATGGCTTTGTAAACTGCATCCACTGGCCCAGTACCGATCGCAGCATCAGTTAATTCTTCACCTTCTGGGGTACGCAGAGTAACTGTAGCAGTAGGACGGGCGTTGCTACCACAGGAAACTTGCACTAACTCTACCCGGAACAAATCGGGTGCTTGTTGGATTTCATCGTTAACGATCGCTTCCAAATCCCAATCAGAAATTTCTTTCTTTTTATCTGCCACTTCTTTGAATCTGACGAAGGCTTTATTTAATTCAGTATCTGACAGTTCAAAGCCCAATTCTTTCAACCGACTACGAAAAGCATTTCTACCTGAATGTTTGCCCAAAACTATTTGATTGTCTGTTAAGCCAATCAATTGGGCATCCATAATTTCGTAAGTTAACTTATTCTTTAATACACCATCTTGGTGAATTCCAGACTCATGGGCAAAGGCATTCGCCCCGACGATCGCTTTATTTGGTTGTACCAACATTCCCGTCAAATTGGAAACTAAGCGTGAGGTTTTGTAAATTTGTCGGGTGTCGATATTTGTCAGGGATTCTTGAGAATTTTCTGGTCTGCCAAGATAAGGATTAAAATATTGCCGCCGCACGTGCAAGGCCATTACCAATTCTTCTAGTGATGCATTGCCAGCGCGTTCGCCAATGCCATTGATCGTACATTCTAGTTGCCGTGCGCCATTTTTTACAGCTTCTAAAAAGTTAGCAACTGCCAAGCCTAAATCATTATGACCATGTACGGAAATAATCGCTTGGTCGATGTTAGGGACATTTTCGATAATCCCCTTAATTATTGCCCCAAATTCGCTAGGAGTTGTGTAACCTACAGTATCAGGAATGTTAACTGTTGTTGCACCAGCTGCAATCGTTCGCTCTAACACTTGGTATAGAAACTCTGGATCGGAACGAGCCGCATCCATCGGCGAAAATTCCACATCTGTCATGAAAGATTTGGCATAAGCTACCATTTCTTCGGCGATCGCTAACACTTCTGCCCGTGACTTTCGCAATTGATACTCTAAATGAATATCAGAAGTCGAGATGAATGTGTGAATTCTGGCATTAACTGCTGGTTTTAATGCTTCAGCAGCCGCTTCAATATCTGCTTTAATTGCTCTTGCCAAACTACAAACTATCGGGCCATTTTCTGTCCCGACAATTTGAGCAATCTTCTTGACTGCTTCAAAATCTCCGGGACTGGCAAAGGCAAAGCCTGCTTCAATTACATCTACACCTAGACGCGCTAATTGCTTGGCAATAACTAGCTTTTCGTCTATATTCAAAGTTGCTCCCGGACACTGCTCTCCATCTCGCAATGTTGTATCAAAAATGATGATCCGATCTGTTTTGTTTGCCATTTGCCGTTTGTTGTTTAGTGTTTAGTGTTTACTTGTGGCTTAATATATCTTCAACTCTAGTTTTTCTTTTACTCTGATTTTTGTAAATAATTGTTAAAGCTACTAAGCTTCAGTTTTCTCTATTTGATCTCTGATATCATTTAAATCTATATATCTATCAGTAGCATTGCGTAGTTCTCTAGCAATCATTCCTTCTGTTGATACTACCGTAATATGTGTATTTTTTGAGCGTAATAGTTCGATTGCTCTTTCAAAATCTCCATCACCACTGAATAATACTACTCGGTCATACTGGTCTACTGTATTAAACATATCTACAACAATTTCAATATCTAAATTCGCTTTTTGCGAGTAACGACCTGACGTATCATCATAATATTCTTTGAGAATTTTAGTTCGTACTGTATATCCTAGACTAATTAGAGCGTCTCTGAAACCTCGCTGGTCTTGTGGATCTTTTAAGCCAGTGTACCAGAAGGCATTAATTAATGTTGTTTCTGATTGCTCATGTTTGAAGTATTCTAAGACTCGTCGCGGGTCAAAAAACCAGCCATTTTTTTGTTGAGCATAGAACATATTGTTTCCATCTACAAAAATAGACAGACGATTCATTGGAGAACCCATACAAATTTACACCTAATAATATATATGAATTTAGATGGAACAATAGATTATAGCAATTTTCAAATGCCTTGTTTGCTAATATCTATAACATAGTTCTTTATCTATAGCTTTTATCCTACCTCTTTCAAGACATAAAAACGCCTGCAATATTGAAGTTAAGATCCTGGGTGTTAACCTGATTCACCTCCAGCACTGCAACAGCCACCTGGCAATCAAAATCTACCCATAAAATTGACCCAGTAACAGCATTCATCGCTGCATAACCCTAAAGTTTACTCCGAAAGAGGTATAACATAGGCTTAAGGTAAGATATAAATTAATGCCTATCTTTTGGTAAAGCTGTCAGTCTTAGGACATGCTTTCTGGAGATTACCAACATTGCACCAGAGACAGAAGACAGTCTTGGGACTGCTTCTGGTATAGCATCCAGTTAGTAACGTACTTCTTGGTTAGGTGAGGGTAAAATCTGGCCACAACCAAATGCACAGGTAGAGTATATCTGGCTCCGATCTATGAGACAATCACTACTTGTAACTTATTCAACAAAAAAAGAATAAATTAAGTAGTGGTTGAGTAAGAATTTCTTGGGGGCTGGCTCTGCCAATAAAAGTTTGTTGATGAATAGAAGATACTTTACAAATGTATAAGATTATCATTTAAGTCTTATTTCTATGTGCTTACACTAAAACGTCGTCTGAATAAATAAAAGTGTTGGACTTAAATCAATCAGTAACACGATATGGCAGAAGAACCTACATCTACTTTAACTAAAAACTATGTCTCTACTGCCAATAGACTGTCAAGTAAACCAACAAAAGTGACTTCGACAACATCTGCTCGCCACTCCCGATGGATGGTTCGCTTAGGTCATCTACTAGCAGGTACTTGGGCAATTGGGAGCGCACTATTGAGCGCTTCTGGTGGGGAATTGGTTCAATTGAGCGAAAATCAGGTGGTTTCTGGCTTTTTTCAACTGCGTGGGCCGATCGCGCCTCCAGAAGACATTGTAATTTTAGCAATAGACGATCAGTCAATATCGGTTCCCGAACAGTACTATAAAACAGATCCGAAACAGTATGCCTACTTAGAAACACTAAAATCTTATCCTTATAAACGTGCTGCATACTCACAGGTGATCACAAAATTAATCGAAGCAGGTGCCCGCGCTGTGGCGTTAGATGTAGTTTTTGATACATCTAGTAGCTATGGAGTTACAGACGATCGCCAATTTCAGGCAGTATTACAAAAATATGGTAATAAAGTTACCTTAGCAGCCGTCTACGAAAATTCCTTGACGCACCAAGGGTCTTTTACGCAACTAACAGACCCACAACAAATGTTTCGTACAGGGTCAGTATCCATTGGCTCAGTTAATTTTCCTTTAGAAGTAGATGGAAAAGTTCATCGATTAGCGAGTGAGTTTCCCAAGTTCTTAGGTAAAGATAATCTATTTAGCAAAAAGCGACTCTCTTTTGATGAAGCAGCGCTGAAGGCAGCACAAGTAAATTATCCTCAACCAAAAGGGGATCGCATTTATTTTTGGGGGCCTGCGGGTACATTTGAGCAAAAACCTTTTTGGCACGTACTCGACCCGCAAAACTGGAACAGCTATTTGCAGCAAGGAAAGGTGTTCAAAGACAAGATCGTGCTGATTGGTGCAACAGATAAGTTACATAATGATTATTATCCAGTTGCTGGAAGTAAAAGTAGTGAACTGATGTCGGGCGTGGAAATTCACGCTAATGCGATCGCAACTTTGATGACAGGAAAAGCGATCGCCCCAGGAATTAATAGTCCCTCATTGCAGGGTTTGTTTGTGCTAATGCTAGTGGGCAGTTCAGCCTTGATGATTAGCAGACGCAAACGTAGCATCCATAGATTTTTCTATAGCCTTGCCCTGTCTGGCGCTTGGGGAGGAATTAGTTATGGGTTATTTGTCTATGGTCAGTTAATTTTTCCCACTAGTGTACCAATGATCGCGATCGCAATGACCGGAGTTTGCTATTTGGCAACCTCAGTCATCAGGGAAAGCATCAGAAAACGCCAATTAGTAGACATTTTTCAGAAGTATAAAACTTCACCCGTTGTCCAAGAGATTATCAGCCAACAAGATGACTTCCAACACCTAATCCAGCAACGAGATTTAGCCTTATCAGGGAAAGTTTTGGCTAGACGCTACAAAATTGTCAAAGTTCTCGGTTCCGGTGGATTTAGTGAAACCTACATTGCCGAAGATACCCAACGTCCTGGAAATCCGCGATGTGTTGTCAAACAACTCAAACCAGCCAACACCAAACCAGAAGGATTGCAACTTGCCAGACGTTTATTTAACTCAGAGGCACAAACACTAGAAAAATTGGGAAGGCACGCTCAAATTCCTCAACTTTTGGCCTATTTTGAAGAAGATGAAGAATTTTATTTAGTGCAAGAAGAAATAATTGGTCATCCTTTAAATCAAGAACTTTTAGTAGGTAGAGCAATTGAAGAAATTGCCGCGATTAAAATTATCAGGGACTTATTGCAAACATTAACATTTGTCCATGAAAACCACGTGATTCATCGGGATATTAAACCCAGTAATATCATCCGGCGACACTCAGACGGAAAACTGGTATTGATTGACTTTGGAGCCGTTAAGGAAGTCGGCATCAAACAGCTCGATCGTCAAGAGTCAACCGCTTTCACCATTGGTATTGGTACTCAGGGTTATGCACCAAGCGAACAATGTTTTGGGCGTCCACACTACAGTAGTGATATCTATGCAGTTGGTATGGTTGGGATTAAAGCCTTAACTGGTGTAGCCCCCCGTGAGTTAGATAGAGATGTTAATGGGGAAATCAAATGGAGCGATGCCTACGGCGGTAAACTACGCACTCAGGTAAGTCACTCCCTAGCTCAGATTCTCAGTAAAATGGTGCTGGATGACTTCAAACAGCGATATCAGTCTGCATCAGAAGCTCTTAAGGATCTTGAAGCTCTTAAGGATCTTGATGATTTGGTAAATTCCCAACACAGATACCATCGCCCACAAGATGACTTATTAATGAATACTTTAGACGATTTAGGCATTCCCACAAAATCTTGCTCAGAAGGACAAGAGACTTCCAATTGAAGAAGAATCCAGAAGTCAGAATGGGCTAAACGCCCCGCTACCGCTAACAGAAATCAGAATCAATTAGTGGGGAATTCAGACCCGCCACTACGAAAGTTGACCGCTAAATCGTACCCCTGCTCTTAAGCAAGCTAGCAAGAGCGTCTCTGAAAGAGAAGATTTAGCTCTTCTTTTCTTAAACCCACTTATTCAGACGCTCGCGGACTCGCTAACGCTGCGCTATCCGCTTTTTCGGTCAGAATACCTGTTTTCTGACTCCTGACTCCTGAATTCTGATTGATAATTGGGCACGAGAATAGGGAGCTGAGAAGAAGGATTTCCCCCTTCTCTGTTTGTGCCTTTTTCACTCAGCCCTGCACATGATTTTAATTTATAGCACAAGCCTTGGTGATCAGGACATCAACAGATGATAAAACTTAGACACAAAAAGACTTTTCACCCAGTCCCCAGTCCCTTGCTATAACGACAGAAATTCTTCACCTGTTGTGGGATGAATGCCTATGGTTTGATCGAAATCTTGCTTGGTAATGCCTTTGCGAATTGCCACGCCGAGGCTTTGAATGATATCTGCTGCGTGTTCACCCACCATATGAGCGCCCAAAACTTGTCCAGAATCAGCATTAAGCACTAACTTCATGGTGGTTGGTTCATTTTGTTCGATCATCTGATACAACAGTGGTTGGAATTGGGTACAGTAGCATTCTACAGATTCACCAAATTTTTCCCGTGCTTTCGCCTCCGTCATCCCTACACTAGCCGCTTCTGGACGGCAAAAAACAGCAGTGGGCACATAATCATAATTTAGTTTTTGCGGCTTGTTCCCAAAAACTGTATCGGCAAAGGCAATACCTTCTGCCTTAGCCACTGGAGTCAATTGCACGCGGCTGGTGCAGTCACCCACAGCAAAAATATTGTTTTGGCTGGTGCGGCTTTCTTCATCTACTTTGATTGCACCATCTTCACCAAGTTCAACATGGGCATTTTCCAAACCAAGATTCTTGGTATTTGGAGCATAACCTGTGGCAACTAAGATGGTATCTGCTGTAATTATTTCTTGGCTCTCACCAGTAATAGTTAACAACAAACTCTCATCTGAGTATTTGATTTCTTGAACAGTGCTGTTGGTGAAAAACTTAATTCCCCGTTTGCTCAAACCCTGTTGTACCGCAGAGCGAATGTTATCATCAAACCCCGATAAAATCATCTCGCCTTTTTCAATCACCGTCACCTCACAACCGAAAGCGTGCATCATGCTAGAAAACTCTATGCCAATGTAGCCGCCGCCAATAATTGCTAAACGTTTCGGCAGATAGGGTAGCTGAAACATCTCGCGGGATGTGATGGCGTATTCTATACCTGGGATATTGGGCTTGAGGGGTTGCCCTCCCACAGCAATTAAAATTTTGTCGGCTGTAACTTTGCGTCCATCAATATTGATAGTATGGGCATCGATGAAAGTGGTATGTTGGCAAATTAATTCAATTCCAGCTTTTTGCAATTGCTGAAAATAGGATTGGTTAACGCTGTCAATATGCTGATGTACTGACTTAATAAATAATGTCCAGTCAAAAGATGTTTGACAGTCACTCCACCCATAACTGTGCGCTATTTGATATTTTAGGGCGAAGTCAGCAGCGTAGACAATCAGCTTTTTTGGAACACAGCCACGATTTACACAGGTTCCACCAATGGCTTCTTGTTCGGCAATGGCGACACGTACCCCATAACTAGCTGCTTTTTTAGCTGCTGCCAATCCCCCAGACCCAGCACCAATGACAAACAAATCATAATCAAACGTCATAAAATCTGTTCCTTTTTCACTTTTTGGAAAGCAGAGCTATTTCATCCCTTATAGTTATTCAGACAAAACTTCATCTACTGTCTTTGGGTGGACAATTTGGGATGGAACCAGGCTGATATTTAGTTGATTGCCGCATTAGATAGTATTAGATCGAAAAGGAACAGCGATCGCCCGCAAACTCTGTTTCCGAACTATTCCTCAAGCACAACGTGTCCTCTCCAACCAACTGCACAAAGTTTTTTCCTTCTTTGTATGAAACCACCCTGCTAAGAGCTTGTGGGGCTACGGTGTATACACAAGTCGAGAAATCCTACCTGAAACTTGGTTACGTCGCCCTAGCTCTAAAATTAGGGGGATAAATGGAGTTTCAAGTTGCCCAATATTTCGGGATTTATCAGGAACTAAAGAGTTGAAACCCTTGCGGCCTATATTTGTGTATACACGGTAGGCTTGCGGGGAGGGGAGACAAAGCGTAGCGTTGGCTCTTTGGGGTTCCGAGGGAATTAAGGGTAATTTAGCGGACATGATATTACGTCAAATTCTCCCCTAAGAGCAGGCTCTTAGGGGTTGGGGGTGGGGTGTTAGGGGACTTTTGCAAGAGGTCTATTCATGTAGGGAATTCCGCACTGGAATCGATTGCCCAGTGAACCGGAAAATAGAAAATAATAGATATATGGACAAACGCTATTTTTTACAGGCTAGTGCAGTCATAGTCGGCACAGCGTTGTTATCAAGGTATATCAATTGGGGGTCACAAGCAATGACAACTTCTCAGAGTGGATTTGAAGTTACCAAACCAGAGTCAGAATGGCGCACAATTTTAACGCCAGAACAGTTTAATGTATTGCGTAAACATGGAACTGAACGCCCTTACACCAGTTCCTTAGATAAGGAATACGACCAAGGCACTTATTATTGTGCCGCCTGTGAACTACCACTGTTTACATCTGATACCAAATTTAATAGTGGTACTGGCTGGCCTAGCTTCTTTAATCCAATTGAAGGTGCGATCGCCACGACTGTAGACAAGTCGTTGTTTATGATCAGAACTGAAGTGCATTGTAGTCGCTGTGGTGGTCATCTGGGTCATGTTTTTGATGATGGCCCTGCACCCACTGGTAAGCGCTACTGCATGAACGGTGTTTCGCTGAAGTTTGATCCTGCTTGATAAGTTGCGTAGGCGTAGCCCGTGGTGACATCGCACACATAACCTAAATCATCAGATTTTAGGGTAGCATAGCTAGCTGTGCTACCCTAATTATTTACAGCGTTGCTACTAGATCCTGCAAGCGATCACGTCCATTGCGAAAGACTGGTCAACCATGCTCTATTGCGTCGTGGAAATGTCATTTAATGATTATTTATCTTTATGATTTCATTACTGGGTAGCGATCGCCTTTTAACCTCTACTTTTCAAGCTCCAAACTCTTGACTTTGCTGATAGCGATCACCCCACACATTTACAGTGTCGCTGCAAGTTCGTGTAAGCGATCGCTTCCATCACGGAAGACGGGCCAACTATCCCCTCAGTAATAACTTTTGCTTAAGTAAGTTACATTCCACTTTACGAATATTTCTTTATTTCAAAGGACTATGATTGGGTAAACGATGCTATAACCGACGTTTTATCCAAAAGTTATTCCTAAAGAAATTGACCCTACCTTGTTCACGATTCGCTTCTGAGTCTACAAGGTTTTGTCTCTTTTTTCTCCAGCGATCGAGGGAGTAAATATTAAAGCTGCTACCTGCAAGCAAGATAAACAGCACAATCCCGTAAGAAAGCATGGAAGTAGCTGCACCCCAGTTTTGTATCGATGTCACTCCCAACTTCAAAACGATCATCAGGACAAAGGTGACAATCAAAGCGCTTCTGGTAGCTAACCCAAGTGTAATCAACACGCCTACAATTAACTCTACAGGGGGCACTAGGTAAGAATTGATTCTCACCAGAAATTCTGGGAAATAAGAATCTGCTAGTTCTTTAACAGTATTTTCAACGAATCCAGGGATGTTGAAAATGCGAGTGAATCCGTGATTAAAGTAATTTACACCGATGAGAATTCGCAGCAACAAATAGGCGATCGCAACATCCTTTGATTTGAGACTAATGTAGTTTCTATTTTCAGTCATTGCCTGAACTCCAACTATGGTACGCCGACTGTAATTGATTTCAATAGCAGAAATTGGGAAGCACTTAGCGGTTTTGAGAGCTAACGTTCTTTCATAGACAGAATTAAGCGAACTGAGCGATCACTGAAGAAGTAAGTGTGAAGCCAAGTAAGTAATACTAGGAAACGACTGCGATAGCCAGGAAGATATACTAAATGAACTCCTAGCCACATCAGCCAAGCCAAGCATCCTGTAAAGGCAAATGCACCAATTTTTCCCACACCTGAATAACAGCCAATAATCGCTAATCTTCCCTTGTTGAAATAGCTAAAATGCTCTGGTGATTTACCTCGAAATTGCCGCTGAATATTTCGGGCTACAGCAACACCCTGCTGAAGTGCCTCTGGTGCAACCCCAGTTAATGGTTTACCGTTCTGTTCCATATATGCCAGATCTCCAATTGCATAAATATTGGGTTGCTCAAGCAATTGTAGGGTGGGATGAACAAGTAACTTTCCCTTATTTGCTGAAGATACCTCCTTTGATGTTGTGGGATAATTTGCTTCTAACCCCGCAGTCCAAATGACGGTTGCAGTTGGAATTACCTCATCGTTTTGCAGATGTACAGATTCCAAAGTTACTAGAGTAACTTTGGAAAGCAGATAAACCTCAACTCCTAGCTGATGTAATCGTTTATGGGCGTAGGCTCCCAACTTTTTTGGCAGTTCAGCCAACAAGCGATCGCCAGATTGCACCAGAATCAACCTCACTTCCTGTAAAAGTGTGGAATAGTCCCGACGCAAGTGACCTCGAAGCATTTCCACCAAAGCACCCGCCACCTCAACACCGGTTGCGCCACCGCCGACAATCGTAAACGTCAGCAGTTGTTGGCGTCGTAAGGAATCAGATTCTTGGATAGCTTGCTCAAAACAAGAGAAAATGTGATTGCGGATAGCTATTGCTTGTTCTAAAGTTCTCATGGAGAAAGCATATTCTGAAGCTCCAGGAACTCCCAAAAACTGGGTTCGGCTTCCAGTTGCTAGCACCAGAAAGTCATAGGTAATTACACAACTATCTGTCTCAACAGTTTGCCCTGAAAAATCAATATGCTCAACCTCAGCCATCAAAAACTGAACTTTCGGCTTATTCCGTAACAAAGAGAATCGCCGTAAAGTCGTGCGGATTGGGTAAGCAATGTACTCTGGTTCTAATTGACCTGTGGCAACCTGATACAACAACGGTACAAAAGTGTGATAGTTATGGCGATCAATTAATAATACATCTACACCAGAATCAGCTAAAGATTGGGCAGTTTGCAACCCACTGAATCCAGCGCCAACAATGACAACGCGGCGACTGTTCATCCTTCCCCTCTTGATTTACTTAGCAAGTCACTCAAGTTATTAACTGTCAATATATTAGACCTCTTGCAAAAGTTACTTTTGCAAGAGGGGGGAAAGGGAAAAGGTTAAAGGGAAAAGGGTTTTTATTAGCCCTTTCCCCTTTACCCCTTACCCTTTTCCCCACTTCTGCAAGAAGTCTATTGATGATAATGACACTAAGGTAAACTGACAGGGGAAGTACAGAAAACAACTATTCCTATAAAATTCCCGGCTTTTGTGTTGAAAAAACCGGGAATCTCTAACTTTAAATTCTTACAAATTAAATGGGATTTCCATATCAACAGTTTGTAAGTTGATAGATAAATCTACAAAATTACTTTTCCAGGTGTAATTACTAGCACCCATTTATAACGTCGCCACAAGTTCCTTTAAGCGATCGCGTCCATCGCGGAACACAGGCCAACCATCCCCCACTAACACAGCTTCCACCCGACTGAGTTCTGCTAACCTCTGTACAGAAGCAATAGCCTGCTCTCTATTCAGCAGCTTGTCATCAGGTAATATCGTCAAACTACCAGCTTTACGTGCCCGTACTAAATCTCCTGTAATCAACGTCGTTTCCTCCAATAATAGAGCCAGTTCACCTGGCGTTTTAGAACCTTGGAGTTCAATTACCTTTAGTCCAGGTACAAATTCTTCACCATCAGACAGCCAGCGATCGCAATGTATAGGAAAAGTGTCTTTTTCCGCCACAGGACCGGCTACCTTAGCATAAGTTTGATCGGCAATTTCTTTACTTGCCCTGACATGTTCAGAATTCGTCAACACAATCCAACCCACACCACCGAGGGATTGCAAATGATTCCAATCATGGTTTGATAGGGCTACTGGGTCAATCAAGATGTTGCCATCTGGGCGAATCCAGGCAATCCCATTGAAATCAATATTTCTTGCCGGATTGAAATTAGACCAGCTATACAGATCGGGACGGTGCAAAGATTTCATGATGATTCTGGATCAGTACTTCAATAATTGACTATTAATCTCAATAATTAAGTATATAGATAATAAGGGCATTGGGGATTGGGGATTGGGGATTGGGGATTGGGGATTGGGGATTGGGCATGGAGAAGAGACAAGGTAGACAAGGAAGAGGCGGGAGACAAGGGAGAAACTTGTTCAATAATTCCCCCTTGTCCCCTTGTCCCCTTGTCTCCCCTGCACCCCTGCTCCCCAGTCCCCCATCTTTACTGCCCCGGCTCCTTCCCTCTGGATCTGAAATTTGAGTATACTACGATAAATCTATCAATATTATGGCTTTTGTCTGGCTTACAGAAATTCCCGGATAACGGCAATAACGATCAACGGAGGTATAGGGGTGAGTAAGATTGGGCGGCAAAAAATATCAGCGAAGGCAGAACAGTTTACAGAGTCAGTGATTCGAGAAATGACCAGGGTGGCACTGCAACATGATGCAGTAAATCTGGCGCAGGGATTCCCTGATTTTCCTTGTCCCTTGGAGTTGAAACAGGCAGCATATCAGGCCATAGAGGCAGATGTTAATCAGTATGCCATTACTTGGGGCGATCGCCCATTTCGTCATGCGATCGCTAACAAAGTCCGTTGGTATCTCGGCTTAGATATCGATCCCGAAACCCAAATCACCGTTACCTGCGGTTCTACAGAAGCAATGGCATCTGTGATGCTGGCGACAGTCGATCCCGGTGACGAAGTAATTGTATTTGAGCCATATTATGAAAACTACGGCCCCGATGCGATTTTAGCTGGTGCTATACCCCGCTACGTGACACTGCATCCTCCTGATTGGACATTTGATGAAGCACAGTTGCGTCAAGCTTTCAATGCCCATACCAAAGCGATTATTATCAACACACCTCATAATCCTACAGGTAAAGTCTTCACCCGTGAAGAACTCACCCTAATTGCTGAACTTTGTCAAAAATGGGATGTGTTAGCGTTCACAGACGAAATCTATGAACATATTCTCTATGACGGCACTCAACATATTGCCTTAGCGACCCTTCCCGGTATGAAAGAACGCACCGTTACTATTAACGGTTTATCCAAAACTTATAGCGTCACTGGATGGCGAGTCGGCTACATTCTGGCAAACCCTGAATTGACAGGGGCGATTCGGAAAGTCCATGATTTTCTCACCGTTGGTGCACCTGCACCATTGCAACGAGCCGGAGTTGCTGCTATGCAATTGCCAGCATCCTATTATGAAGAACTAGCCAAACTTTATCACCAGAAGCGGGATAGCATTTTACAAATTCTAGACCAAGTTGGGATTCCCTATTTCGTTCCTAAAGGAGCCTATTATGTTCTTGCAGATATTTCCAAATTTGGCTATAAAACAGATGTTGAATTCACTTACCATCTGATTAAAGATATCGGTGTTGCTGTCGTTCCCGGTTCTAGCTTTTTTAGCCAACCAGAAAAAGGACATTCATTGATCAGATTTTGCTTCAGCAAAAGACCTGAGACATTACAGGCAGCGAGCGATCGCTTACTCAAATTGCAATCAAATATATAACCGACATCATATCTTATGTTAAGTTGTGAAAATTACTTTTTTTGAGGAAGTTTTGTTTTAAGTGCAGTTGAAATTTCATTATGAATTACGAATTTTTCAGGACATATATCTTCAAGTTAATATAAGTTAATAAAACACAGGTTAATATAAATTTACAAATGCTTAGTTTAGGCATTCATTTGTTAAAAACAATAACATTATTTTCGAGTTAAATTTAACTCTAACTTTTGATCCCTGACGTAAAGTTGACTTGCCAAAGTAAACCACACTTGTGAACGAGGGTTTCTAAGCCTTAATGTGTAGTATTTCCCAGAAAAACAACACCAAACTAGTGTAGAATTCCTTCAATTTACCGGTAATTATATCGGGATAGTAGGCTTAAAAATTCTGGATTAAAAACCCCATTGACTCTTTAAAAGGATAAGACTAATGTGATCAGTAGTCCTTTCAAGGACACTATTTTATGCATCAAAAAATCAGGAGGAATTTCCGATGATGATGATGATGACTGAAACCATGACTCCAGAAATGCAAACTTGCATGGATGTTTGTATGGACTGTCATAAAATGTGCATGGAAACCATGACTCATTGCATGAGCAAAGGTGGTCAGCAGATGGACAAGAGCATGATGAGCATGATGAGCATGATGCGTGATTGCTCTGAAATGTGCATGATGTGTATGAACATGATGATGAGCGGTTCTGAGTTCATGGAACGCACTTGTATGCTTTGTGCTGAAATGTGCGATCGCACTGCAATGGCGTGTGAGATGATGAGCGATGATGCGAAAATGATGGAATGTGCTGCTGCTTGTCGCAAGTGTGCAGAATCGTGCAGAAGTATGCATATGATGCCTGCTTAATTTCCCTAACTAGCAGATGTTTCTCTGCAACCTAATATTCAAGCGCTCAGATTCTTCAAGTCTGGGCGCTTGAAGTAATTTAATCATTTGTCAATCTTGTATACACTTTCCTCAGCATCCAGTCCTTTACTACTTCACCAAAATCTTTGAAATCTATGATTTTGGTAAAAATATCTTGATTTAAATCCATTCGCTCAATCAGCTTTGTCAGAAATACATCCTCAAAGCCATATTTAAAGTTCTGAATTGAGTTACTTTTGGCTTGTTGTGATAATGTCTTATCTTGAACTAGTGCTTCTTCAATTTGGCTGAAAAAATATTTGTCTGCTTCAGTAAAATCAGTTCTAAATCTTTTGTTGAGAATATCGATAATCTCTGAAAGTTTAGCCTGTTCTTCTTTATCTCTTGGTATGCCAGCTTCGGTTATAGGTTGTAGAGCTAACTCTGTATTTTTTTCTAAGACTATCTGATCTTCTCGGATTTTTTGTAGTCGATAATATTCTAGTGCAACTTCGTCAATAAGTTTAAAAGCTTCACTTTGGCTAAGTTTTGGTAATTTTGTTTGCAAAATACGAGTAAAAGCATAAAATTTTTCTAGCTCTCCATCTGCAAATGGCATAATCTGTGCCAAGAATGCATATAACCGGATAAAAGCGGTTAGACTATTTTTAAACTCATCTTGCTGTTCTTCACTTAAACCTTTAAAACGGTCTACAGCAGGATCAATAAAGGAATGCAGTCTACTTTGATCTAGATTATTTACCTTTTCCTGAGACTTAAAAAATATCTTGGCAAAAGCATCTACCTCACTATACCAGATAATCTGGTAGCTATCTAACCTATTTTTTAAATCATACAATCTGTTAGGATCTGTTGTTGCTATTAGTGTTGTTTGTTCGTAATAAGGCTGGAAAGCATCAATAATTTCCTGCTCATCATTAGCAAAATCTAAAACAAAAGTGTCTTCCTTACCTGGACAAGTGCGATTCAAGCGAGAGAGGGTTTGTACAGCTTTGACACCAGAAAGTTTTTTATCTATATACATCGTGTGCAATAATGGCTGATCGAAACCAGTTTGATACTTGTCTGCTACAATCAGGAGTTGATATTCAACCGTTTCAAATTTTTCGGGTAATTCTTTTTCACCAAAGCCGTTGATATCAGATTCAGTGTACTCGATATAAGTTTCTCTATCGGTAAAAGCAGTAAAAGCTACTAATGCTTTGATGTCTGCATAACCTTGTTTCTGTAAATAGTTGTCGAATTCTTCTTTATAGCGGATTACATGAGGTCGAGAAGCTGTAACCACCATTGCTTTAGCTTTACCGCCAATTTTATGCATCACACATTGGCGAAAATGCTCGATAATAACTTGAGTTTTTTGGGCTAGGTTGTGTGGATGGAGTGATAAAAATTTAGCGATCGCTCGACTCGTTTTCTTTTTAGAAATGTTAGGATCGTCTGCGATCGCCTTACTGATTTTGAAGAAAGTTCTGTAGGTTGTATAATTTTGCAATACATCCATGATAAAACCTTCTTCAATTGCCTGCCGCATGGAATACAGATGAAAGGGTTCTGTTTGCCCTTGGGCGTTCATTTGGCCAAAGTCTTCTAAGGTTTTTGGCTTGGGTGTGGCTGTGAAGGCAAAAAAGCTCAAATTTGGTTGTTTACCACGGGCACGCATCGACTTGCGGATGTTATCTTCAATATCATCTTCCTCATCAGCCATGCTTTCTTGCTTGGCTGAAAGACTTAAATCATTGATAGAAAGCACTTCTTTCATTTTCTTGGACGCTTCGCCACTTTGAGAACTGTGGGCTTCGTCCACAATTAGGGCGTAATTACGTTTAGGTAGTTCGCCAATCTTGTTTTTTTCTAAGATTTCTCGAATCTTATCTAAGACAAAAGGAAATTTCTGTAAGGTAGTAATAATGATGTTAGTGCCAGAAACCAACGCTTCAGCTAGTTGTCCAGAGTTTTTATCAATTTTTTGCACAACTCCTTGCTTATGCTCAAACTGGTAAATCGTATTTTGAAGTTGCTGGTCTAATACTTTTCTATCAGTGATAACGATAACTAAATCGAAAACTCGCTCATTTTGATCATTATATAAGCTAGCAAGTTGATATGCTAACCAGGCAATAGAATTACTTTTGCCACTACCAGCAGAATGCTGAATTAGGTAATTTTGTCCTGTCCCTTTAATTTTGGCATCTGCGGTTAGCTTGCGAACTACATCTAATTGGTGAAACCGAGGAAAGATGAGGCTTTCTTTTTTGGCAGATTTGTGGTTTAGTTTAATGTTTTCTTGCTCTAAGTGCAAAAAACGACATATAATATCTAACCAACTGTCTTTTGCCCAGATATCATCCCAAAGGTAAGCAGTTTTGTAACCCTTTGGGTTGGGTGGGTTGCCTGCACCTTTGTTATAGCCTTTGTTGAAGGGTAGAAAACGTGTGTTACTGCCATCAATGCGCGTAGTCATCCAGATTTCATCGGGGTCTACGGCAAAATGCACCAAACAACGCCGCTTGAATTGAAATAACAAATCTCGGTTATCCCGGTCTTGAATATACTGGTGCTTGGCTTTTTCTACATTTTGTCCAGTGAACTGGTTTTTTAGTTCTACTGTGGCAACTGGTAAGCCATTAATACTCAGCAGCAAATCTACGGAGTTTTGATGATTAGCACTGTAATGCACTTGACGAGTTACAGTCAGGATGTTTTGCTTGTAAAGTGCTAAAGTATCGGGGTTTAGACTGCTGGCAGGTTTGAAGAATGCCAATTTGAAGCGTACACCGTAGTCAATAATCCCATAGCGCAGCACGTCTAACATCCCGCGATTTTCCAATTCTTGACACAGCCGTTGGATGAACTTAGGTTCAACCTCAGCACCATGAATGTCTGTCAGGTTTTGCCATGCTTCTGGTTGAGAAGTCTGAATAAACCGTAGCAGGATGACTTTATCAAGTGCTAATTCTTGACTAAAGTTGCTAGCATTGCCTTCTTCATAGCCACCATTACTCACTAAAGCGTGAATAATTGCATTTTCAAAAGCTTTTTCAGTTGTCTGAACAGTTGCAATCATGGTTGTGCCTCAGTCTGTTCAATGATTTTCACGGCGGTTAAAAATTGCTCATAAGCAACCTGACGGAGAATTTCGTGTAATTTGCCGCGTTGGAATTCATTTAAGTCTACCTTTAAATTGTCTACTTCGTTGTAGCAAAGGTTGACAAAACTGATTTCATCGTTATGTAAAAATTTTACTATGTCTAGTTTTTTACTGACGGGGCGACAAAGTAGCCTGAAACGTTTGTAAGGTAAAGAGCATAGCAATTTATGGTAAAAAAAGTAGGTCTAGTTTTGTCAAGAAGACCTACTTATTGAAAATGTTGCCTATATTTTACCAAACATACCTGCAAAAAAATCTAAACCTTGCAGAATATTTGTTGCTCCAAATTCTCATTAATCTTCTACAATCAATTAAAAAAGTTAGTTTAGAAACCCTAGCTACTTCTTTGCCAATTCCTATTTTTTTTGAAAGTAGAAGAAAAAAAATACAAAGATTTTTATTATTACCAAACCTTTCAATTGAAAAAGTTTGGTTTCCGATTGTCATAACTTGGTTATCTATATATTTTGAAAGAGAAAAAATAATTTATATAGTGATAGATAGGACAAATTGGAGTCGGATAAATCTTTTTATGGTTAGTGTAGTTTGGGACAAGAGAGCATTTCCAGTATATTTTTCATTGCTACCAAAGTTAGGTAATAGTAATCTTGATGAACAAACAAAGATTCTCTCAAAGGTCTTGCCGCTTTTTGAAAATTATAAAATCTGTGTATTGGGAGATAGAGAGTTTTGTTCTATTAAACTAGCAAATTGGCTCACACAGAATAATATATACTTTTGTTTACGACTGAAAAAGAATCATTTCGTAGAGGTAAAGAAAGATATTTGGCTAGAACTAAAACAGGTAGGATTATCACCTGGAGCCTCCTTATTTTTTCAAGGGGTAAAAGTTACAAAAACCCAAGGTTTTTTTAGCTTTAACGTTGCTTGCAAGTGGAAACGTAAAAGATTAGGCATTGCTCCTAAAGAAGGATGGTTTATTTTAACAAACTTAGAGACTCTTGAATTAGCGATCGCAGCCTATAAAAGAAGATTCGATATTGAAGAGATGTTTCGTGACTTTAAGAAAGGTGGCTATAATTTGGAAGATACTAATGTCTCTGGTGAACGGTTAATTACTTTAATTTTATTAATAGCGATCGCATATACATCTGCCACGATTACTGGACAAAAAATTAAACGTCAAGGAGTACAAAAATATGTTGGTCGAGTTAAGGAATACGGGCGTACACAAAGGCGACACAGTAGTTTTTATATTGGATTATATGGTCAAACTTGGGTTAATTTTATGGAACCATGTAAAGATTTAGTCACTCAATTAATAAAATTAACTCGCAATAAGTACTGCTTTTATCAACGAGGTCTGTTCCACAGGCAGGGTCATAGATAGTTGTCACAATACCTTCTTGAGTTAGAATATTTCTGTCATTGAGAAACAGTAAGTTGACCATCAGCCTGATAACTTCACGGGGTGTAAAATGTTCCCCTGCGGTTTCATTAGATAATTCCGAAAATTTGCGAATCAATTCTTCAAAAACATAGCCCATCTCCATGCTGTTTACTTCATCTGGATGAAGATTGATTTCAGCAAAGTTTTTGACAATTAAAAATAGTAGATTTGCTTCATCTAAACGATTAATTTGGTCAGTAAAGTTAAAATATTCAATAATTTCTCTTCCAGCAATAGAGAAGCCATTAATAAAGTTTCTGAGATTAGCAGCTACATTATCTGGGTCTGCCTTGAGTTTTTGAAAGGTAAACTGGCTAATGTTGTGAAAAGTTACGCCAGCTTTCTGATTTAGTAACGGCTCTGGATTTTTCAGATTCATGGACTTTAGTTTGGTTTCGTAAAATTCCATGACTACTGCTTTTGTTGGCTCTAGAACACAGTCCAAACGGCGCAACACTGTAAACGGTAATATAACTTTACCGTAGTCAGCTTGCTTATAATCACCGCGTAAAAGTTCAGCAATACTCCAAATAAAACCAGCAAGTTTTCTTACTTTTTCCGTTCGGGACATTAAAAACTCCAGGGTAGACTCATCAACTGTAATGTCTTGGAAGCCAGCTAACTCACATTTTGCACCAGACGACTGGAAGTTGCAGGTATAAAGACAAAACCCGCCTCTGCGGGTTTGAAGCTATTGCTTGCCATAATCATCCTATGTATGGTCAAATAAGCTGATGCGCGTCTAGATTGTACATTTTTGCATTCAGACTGTCCTTTGTCATTAGTCATCTGTCCTTTGAAATACAAATGACTAATGACCAATGACCAATGACAACTCTCACGACTAAATATACAAATTAAATGCGTAACAGCTTAACTAATCTATCACTGCCGCCAAGTTTTCCATTATTACAGCTTCGTTGCGTCCCGTGCATCTCTGCGTTCATTCCATCAAAATCAACCGCAGAGGATCTAAACGCACATACCAAGGAAAAGGTTGATCTTTCATCGTTGCCCATTTTTCTTTAAAGACTTCAGCTTGCAGATGGTAATCTTGAGAGTTCTTGCCAGCCGAATGTAGTTTGAGAAACAATGTCATTCGATGAGGCGTTTCACTTGTTCGGACTACCCAGCAGGGAAAGGTATTTTCCTGTGATAAGTCATTGGTAAAAATGAACTGATGGGCACGAATGCCGATGTGGGATAATTCGCTCTTGACTGGTTCAATTACTTGAAGAGTACAACCCCAATCAATCGCTTCCACCTGTTGCGATGACTGGTGAACAGCACGGGAGAAGTTCTTGCATCCAGTGAGTTGGGCGACACTCACAGTAGCAGGATGCTGGAAAATATCATGTTTGCTGCCATAATGAACGGCTCTACCATGCTCCAATACCAACAGATTCGGGCATATCCGATAAGCTTCTTCCATATTATGGGTGACAAATAAAGTCACACCTTGATAGCCAGCCAGAGTTTCTGTCATTTGCTGCTCTAATTGACTCCGTAGATGGGTATCAAGTGCGGAAAACGGCTCATCTAAAAGCAGCGCTTCCGGTTGACTTGCTAATGCTCTTGCCAAAGCTACCCGTTGTTGTTGGCCCCCTGAGAGTTGGTGCGGATAGCGATCGCCTAATCCCTGCAACTGCATCGCTATTAGTTGCTCCTCCACCTTCACCCGAATACTACCAGCAGAAAGTCCTTTGGGCAAGCCAAAAGCGATATTTTGCGCCACACTGATATGGGGAAACAGGGCGTAATTCTGCACTAAAAAACCGATGCGGCGATCGCGACTGGGTAAATTAATCCCTTGTTCCGAGTCAAACAAAACTCTGCCATTTAAAACTATCCGCCCTCTTGTCGGCGTTTCTATCCCCGCAAGGCAGCGCAAAATCATGCTCTTACCTGCACCAGAACCCCCTAACAACCCCAAGGGTTGCTCATCAGCAGTGAAAGCAACTTTTAAATCAAAGCTAGGAAGGATTTTTTCAAAATTGACTAACAATCCACCAGATTCAAAGCTAGAGTGCGGACTATAAAGAATTTCTCCCCCTGCTTCCCCTGCTTCCCCTGCTCCCCCTGCTCCTCTCTTCCTTTCCCTCAATTCTTGCCAGAAGTTGACTGCAATAATTCCAGATAGAGAAATCACCATAATTGCGATCGCCCAAAACCAAGCCTCGTTCATTGCTCCTGCTTCCACCGCAAAATAAATCGCCATTGGGATTGTCTGCGTTTGTCCAGGAATGTTACCAGCCAACATCAACGTCGCGCCGAATTCTCCCAAAGCACGGGCAAAAGCTAACATTGTGGCAGCGACAATGCCGGGTAGTGCTAGGGGTAAACTGATGCGCCAAAAGATTGTAGTTTCAGTTGCACCAAGGGTTCTAGCTACTCGCAGCAGATTACTATCTATTTGTTCAAAAGCTCCTAGTGCAGTTTTATACATTAAAGGGAAAGAAACTACTGTGGCTGCGATCGCAGCACCATACCAAGTAAAGACGATGCTGAAGTCAAAAGTCTGCATGAATTTTCCTACAGGGCCATTTTTGCCAAAAAATAGTAGCAACAAAAACCCGACAACTGTGGGCGGTAAAATCAGGGGCGCAATAAAGATACCCTCAATCAACGATTTACCTTTGCCACGATATCCCAGCATCCAGTAGGCAGCAGCGATACCCAAAAAGAAGGTGATAAATGTGGCAAGTAATGAAGTTTTGAGTGATATCCAAAGAGGCGATAGATCCAATGGCATAGTTGTCTGGGAAAGAATTAGCTCAACTAATCCCTAATTTACCAACTTTAGTTTATATATATTGGCAAAAGTTGGTAAACTACATCACAATCAATCAAGAAAATCCCAAAAACTAGCCAAACTTTAAACAAAATTTGCGTTCAGTTGGGTATCAAATTATCAAAATTCGATATATAGCTTTTTTTTTGTAAGTGTAAATAATTAGGAAATTGAACAAAGTGGTCTCTTTCGCTACATCATATTCATGTCCGCTTCAATAGTTGTCATTGCGTAGGCGAAGCCTTCTTGTTCGCGCAGCGTCCCGAAGGGAAGGGTACGCAGCGATAGCGGAGTGTTCGCGTTAGCGTACCCCTGCTCTTAAGCAAGCTAGCAAGAGCGTCTCCAAGAGTTGCCTCTTTAAGAGTTGCGTCTCGTTGGCGCAGCCTCTCCAAGAGTTGAGAAGCAATCCCAGACTCAAGCGATTGCTACCCTTCTCCTGACAAAGACGCACTCGCGTTCGGGAACGCCTTGGGCTAAGGTTTCACTCCGTTCCACTCGCAATTACATATCACAGGTATTTTGCCGGACATGATATCACGGGATAACTAAGGCGATCGCATCTGAAAAATGAAATTAGGATAAACTTGAGCATATTCTGTCAATCTGGTCAGGATGAGGACTACAACCACTAACTGCCAAACTCTTTTTTAAGGAATTACTAAGAGAGTTATGTCCCCGTCCGATGCTAGAGTGAAAGGTGACATTTCTTATTCTTATGTCTTCTTTGACCTTAATCTGAAATCTAGCTTCACTCATTAGGCGCAGCATGGTAACAACCGCAGAAAAAACAAACATTGGTTACATTACCCAAATCATTGGCCCAGTTGTAGACGTTAAATTTCCCGGCGGGAAATTGCCACAAATCTTCAACGCTTTGAAAATTATTGGCACCAACGAAGCTGGACAGGAAATCAACCTCACCGTTGAAGTACAGCAACTGCTAGGCGACAATCAGGTGCGGACTGTTGCGATGAGTTCCACTGAAGGCTTAGTGCGCGGTTTGGAAGTCACCGATACAGGCGCTCCCATTAGCGTACCAGTTGGTAAAGCCACCTTGGGTCGAATTTTCAACGTCCTTGGCGAACCTGTGGACAACAGGGGCCCAGTAAATGCTGAAGCAACTTTACCTATCCACCGCTCTGCTCCCAAATTCACCGACCTGGAAACCAAACCTTCCGTGTTTGAGACTGGGATTAAAGTTGTTGACCTGATGACTCCCTATCGACGCGGCGGTAAGATTGGTCTGTTCGGCGGTGCTGGTGTTGGTAAGACCGTGATCATGATGGAGTTGATCAACAACATTGCTACCCAGCACGGTGGAGTATCCGTATTTGCTGGCGTGGGTGAGCGCACCCGTGAAGGCAATGACCTCTACAACGAAATGATTGAGTCTGGGGTGATCAACAAAGACAACCTCAACGAATCAAAAATTGCTTTAGTTTACGGTCAAATGAACGAGCCACCCGGAGCGAGAATGCGGGTTGGTCTTTCGGGGTTGACAGTAGCAGAGTACTTCCGGGATGTGAACAAGCAGGATGTGCTGCTGTTTATTGACAACATCTTCCGGTTTATCCAAGCAGGTTCGGAAGTATCCGCGCTCCTGGGTCGGATGCCTTCAGCAGTAGGATATCAGCCTACCTTGGGAACCGACGTAGGTGAACTGCAAGAGCGGATTACCTCAACTACAGAGGGTTCCATTACATCCATTCAGGCAGTTTACGTACCTGCGGATGACTTCACCGACCCCGCACCTGCTACCACCTTTGCCCACTTGGACGGTACAACATTGCTGTCTCGTGGTTTGGCAGCTAAGGGAATTTATCCCGCAGTTGACCCCCTTGGTTCAACTTCCACCATGCTCCAGCCCAGCATTGTCGGTGACGAACACTACAATACTGCCCGGGCGGTGCAATCAACTCTGCAACGTTATAAAGAACTCCAAGACATTATCGCCATTCTCGGTTTGGATGAATTGTCTGAAGAAGACCGTCTAATCGTAGCGCGGGCGCGGAAGGTTGAGCGCTTCTTGTCACAACCGTTCTTTGTCGCAGAAGTATTTACCGGTTCTCCTGGTAAGTATGTGAAGTTGGAAGATACCATTAAAGGCTTCCAAAAGATTCTGTCTGGTGAGTTGGATGCTCTACCAGAACAGGCTTTCTATTTGGTTGGCGACATTAACGAAGCGATCGCCAAAGCTGAAAAAATCAAAGGTTAGTCATTAGTCATTGGTCACTGGTCATTGGTCACTGGTCATTAGTCATTAGTCATTAGTCATTAGTTCAAGGCTAATGACTAATGGCAATTACAAATGACAAAGGACAAAGGACAAAAGACAAAAGACAAAGGACAAAGGACAAAGGACAAAGGACAAATGACATTAACCGTTCGTGTAATTTCCCCAGACAAAACAGTCTGGGATGCTCCAGCTGAAGAAGTCGTTTTGCCCAGTACTACTGGTCAACTAGGTATCCTAACTGGACACGCACCACTTTTAACCGCCCTGGATACTGGTGTCATGCGAGTCCGTGGTGCAAAAAATCAGAATTGGGAAGCGATCGCTCTTTTGGGTGGCTTTGCCGAAGTCGAAGAAAATGAAGTGACAATTCTGGTTAACGGCGCTGAACGTGGTGACAAAATTAACCTTGATGAAGCTCGTACTGCTTACAACCAAGCAGAAGCGGGTTTGAATCAAGTTTCCGCAGACGATCGCCAAGCCCAAATCAAGGCGAACCAAGCCTTCAAACGGGCCCGCGCTCGGTTTCAAGCTGCTGGCGGTTCGGTCTAATTTAACTTTCTATTTCCACTTTGTAGGTTGGGCAATATCCAACCTACAAAATATTTATTAATTTTAGGACTTACGCAAAACATAACGAAAGTAGCGGTAATTCATGAATTACCGCTACGGAATAATCAGGTTTTCAGGCACATCTTGCGTAAGTCCTGAATTTTTTTAAAAAATTACGCCAAGTTTAAGAAATCAAGGCTTGCCTTGGTGGAGTGTTAACTTAACTAATTAGTTGTCCAAATGGGCACAAATTATGAAAAGTTTTCAATCTTGCCTTGGTACACGTAAACAAAATAAGGTAGCTCATTTTGCAGCATCAGCCATAGCAACGTTGGCGCTTGCTGGTAGTATTCATTCTGCCAATGCTACTACCGTAAAAATAACTACTGCAAAAGAAATCACTTCGCCATCAGTCCAGCTGAGTCAAACTAAAGTAAATATTGCCCAGTTACAAACTAGCAAGACTCAATATCAAGCTGCTGGGATTGATCCTTTTGTACTAATCCCCATCGTCCTTGTCGGTGGTTTCGTCATATTCGTCCCCCTATTCTTTGGCGGACTTGTAGTCATTGGCGAACGTGAAGTCGGCATTATCGTCCGAAAATTTACCCTTTCCGGGCGCGGAATTCCAGCCGGAGGGCTGATTGCCCTTAACGGAGAAGCCGGTTTACAGGCAGATACTCTGGCTCCTGGATGGCACTGGGGTTATTGGCCTTGGCAGTACTCGGTTCGTAAAGAGTCGGTAGTTGTTGTCCCCCAAGGTGAAATCGCCTTGATTGTGGCAGCTGACGGCGCATCCAATCCACCAGAGCGCATCCTGGGTAAAATCGTCGATTGTGACAATTTCCAAGATGCTCGGAAATTCCTCACCCAAGGCGGGGAAAAAGGGCGGCAAATGGGTTTTCTGACAGCTGGTACGTACCGCATCAACACTGCCCTGTTTAAAGTCATCTTGGGATCAAACGCCAGCGCTCATGGCATGACTCCAGAACAGTTACGAGTGTACAGTCTACCATCTGACAAAGTTGGTATTATTACAACCTTGGATGGTATGCCAATTCCTGGTGGTGAAATTGCTGGCCCCATAATTGGCGGACACAACAACTTCCAGAATGGTCAAAAATTCATCGAGGGCGGTGGGCGACGTGGCTTACAAGAGCAGATTCTGCTTTCTGGTTCTTGGAATCTAAATCCTTGGTTTGTCAGCATTGAGCCAGTACCGATGACCGAAATTCCGATTGGGTACGTAGGCGTGGTTATTTCCTTTGTGGGTAAAGCCCATGAAGATGTTAGCGGCGCAGCTTTCACCCACGGGAACTTAGTTAATTCTGGACATAAAGGCGTGTGGGTTGAACCCCTATATCCTGGTAAGCACCCGTTGAACACACGCGTCATGAAAATAGAGCTAGTACCAACCATTAACATAGTTCTGAACTGGGCTGATTGGACTGAGCGACATAAATATGATGCCGAGTTAGAAGCATTGACTGTACGTTCTAAAGATGGGTTTGCTTTTAATTTGGAAGTATCACAAATTATTCATGTTGGGGCTTTGGATGCTCCGAAGGTAATTTCTCGTGTTGGCTCGATGCAAAATTTGGTTGATAATGTTCTAGAGCCAAGCATCGGTAATTATTTCCGCAACTCAGCCCAAAACTGTACTGTCCTAGACTTTTTGAACGCTCGGAGTGAGCGTCAAACAGAAGCATCTGAGTATATTAGAACGGCGCTACGGGCTTATGACGTGCAAGCAATTGATACCCTCATTGGCAATATTCAGCCACCGGCGTCGTTGATGCAGACACAGACAGACCGGAAAATTGCCGAAGAAGAACGCAAGACTTATGAAGTCCAGCAGATGGCACAAACCCAACGGCAGCAGCTTGTCCGGGAAACGGCACTGGCTGATATTCAGCAAGAAATGGTGAAATCGGAGCAGAGTGTACATATTGCTGACCTGAAAGCCCAAGCCCAAATTAAGCAGGCCACTGGTGAAGCTGAGGGAACAAAACTCCGGTCAATTGCTGAGGCTGAAGGTATTCGGGCCACAGGTAACGCCAAAGCTGAAACCTACCGCGCTGGTGTAGAAGCTTTGGGGCCACAAGGTTATACAGCAATGCAACTAATGCAGATTATCGGCGATCGCAATGTCCGTTTGATTCCAGATGTCTTAGTTGGCAGTAACGGCAGTAATAACGGCTTAGTAGATGGGCTACTATCGATGATTTTATGGAATCAAACTGGTAAGGGTGAATTGAAACCAACACCTTTACATCCACAACCGGTAGTTACCCAAACACAATCTCCCGCAGAAAACGGTCTTCCACCTATAATTGTGAATTTTCCGGCGGATAAGTAACATTAGCAATATCCAGTATGGTAGCACAGCTGTGCTACCCTACCCATAACATCTGTCCCATTTTTATTTCAAATTGGTTAGAACTTACGCACAAGCGTGGGTCATATCATGTCCGCTTAATTAGTTATTAAGGAGATTTGATAGAAAAAGACCAGCTATAATGTTTCGTTGTGCCGTCTGTAGTCTGAAACCGAATTTCAGCACAATGAATGCCTAGCTGAAAAGAATTCGGACTGATCATGGAGCAACCCCGATGGTACAAATTAAACATAGATTTCAAAGCTTTGAAGAATACCTATCTTATGATGATGGCTCAGATAAACTTCATGAGTTGTTTAATGGAGAGTTAATCGAGATGCCTCCAGAATCAGGAACTAATGTTCAGATTGCAAATCGTCTTTTCCTGATTTTTGCGATGATTGTAGGGATTGATCGAGTTCGAGGACATGGTTTAGAACTGGAAGTCAGAGGAGAACCCAGAAATCGTTATCCTGACTTGACAATTATTCGCCAAGAGCATATTCAGCAGTTAGCAAAACGTAATACTATTCGCTTAGAGATGCTACCTCCTCTACTGGTGATTGAAGTGGTGAGTCAGTGCGTTGCGCGGGTTCCCCGCGTTGAAGCAACTGACGAACCCGTAAGGGTTAGTCCAGGAGAATTGCAACGAAATAGAGATTTTATCGCCAAGCGATCGCAGTATCAAGATTGTGGTATTCCTGAATATTGGATTATCGACCCCGAAACTAAAACTATATTAATCTTAGAACTTACTGACAAAACTTACACTGAGACAGGTAACTTTGCTGGTAGTAATTTAGTTATATCTCCACAATTGGGTCAACTCAATTTCAAAGTATCACAAATATTTGATGCAGAAAATCAAGCTTAATAGATAATCAGTCTACATTGCAATTATTTTATAAACGGTCTCTAACTGATAACTGTCAAAGCGATCGCCAGTACGAGAATTCAAAGGCTCAATTACAATAGCTGAGTGTGTTTGTCACCCACCATAAACAGTTGATAACTTTGGCAGGAAAATTTTGCTGTTACAAGAACGTTATCGTTTACTCAAACAGATTGGTAAAGGGGGATTCTGCAAAACCTTCCTCGCTGTAGATGAAGGTCAGTTTCCGCCAGTTCCTTGCGTCGTTCAAGAATTATCGCAAGAAGACAAAACATTTAAAAATTTTCAACAGAAGGGGCAACAGCTAGAAGAATTAGGAAAGCACCCGCAAATTCCCACCTTATTAAATTATTTTCAGCATAACAGGCATTTTTATTTAGTGCAGGAGTTTATTGCAGGCACTAATTTAGCTCAAGTGGTTGAAGAAGAAGGCGCTTTTAATGAAACTCAGATTTGGCAACTTTTAGAAGATGTGTTGCCAGTTTTTCAGTTGATTAGCGATCGCCACATCATTCACCGCGATATTAAACCCCAAAATATCATCCGTAGATCCCCAATAACCAAGAAGGGGGATTTCGTCATAGTCGATTTTTCCACTGCGAAAATCTTCACAGAAATTGATCGGCTAACATCACAAACCAGTATCGGCAGTCCAGAATACGCTGCACCAGAACAAACCAGAGGAAAAGCGGTTTTTTCTAGTGATTTATATAGCTTGGGTGTAACTTGTATTTACTTACTTACCCAGATTTCTCCCTTTGATTTATTTGATATTGCAAATGATTGCTGGGTTTGGCAACAATATCTTACTACTAAGGTAAGCGATGTTTGGCGACAAGACTCAAAGAGTCTACGCTTGGCGCAAATCCTCAATAAGCTGTTACAAAATGCTGTTAACCAACGCTTTCAATCGGCTGATGAAGTTATGCAAGCAATGGGTATGGAATGTAAAACTCAAAATTTTAAATTACCACCTCCTGCTTGGCGATGTTTGCATACCCTGAGTGGACATTCTGGTGTGTTGAGTAGTGTGAATACCATTGCCATTAGTCCTGACGGTTACACTTTAGCCAGTGGTAGTGATGATAAAAACATCAAGTTGTGGGATTTAAATAACAAAAAAGTTCTAGCTAGCTTATCAGGACATTCCCAAGCTGTAAAATCAGTTACCTTCAGTCCTGATGGTCAAATTCTGGCAACTGCTAGCGATGATAAAACTATTAAATTGTGGGAGATTGAGACATTAAAGGAAATCTGCACCCTCTTGGGACACTCACACGCTGTCAAATCAGTTGCTTTTAGTCCAGATGGGCAGATTCTCGCTAGTGGTAGCTGGGATAAGACAGTCAAACTTTGGGATGTAAATACTGGCACAGAAATTTGCACCATAACTGGACACCAATTACAAGTAAATTCAGTAGCATTTAGTCCCCAAGGACAGCTTTTAGCTAGCGCTAGTTATGACAGAACAATTCGCCTGTGGCAGATACCTACATTAGCAAGAGGCAGGGGAGCTCTTAGCTGGGAGCAGGGGGATATAAATAGTGCTGAGTTAAAAGACCACTCACAAGGGGCAAAGGACATTCCCCCTGCCCCCTTGCCTCTTGTTCAAAACCGCCCATGCTATAGCTTGTTAAGCACCCTTTCAGGTCATGCATGGGCGGTTTTGACAGTCGCTTTTAGTCCCGATGGTCAAATTTTGGCGACGGGTAGTGATGATAACACTATTAAATTGTGGGAGGTAAACACTGGTCAGCTAATTTGCACACTTGTAGGCCATTCTTGGTCTGTGGTGGCTGTGGCTTTTAGTGCCGATGGTGAAACGCTCCTAAGTGCAAGTTGCGACAAAACAGTTAAACTTTGGAAGGTAAGCACAGCAGAAGAGATTGTTACTCTCTCTGGGCACGTAGACTCAGTATCTGCTGTTGCTGTGAGCAAAGTTACACAATTAATTGCAAGCGGCAGCCGGGACAAGACTATCAAACTGTGGCAGCTTGTAGAACAGCACAACAGCTAATTTTGTAATATCAGGCGCTACCTGTGAAGGCAACTTCTGGAAATTTCAACTGAGCTTCTGCCATTGGACGGTTTCTGCCTTCCTCTTGCCAGTAGTTAATCACTTCTGTCGCTTTGTTAAGCAACTCAACACGATCCACGTCAGTAATCCAATGTTTGGACTCTAATTCCTTTTTTAACTCTTCCCAGGCATCATTTCTGGGCCAAAAAAAGTACTTAGTCAAAGGACTGGTGCCTTTGCCTACAACTTGGTCTACTGCTAGAGCAACGTTTTCGTCTAACCAGAGAATTTTTAAAATAAACTTGGTCAATCACACCTCCGGGAATTTCCGGGCATTACTTAACTAGGATAGCGATCGCTTATTTTAACGCAATACCCTATCAAATGACCAAACATTCAGGAGTGCTGAAGTCAGCATCTCACGCTCTTGCTGGGATGAATAATCAGATCGAGCAAGCCATCGATAAAGCGATCGCACTCTATTGGCATAATATCTCCACCATGCAGCAGATTTCGCCTAGTCACAATATAGCAGTTCTCGGTTGAGTGGGGTTCTTCCTGCCTCCTGCCTCCTTCAAGAAACAAATCCATAAGTACTTATCCCAATTCTCTTGATGGAGAGACGGTTTCGTTAGTTTGAGAAGATGGTTTATTGAAGAAGAAACTCCAGATTCTTTGAATAGCTATTATTAGAAAACCAATCACCATCGTTCCTGCTACCACTGGTAAAGCTAGCGCCAGCACAGACAGTCCGATTGCGATGACCAATTCAATGGTTGACACAACAGGATTGGTTAATCCACCTGAAACGCCAGTAGAACTTATCCGCAATAAATTTGTTAATCCCTGAGTTAATCCTGCGGTTCCACCACCTGCAACTAAAGCTAACGTCCATTGCACCAGTGGATTCATCTCTGGAGCAACAGATGCTGTTACAATTGTACCAGCGATAAATGCCGCAGGAGTGGCAACAATATCCAGCAGATGATCTAACCAAGGAATGTAATAACCGATAATTTCTAGCAAACAAGCGACTGCAAATACAATTACAGCTTGAGGTGTTTCCAGCCAATCAAAGTCAGTCGGCAAATCTAAATGTCCAAAAACTGAAGCCACACTCAATGCTAGCAGGGGTACAAATACTCGAAAGCCAGCCGCCGCGCTCAAACTAATCCCCAGTAATAATTCAATAAATGTATTTAGATTAAACAAAGAATTTAAATCCATAGTAGGACTCAAGTTATACTCCTGGTGTTTTTTCCATCTTTGAGCTGAACAAAGTAACAACTCTAAGCTGTGATCCCAAGATAAGAAACTTGGCGAAAACATTTCATCTGACTATGTGTAGAATCAGTGAAACCTTACCTCTGTCAATGGGCAATGCCATACCTCTACGAGAAATCTATAATATTGCCCACCTGATAATAGCGATGTCTACGACGGGCGTAGCTGCGGCACCACCAACGTTAAAGGCGATCGAGCGTTTCTTGTGAAATGAGATTACTAAACACTCTTCCCTAAGTATCGATAAAATTTTAGTTTACTACTCTAAATGCTTAACAGGCATTGATACTAAGTTTCCCAAGCAATCAGCCACTTCTTTCCGATGACAGCGATTCGGGTTCATTTCAGCACACAAGAGTAAAACATTACCCGTTTGAGCAACTTGTGCAATTTCATGTAGAGCTTTATCTGCTTCTTCTTGATTTACTGGAATCCAATTTTCTTTACCAGATGTGTTACCTAAAGCAGTTTTAGAAATATACTCAATATTATTTAATTCACAGAATATTTTAATTTTGTCGCCGTACCATTTCCGGCTCCAAGCACGAGGAACCATCCTCACATCAACAACATATCCCACATCAAACTTTTGCAGATATTCCAAGAAGGCATCGTAGTCTTTGCGATTGCCATATCCGAAGGTAAGTATGCATCTTGTTTTGGCAATATCTTTAATCTTCATTTTTCATTCCTGGAACAATAAAGTTTAAATATTATATTTTTATTATTGGTGGGTAAAATATCCCAATAATCATAAAGCTATTTTTGTGGTTTTTTAGGTTTCCCATAATAAAGTATAAATCTTTTTTGCTTAAAAATTCGTCTTCTAGTTTTTGGCGTACTTTTTCTAAAGCCTCCTTTTCTTTATTGTCCATACTTATCTCATTTGATCTATCTCTACAATTTCTATAAAGTTGTTGAATTTCCCAATCATTTATTGTACAACGATGCTTATCTCCATCTGGAGAAATAAATTCGTAACCAAACTTGTAAGGAATTTTATCTAATTGTACTGAAGGCTCAAACAAGTCCATTTGAGCTAATATTGCTTGCTGTTTTGGTTTCCACTCCCGTTCTATTTCCTTCTTACAGAAGTATTTTTTTATAATTTGTGGTTTAATAATACCGAGAGACTTACCTTGCTCTTTAATCTCCCGAATAGATTTGAATTCTAGTGGCAGAACCAAGGCTTTTCGCTCTTCCCAATTCTTGCGGGTATCAATTTTTCGTATTACTTCTATCGAAGAATCATCTATACGAAAACTTTCTTCTCTATAATCTTTGTCATTTCTTTCTATTTTAGCACTTATAATTGACCATCTTGGATAACGCTGATCAAAATCTAATTGACGAAAACGAATCGGATAAATGCGAATCCACTGAACTGGTTTCTCCTCATCATCTAATAAAACTCGTGCTGTACAGACTGTTTCTTGATATTTGGTGCTAATTGAAGGGTATGTTTTAGTTGCAATCAAAATTTTCCTTTTTTCCATAGAAGAACCTCTATATGAACTAGCTCACTATCCAGTGATATTATAGACACATAAGTAATTCCAGTATTTAATCAAAAAATTTTGATTAAATACTGCCGAAACTCCCAAAATTTTGGAAAATAATTAAAGTAAGTAGAGTATCACAAGACTCACTTGATTTGCTCATTTCTTCTAGGAAAATATGACTCATCCTTTCCTTGAACGCCTGCGTAGTCCAAATAGCCCAGTCCTCGTCTTCGACGGGGCGATGGGAACCAACTTACAAACCCAAAACCTGACTGCTGAAGACTTCGGCGGCCCACAGTATGAAGGTTGTAACGAATACTTAGTCCACACGAACCCCGAAGCTGTCGCTAAGGTTCACCGCGACTTTCTCGCTGCTGGTGCTGATGTCATTGAAACTGATACCTTTGGCAGTACGTCCCTGGTGCTGGCAGAATATGACTTGGCAGACCAAGCCTATTACCTCAGCAAGACAGCCGCAGAATTGGCGAAGCGTGTCGCTGCGGAATTTTCCACGCCAGAAAAACCCCGGTTTGTGGCAGGTTCCATCGGCCCGACAACGAAACTCCCTACCTTGGGACATATTGACTTTGACACCATGAAAGCTACTTTTGCTGAACAAGCAGAGGCGCTGTGGGATGGTGGTGTTGATTTATTTTTGGTGGAAACTTGCCAAGATGTGCTGCAAATTAAGGCGGCGCTGAATGCCATTGAAGAAGTGTTTGCCAAAAAAGGCGATCGCCGGCCGTTAATGGTGTCTGTGACAATGGAAAGCATGGGCACAATGTTGGTTGGTTCCGAAATCAGTGCTGTGCTGACAATTCTGGAACATTACCCAATAGATATTCTCGGTCTAAACTGTGCCACAGGCCCAGACTTGATGAAACCACATATCAAGTATCTGGCAGAACATTCACCTTTCATCGTTTCCTGTATACCCAACGCGGGTTTACCTGAGAACGTCGGCGGTCAAGCGCACTACCGCCTGACACCGTTAGAATTACGGATGTCACTAATGCATTTTGTTGAAGATTTGGGTGTCCAAGTGATCGGGGGTTGCTGTGGGACACGTCCAGAACACATTCAACAATTGGCAGAACTTGCTAAAGGTCTGAAGCCAAAAGTTAGACAACCTAGTTTAGAACCAGCAGCAGCATCAATTTACACCACTCAGCCTTACGACCAAGATAATTCTTTCTTGATTGTTGGCGAACGTCTTAACGCCAGTGGTTCCAAAAAGTGCCGCGATTTACTAAATGCTGAAGATTGGGATGGACTCGTTTCAATGGCGAGGGCGCAAGTCAAAGAAGGCGCACACATCCTCGATGTCAATGTCGATTATGTGGGACGTGACGGCGTGCGAGATATGCACGAACTAGTTTCGCGCATTGTTAATAATGTGACATTACCTTTAATGCTTGACTCCACCGAATGGGAAAAGATGGAGGCGGGTTTAAAGGTTGCTGGTGGTAAGTGTTTGCTGAACTCCACCAACTACGAAGATGGGGAACCGCGCTTTTTGAAAGTGCTGGAGTTGGCGAAAAAGTACGGTGCTGGTGTAGTCATTGGTACTATTGATGAAGATGGGATGGCGCGGACAGCAGACAAAAAGTTTGCGATCGCAGAGCGTGCATACCGTCAAGCTGTAGAATACGGCATACCACCCACAGAAATATTCTTTGATACCCTAGCGTTACCCATTTCCACCGGGATTGAAGAAGACCGAGAAAACGGTAAAGCCACAATTGAATCCATCCGCCGCATTCGTCAAGAATTGCCTGGATGTCATGTAATTTTGGGTGTTTCCAATATTTCCTTTGGTTTGAGTCCAGCCTCGCGGATGGTGTTGAACTCAGTGTTTTTGCACGAAGCGACGACGGCGGGAATGGATGCAGCCATTGTCAGCGCTAACAAGATTTTACCGCTCTCGAAGATTGAGTCACGCCATCAAGAAATTTGTCGGCAGTTGATTTATGACGAACGGAAGTTTGAGGGTAATGCTTGCGTTTACGATCCCTTGGGAGAGCTTACCACAGTGTTTGCCGGGGTGACAACAAAACGCGATCGCTCCTTAGATGAAAGTCTCCCTATCCCAGAACGTCTCAAACGCCATATCATCGACGGCGAACGCATAGGCTTAGAAGAACATCTCAAAAAAGCCTTAGAAGAATATCCCCCCTTGGAAATTATCAACACCTTTCTGCTAGATGGCATGAAAGTTGTCGGGGAATTATTCGGTTCTGGACAAATGCAGCTACCTTTTGTCTTGCAATCTGCGGAAACCATGAAAGCGGCGGTGGCGTTTTTAGAACCGTTCATGGAAAAATCAGAATCAGGTAATAATGCCAAGGGAACCTTTATCATTGCCACAGTCAAAGGCGATGTCCACGACATTGGTAAAAACTTGGTGGATATCATCTTGTCCAACAACGGCTATAAGGTGATTAACCTGGGAATTAAACAGCCGGTAGAAAACATCATCAACGCTTACGAACAGCACAAAGCTGATTGTATTGCCATGAGTGGTTTGCTGGTAAAATCCACTGCCTTCATGAAAGAGAACTTGGAGGTATTCAACGAAAAGGGAATTAGTGTCCCTGTGATTTTAGGTGGTGCGGCGCTAACTCCCAAATTTGTGCATGATGATTGCCAAAACACCTACAAAGGCAAAGTAGTTTATGGCAAAGATGCCTTTTCTGACTTGCACTTCATGGATAAGTTAATGCCAGCAAAAGCCGCTGGTAACTGGCAAGATTTGCAGGGATTTTTGAATGAAATAGAAACGACTGAAGTTTCGACTAATGGTCACAAAGAATCAGTAACTACAGCTGCTAAAGAAACAGTATCTACTGAACCAAAACAAGTAGATACGCGACGTTCTGATGCTGTAGCGATAGATATTGAACGTCCCACACCACCTTTCTGGGGAACGAAGTTGTTGCAGCCTAGTGATATTCCCATCCAGGAAATATTCTGGCACTTGGATTTACAAGCTTTGATTGCTGGACAGTGGCAATTCCGCAAACCAAAGGAACAATCTAAAGAAGAATATCAGGCTTTCTTAGCTGAGAAAGTTTACCCAGTTTTAGAAACTTGGAAACAGCGAATTATTGAAGAGAATCTGTTGCATCCCCAGGTGATTTATGGGTATTTCCCTTGTCAAGCCGAGGGGAATTCTCTACATATATATAACTCAGAGAATCAATCACAACAGGTTGCAACTTTCGAGTTTCCCAGACAGAAATCTTTAAGACGGCTGTGCATAGCAGATTTCTTTGCACCAAAGGAGTCGGGAATTATTGATGTCTTCCCGATGCAGGCGGTGACTGTAGGGGAAATTGCCACAGAGTTCGCCCAAAAGCTGTTTGCTGATAACCAATACACTGATTACCTATATTTCCACGGTATGGCGGTGCAGGTTGCAGAAGCTATAGCTGAATGGACACACACCAGAATTCGCCGAGAGTTAGGTTTTGCTGCTGAGGAACCCGATAATATTCGGGATATATTAGCACAACGCTATCGTGGCTCACGGTATAGTTTTGGGTATCCAGCTTGTCCAAATATTCAGGATCAGTACAAACAACTGGAGTTATTGCAGACTGACAGAATTAACTTGTATATGGATGAAAGCGAACAACTTTATCCAGAACAGTCTACTACTGCGATTATTACCTATCACCCGGTAGCAAAATACTTTAGCGCGTAGAATCCTACGTCTTACACCTATTTTCAGGTAAATAGACCACGCGGTAGGGGCGCAAGCCCTTGCGCCCCTACAACAAATGTGGTTCAAATACATGAAAACTGCTGTAACCCAATACGCTTGGTGTTAGTGTAGGTTGGGGAGCCACTGCGTTGGACGGGTTCCCCGGCTTGTTCGCGCAGCGTCTCCCCTTGGGAGAAGCAAGTGGTGTTTGAGGAACGAAACCCAACAAAGCAATTTTTCACAAACCCAAGCGTATTGCCTTCTAGGAGATGTATTATATACAAACGAAACAAGGTACTGTTACTTTCATGATTTTTCCGGGAATCCTGTAGTTGTATACCCACCAAATTTGTTAATCTCTCAGCTTAGGTAGGCTTATTTATGCAACTCATCACCTCGTTAGATATTAGAAATTCAGAATATTTATCCAAAAATCGCCTCATCAGTTACCATCATCAGTTGCGTCTAATTTTTTCGCTGGGTAATCAGGTAAAAAACGTTCTGGAAATTGGGATTTTTAATTCTCTGTTAACAGACATTCTGAAGAATAATGGATACAACGTCTCTACTGCTGATGTTGACCCTAGCCTCAAACCAGAAATAATTTTGGATTTGACTACAGATTTTTCATTACCAAAAGATAAATTTGATGCGATTGTTCTGTTTCAAGTGCTGGAACATTTCCCCTATGAACAGTCAGAAAAAGCATTGAGAAAACTTGCCGAAGCAACTAAGAAATTTTTGGTGATTTCAATTCCTTATTGCACTCAATACCTCTCGTTTCAGGTGAAAACTTCTTTCTCAGGTAGACCAAGGTATTTACTATTCAATGTCCCAAAATTCTGGAGTACAACGCCCGTCTGTGACGAACACTACTGGGAAATGGGTTTGAAAGGTTATCCCAAAAAGCGGATTTTAAACTCTGTTGCCAAAGCTGGATTAACTGTTAAGCAAGAATTTATCGATCCTAGTTATCCATACCACTATTTTTTGGTGTTGGAGAAGAATTTTAGTAATACTTAAACAGCAATCTGTGGGGAGTGGGGAGTTGGAAGTAGGGGAATCCGAATCAGAAAATGGCGGCAAACAATGCTCAAAAAAGGTGCGATTGCCTAAGTTATGCTTTTAAAATCCTAATTGGTATCATACCCTTCTATCTTCTCCGGGTTTATCCTGGAAAACAGAGGGATAGGCTATATTAGCCCCTATCATCATTTCAGATACTAACATCGAAAATTACCAATTATGCTAGAACAAGGCACTATCAGTATTCATACTGAGAATATTTTCCCGATCATCAAGAAGTCGCTTTACTCAGATCACCAAATCTTCTTGCGGGAACTGGTATCCAACGCTGTAGACGCCATCCAAAAGCTGAAAATGGTATCCCGCGCTGGAGATTATGCTGGAGACATCGGCGAACCAGAAATTGAACTTGCCATTGACAAAGATAAGAAAACTCTATCCATCTCCGATAACGGTATCGGAATGACCGCAGATGAAGTTAAGAAATATATCAATCAGGTTGCCTTCTCTAGTGCTGAAGAATTTATTCATAAGTATGAAGGCAAATCAGATCAACCGATCATCGGTCACTTTGGTCTTGGTTTCTACTCCTCCTTTATGGTGGCGCAAAAGGTAGAAATTGATACCCTATCTTATCAAGAAGGGGCACAGGCGGTTCACTGGTCTTGCGATGGTTCCCCAGCATTCACCATAGAAGACTCGCTGCGAACAACTCGCGGTACTACTATTACTCTCAGCCTGCAAGGAGAAGAAGAGGAATTTCTCGAATCAGCACGGATTAAAAATCTTGTCAAGACCTATTGCGACTTTTTGCCAGTCCCAATTAAACTGGACGGTGAAGTAGTAAATAAGCAAAAAGCACCGTGGCGAGAATCTCCGAGTAATCTGACTAAAGAAGATTATTTAGAGTTTTACCGCTACCTGTATCCTTTTCAAGAAGAACCACTATTGTGGGTACATCTAAATACCGACTATCCCTTTATCATCAATGGGATTTTATATTTCCCGAAAATGAGACCGGATGTAGATGTTACCAAAGGGCAGATCAAGCTATTTTGTAATCAAGTTTTTGTCAGCGACAACTGCGAAGAAATTATCCCGCAATTTCTGATGCCGATGCGGGGTGTGATTGATAGTACCGATATTCCCCTAAACGTTTCGCGTAGTGCCTTGCAAGGCGATCGCACCGTGCGGCGAATTGGTGACTACATCGCCAAAAAAGTAGGCGATCGCCTCAAAGAACTTTTCCGCGATAATCGTGAACAATACATTAGCGCCTGGAAAGACCTCGGTACTTTTGTAAAATTTGGCGCTCTCAACGATGAGAAATTCAAAAAACAAATCGAAGATATCATCGTCTTCCGCACCACCGCCAAGCTGACAGAAAAAGTTGCGGCTGAAACGCCAGTGGTTGAAGTTCAGTCTTCAGAGGGGGATGCTTGGCAAGATATCACTCCTTCACCCAGTTCTGAGAATTCAGCACCCGGCGCTCCCTATACCACGCTCAAAGAGTATTTAGAACGCAACAAAGAACGCCACGAAAACCGGGTTTTCTACAGTACCGATGAAGCAACTCAATCTACATACATAGAATTGCACAAAAATCAAGGCTTGGAAGTCCTGTTTATGGACTCCTTCATCGACACCCACTTTATCAACTTCCTAGAGCGGGAATATCAGGATGTCAAGTTTACGCGGGTAGACTCAGATTTAGATAATACCCTGCTAGAACAAGACAAAGCTACGGAAATTGTCGATCCGAAGACGAACAAAACTCGCAGTGAGACGATCAAAGAGTTATTTGAGAAATCCCTCAACAAACCCAAACTCAACATCCGTACCGAAGCTTTAAAATCAGACGATCCTCAAGGTACACCGCCTGCGATCGTGCTTTTACCAGAAATTCTCCGCCGCCTGCGGGAAATGAACGCCATGATGCAGCAGCAGTCAGCAGAGTTTCCTGAAGATCACATTTTGCTGGTGAATACTGCTCATCCGTTGATTCAAAATCTGTCAAATCTGAACCAAGGTAGTATCATTCAAGGTGACGGTGAATCGCCTACAGCTCAGTTAGTCAACTTGATTTGCCAACACGTCTACGATTTGGCCCTGATGTCTCAGAAAGGATTTGACGCTGAGGGAATGAAATCCTTCGTCGAGCGTTCAAATGAGGTACTCACCAAGCTGACGGAACAAGCAAGTAAGTAGTGCTGAGTGCTGAGTGGGAAGTTAGGAATTAGGAGTTAGGAGTTTTTTCTCCCCTGCTTCCCCTGCTTCCCCTGCTCCCCCTGCTCCCCCTGCTCCCCCTGCTCCCCCTGCTCCCCTATCTCCCTCATCTCCCCACTTCTGCTGCCTTAGACCTAAAATGGAAAGGTTGTATTAAAATAACAATCTGGAGATAGTAGCTATGTCCCGTCGCTGTGAACTAACTGGTAAGAAGGCAAACAACGCTTTTTCTGTTTCCCACTCCCACCGCCGTACTAAACGCCTTCAGCACGCTAATCTTCAAGACAAGCGGGTTTGGTGGGAAGGTGGAAATCGCTGGGTAAGATTAAAGCTGTCTACCAAAGCAATTAAAACCCTACAAATTAATGGGTTAGAAGCAATGGCAAAAAAAGCTGGCATTAACCTGAATCATTACTAAGCAATGTGGATTTCGGAACCCAAAACTTTCGCAAGGTGAAATATTAGGTGATTCATAGGGGTGCATAGCTAGCTGTGCGCCCCTAATGTTTATTACATCTTCAGTAGCAAGTAAGTTTTTTCACTTCGTCCTTGCAGGTCAGCTACCTTTATCCCGCGTTCCTTCGGTATGTAGACTGGTCGTCGTTCAATATTAACAGGTAAACCCTGCAAAGCTTTTTCGGCAAGAGCAATACCAATATATGAATTTGACGAGTGGTATATCGAGTAGGAGTACACTTTGATTCGCTGCGACATCTTGGCTACCGTAGCTAGCTAACTAGATAATATTACGAATAGCGATCGCAGCAGTAGCCAATATTCAATCATCAGAGTTCCCAATCCTCAAGTTTCATCCCAAATGAAAGAAAAACTTTACCAGTTAACCTAATTTGGAGGATGAAGCGGGGTTGAATTTATCAATCGCTGCGCGGGTTGTTTGCCAGAGCCTTTGATGGCGAAAGAGCAGTTGATAGTATCCCTGGACACAAGGGAGGAAACGTTTCTTTGGTTGGTGCTTTGAACCTTGATGGACTGATTGCAGCAATGACTGTGCCAGGAAGTATAAATACTGAAGCTTTTCTCACTTATGTGACTCAAGTCTTAGCACCTCAGTTGTGGAAAGGGGCTATCGTGGTCATGGATAATCTGAAAATTCATCACCCCGAACGAGTAAAAGTTGCAATTGAGTCCGTCGGTGCAAAAGTCAAGTTTTTGCCCCCCTACTCTCCAGATTTATCTCCTATAGAACTGTGTTGGTCTAAACTGAAGCAATTTCTCCGTTCCTGTGAGGCACGCACCACCGAATCACTCAACCAAGCAATGGCTTTTGCTGTCAATTACATTACTGAAGATGATGCCTTCGCTTGGTTCAATCACTGTGGTCTATTTACCTGAAAATTGCTGTAAATTGCCTTTTCTTATTTCTAATTAATGATATAGCAACGGACAAGGCGATTAGGACGCTGTGCGAAGCACATCTTCCATAGCA